>DATKHR010000311.1:0-3814 GCA_035510155.1 Vicinamibacterales bacterium
GCGCCGCGTGCCGTTCAGCACCGTGCGCTGAAGCAGACGCCAGTAACCGCGCAGGAAGCCCTCGTAGGCGTTCTTTCCAAGTCGTACGAGGCCGTGGCGCGCGAGGTCTTCACGAACGATCAACCGATCGGCGCCGAGCAGCGCCGCGTCCGGCTCGACGCGAATCCGGTTGGCAAGCGCTCGATCTCGCGGCAGGCTCGGCAGCAGGGCGATGAGACCGCCCACAGCTTGCCAGTAGACGCGCGCGTGCCCCTTCGCGTGCAGCACCAGGGCCTGCAAGGGCTCGTGGACCGCGAGGCATGGCAGCACGAGGATCAGCGTGCTCCACTGGTAGTTCTTCAGCATGAAATGCCAGCGGTTCCGAATCTGATAGTAAAAGAGCCACGTGCCTCGCGACCGGCTCCGGTGGAGGACGAGCGCCGACGGCAACTCGAGGATTCGATAACCCGCCATACGAATTCGATGCGTGAAATCGCCGTCTTCTTTTCCAATGAAATAGCGCTCGTCGAAAAGTCCGACCTCGATTGCGGCTCGCCGGTCGAGCAGCAACCCGCAGGTCGGCGCCACGCCGATGTCGCGGGGCGCGTCTCCTCGCTCGGCCAGCGGCCGATCCAGCCATGGGTTGATCGCTTCGCAGATGAAATGGAGGCTGCCCTCGGCATACTGAATCGTGTCCGGAGCGGCAGCGTGGACGACGATGGGACTCCCGATCTTGATCGACTCGTCGCCGGCCATCGCCTGCCGCAGCCGCGCGATGGTGTCAGGCTGCACCTGGACGTCCGCATCCATCAGAAACACGAACGGGAAGCGACATTCGCGGATGCCGACGTTCCGGCCGGGGCTGGGTCCGTCGTTTCTTTCCAGCGTCCGCACGGTGATTCCGGGAAACTCGCTCCGGATCCACTCGGCGGTCCCGTCGGTGCTGGCCACGTCGACCACCAGCACGGCCGAGCGCGGACAGGAAGCGGCCTCGAGCGACGCCAGAGCGGCAGCGAGCACGTCCCGATTGTCGTGGCAGACGATCGAGACCCCGACATCGTCCGGGAACGCCATCACACGAATGTCCGGCGCCCGCGACCGGGCAGCCGAAAGATGTGCTTGTTCGGCAGGCGCTTCAACCAGTAAGGATCGTCTCCCCGTCGGACTGCGTGCACGCCTCGAAGGCGATTGGCAAACGCCGTGCGAAAACCGAGGCGCCGTAACGCCGCCGCGGTCTCCGAGCCGGACACGCCCCAGGGCAGGCAGGCGTGGTTGATCGTCCGCGTGCCGAGCTTGTCGTTCAACATCGATCGCCCCCGGTCGAGCTCCTCTTCGATGGCGGCGCGCTGGGAGCCGGCGGACTCAACCGCCGGCGTCGGGCGGCGCGCCCCGGCATGATCAGGGCATGCGCCACGCACGATCGCGTCGAGCTCCGCCCGCCAGCCCCGCCGGTCGAAGAATGGCGCTCCGCCTTCTCTCGCCACGTGCTCGACACACCTTCGATCCACATCGTCCGCGAATACGATTCGCCGCGCATCGGACATGCGGGAGCGCGCGGTGTATAGCGGCGCGCCCAAATCCTCCGGGGAAACGAACCGGAGCGATGGCGTGGATTGAAGCTGCGGTCGATTGAGGAACGGGGTGTCGCGATAGCCGGGCGTCACGTAGTCGACCACCTCGGTTGAGCAGAACACCCGTGAGTGCGAATACGTGTGACATTGGACGTCGACGACGCCCGATGCGTGAAGCGCGCGAAGCTCGGACCAGGTCACGAAAGGCGTCGCGTTGGAGCGCGCCTCGGCGTCTTCAATCCGGCCCGGAATCGCGTACGCGATCGCCGTCAACCCGTATGCGCGCAAAAGCGGCGCGGCGACGGTCCACAGGCTCGCCCACGCATCGTCGAAGCACAAACCGACGCGGCGCGGCTCGTGTGACAGGCGGCCGGCGACGAACTGGGCGATGTCCTCGCTCGTCACCGATCGGTATCCGTTCTCGGCGAGGTAGCGCAGCTTGGGCTCGAGATCCGCGCGTCCCTCGTCGTGGAAATGAAAAACGGGGAGGATATCCGCGCCGACCCGCCCGCCGAAGACGAATCGCGGAAAGCGTCCGCTGACCGCGTCCAGACAACCGCGCAGTCGCCCGCCGCGTTCGTTGAAGGGGACCCTCTCTTGCCGCACAGAAGGAATGGGTTTTCCCGTGAATTGTACTCCCATCAGCTCTTTCGCATGAACACGAACGCCGTCGTGAACACCGTGTCGTTGAAGCGCACGACCATGTGCGGCGTCTGATGAGGATTGCCGTAGAGGTCCACGGCGGAGTAGTCATATCGCGAGTACACCGATCGGTCGAACTCCCCGACGAGCGACAACCCGGGCCTCTCGATGAGCGCATCGAAGTCGTCGGGACTGAAGGTTTCTTCGTGCGGCGGGCCGGCGATCACATACTCGGTCGCAAGCGCCAGAACACCACCCGGCTTGAGCACGCGCGCCATTTCGTCAATCGCCTGCTCCGCGCCGCCGACTCCACCGAAATGTTCGATCGAAGAGAGTGAGTAGGCGACGTCCATGACACCGCTCTTGAGACCTAGGCTGAGCCCGTTCATCTGCAGGAACACCAGTCGATCCTCGCGGTAGGGAAACGGCGCGTAATCCCGTGGGGCGTGCACGACGCCGACGTCGCCCTCGCGCGACTGGACGTCCTGCCAGACCCCCTGATACATGTCGGTCGCAATCACGCGCCCCACGTGATTGGCCAACCAGTACAAGACCGCTTCGTGGCCCGCGCCCACGCTGATGACGCGCACCGCGTCGTGGAGCAGACCAAGCCTCTTCAGCCCGTAGGCCAGTTGCGTGAACTCGTAGCATTTGCGGTGCATGGAGATCTTGCCGTCGGGAAGTGCCATGCTCCGGAGCAAGGCGAGCCATTCCGGGTTGTCCCACTTCGCCGGGTTGGCCAGCTCGCAGAGCTGGATATCGTGCGGGACGATCCCGCCCTGAGGAGACACGCGCCGATACCGGTGCGCAAATTCAGAAGAGACGATGAGCGACCGAAGGACGCTCGTCCGCGAGTCCCCGTTGCGAATGGCTGCCGCGTAGTGCGCATGCCCGGCCCCGTCCGCCGCCCGGCCAAGCAGCAGCTCGTAGGCCAGGCCAACGAACCGATCTTCAGCCCCGAGCCGGCAGAGGGCCCGCTCCTCGAGTTCCGAATCGCGTCCCGTGTCGCGGCCATCCCGCAAGGCGTCGTGCAGCAGCCTGAACTCAGGAGAGGAAAGCAGCCGGACGACGAGCGCGTCGCGGCTTGCGCGGGCATCGCCCGCACCAAAACCGCGCGCGGTGTCTCGCAGCTCGATCGGCGACACCTCGCGTCCGAGGACGATCAGGAACGCTTCGGCGATGAATTGGGACGCGTCGGACACGACATCCACGAATCGGGCGATGAGTACCGGGCCACGAGTACCGAGACCGAGTAATTGTATTGGACTATCATGGCCCGCGTGACTTCCCGTGATGCCGCCATGATCGGCGCGGTGCTGCTCGTCGTGTGCCTGGCGGCCGCCATCTCCGTCGACGTTGTCAAGACCGGCTTCGGCATCAAGGGCGACGAGGCAACCTACGTGGCGTCCGGGTTGAGCATGGCCTTTGACGGCGACCTGACGTACGAGCGAAAAGACCTCGAACGGTTCTTCGGTCTGTACCGGGCTGGACCCGAAGGGATCTTCCTCAAACGCGGCAAACGCCTCCGGTTCCACGCCGACGGCACGCCGCCTTTCGTTCATTTCGTCAAGCTGCCCGACACGCGGACCGATCGCCTCTACTTCGCGAAGGCGCTGCTCTAC
>DATKHR010000312.1:0-4823 GCA_035510155.1 Vicinamibacterales bacterium
GCGGCGTACATGTCGCCAGAGCAGGCACGTGGCAGGGCTGTCGACAAACGTGCTGACATCTGGGCGTTCGGATGCGTGCTGTACGAGATGCTGACTTGCAAACGTGCGTTCGGCGGGATCGATGTGCCGGACACGCTGGCAGGCATCCTGAAAGAAGAGCCGAACTACAAGGCGCTGCCGTCATCGGCGATGTCACTCACGAGCGTACTGCGGCGGTGTCTCCAGAAAGATCCTCAGCAGCGATTACGTGACGCGGGCGATGTGCAGCTGCTCCTCGAAGACGGTTCTCGTGGGTCGTCACCGGCGGAGTCATCATCCTCGATCGCCTCACGATGGTGGATGGCTGCGGCGGCGGCGCTTGGTTTGATCGTCGGCGGTGCGGCGATCGGACTCATCAATCGCTCGGGACAGCCGTCGTACCGGCTCCGCGTGGAACGATTTGAGCTGACCTCGTCGTCGATGCATCCCTTGAGCACCGATCCAGCCGGGGCCAATGTCGCGATCTCGCCAGATGGCTCACGAATCGTCTACACGTCGCGCGGTGCCGACGCTCGGCTGGTGCTTCGCGACATTGAACGTGTGGAGACGAAGGCAATCGTGACCGGGGAGAGCGCGTGGGACCCATTCTTTTCGCCTGATGGTCAGCAGATCGGTTATGCCACGCTCGACGAGCTGAGACGCGTCCCGGCCGGAGGGGGAGCGAGCGTCAAGATCTGCCGAGTGGCGGGTGTTGTGTTCGGCGGCGCCACCTGGGGGCCCAACGATGCCATCGTCTTCACGCAGGCGGGCGGACTAGGCTTGTTTCGCGTCTCAGCGGCAGGAGGCCAGCCGGAGAAACTCGCGGCACCTGACACGACGAAAGGAGAACAGAATTATTTCCGGCCCACGTTCCTGCCGGATGGGCAGTCGGTCCTGTATTCGGTCTCGGTACGTGGCGGAGCGCCGCGAATCGTCGCGCGGAACCTCAAGAACGGCACGACGACCACCGTCCTCGAGGGAGGATTCGGGGCCCAGTACCTCACACCGGGCTACCTTGTCTACGGCCAGAACGACCGATTGATGGCGGTCGCGTTTGACGCGTCACGCGTTCGGGTGACCGGTTCGCCAATGACGCTTCAGGACAACGCATCCACGAAGCTTCCCGCCGGATCGGCGACGAACCTCGCGATCGCAAGCGATGGCACCGTACTGTATGTGGCCGGTAGCGATGTCGCCCGCCCGCGCCGTGTCGTCTGGGTTGACCGCCGCGGCACGCATATGGGGCCAATCGCAGAGCAGCTGCTGCAGTTTCCCCGCTATCCACGCCTCTCGCCGGATGGTCGGCGCCTTGCCCTGACGATCGGGCCGCTCAACGCCGGGAATATCTGGATTTACGATCTCGCCGGCGGCGCTCAATCTCTCAAGTTGACATTTCACGATCACAACCTGTTTCCGATCTGGTCCTCGGACGGGCAGCGCATCCTGTTCATCTCTCGCGCCGGGTCGGACCGGTTGTTATCGGTTCCCGCAAATGGCACGGCCGTCGAGCCCGAACCTCTGCTGACGACTGAAGAACCCCACGTGCCCCTGGACTGGTCGCCAGACGGTCAGACGGTGCTGCTCTCACGCACGAGCGTGCAAAACCGATCGGATCTCATGCTGCTGTCGATGAGCGATCGAATAACTCACCCGTGGCTGGTTACGCCCTTTGCGGAGGGCGAAGCGCGATTCTCGACTGACGGCCGATGGGTGGCATATACGTCCGACCAAACCGGTCGTTCGGAAGTCTGGGTACGGCCGTTCCCGGGCCCTGGTGCGCCCGTTCGCGTGTCAGCCGACGGCGGACAGGATCCCGTCTGGTCGCACGGTGGCAAAGAACTTTTCTTCCGCAGTTCGATGAAGATATTGTCAGCACCGATTCTGTCGACTGCGCCCGAACTGCGAGTGGATACACCTCGGGTGTTGTTCGAAGGGGGATTTGAACCGGGATCCCAGCGAGCGTTTGATGTGGCGCCCGACGGACGCTTCTTGATGATCGAGGCGACGACCACGGACTTTTCGCACTCAATCGTTGTCGTCCGTAACTGGGCCGAGGAACTGAAGGCACGCGTGCCGACGAAGTAGTGGTGTCGCTCATCGCTGGCTCGCGCCTCGGCTCTTACGACATCCTCGCCGCCATCGGCGCGGGCGGGATGGGTGAAGTCTACCGCGCGCGCGATCGGAAGCTCGATCGAGACGTGGCGATCAAGATCTTGCCCGAGGCGCTGGCGGCCGATCCCGAGCGGATTGCGCGGTTCGAGCGTGAGGCCAAGACCTTGGCCGCCCTGAATCAGCCGCACATTGCCCAGATCTACGGCCTCGAAGAGTCGAACGGCGTCCGCGCGCTGGTGATGGAGCTGGTCGAAGGGCCGACGCTTGCGGATCGGATTGCGCAGGGCCCCACTCCACTCGACGAAGCATTACCGATTGCGAAGCAGATCGCCGAGGCGCTCGAAGCGGCGCACGAGCAGGGCATCATCCATCGCGATCTGAAGCCAGCCAATATCAAAGTCCGCGCCGACAGCACTGTGAAGGTCCTCGATTTTGGACTCGCGAAGGCTTTCGATCCCGCGGCCTCCACCAGTGCCGGCGCGACGATGTCGCCGACGCTGTCGATCCACGCCACGCAGGCTGGCATCATCCTCGGGACAGCCGCCTATATGGCGCCCGAGCAGGCGCGCGGCAAACCCATCGACAAGCGCGCCGACATCTGGGCCTTCGGCTGCGTGCTGTTCGAGATGTTGACCGGGCGACGTGCATTCGAGGGTGACGACATCTCGACCACCTTAGCGGCGATTCTCAAAGCGGATCCGGAGTGGTCCGCTCTTCCCGCGGCCGCGCCGTCCAGTTTGGGCCGCCTGCTCCATCGGTCTCTCCATAAGGATCCGAAAGAGCGATTGCGAGACATCGGCGAGGCCCGGATTGCGATCGAGCACATGTTGAGCGGAGCCGCTGACGAGCCTGTCCCAACATCGGCGGTGCTGCACACGCCGTGGTGGCGCCGCGCGGTGATCCCAACCGCTGCGCTGCTGGTCGGTAGCCTCGTGACGGCGGTCATCGTCTGGTTCGCTGCGCGAGCGACGATCGCGCCGCCACGAGTATGGAGGTTCCAGGTCACGCCACCGGGCACCGCGGCGCTCACTATCACCGGCTACACGCGCGATATCGCCCTCACGCCCGACGGCTCCCGGCTTATCTACGTCGGCGCGAACGGGACGACGCTCTTTGTGCGCCCGCTCGATCAGCTCGACGCGACGCCGCTTGTGCGCGGCAGCGGCCTCCGCGATCCATTTGTGTCACCGGATGGCCAATGGGTGGGTTTCTTCGATGGACCCCAGACGTTGAACAAAGTGCCCATCACCGGCGGACCCGCGGTGCTAGTCACACAGCTCGGCACAAGTGAGCGCGGTGCGACCTGGGCGGCGGACGGCACGATCATTTTCGCGACAGCGGCGACGACGACGGGGCTGCAGCGGGTCAGCGCCGACGGAGGCGTGCCGGAGGCGCTGACCCGTCCGGATCGCGCGCGTGGGGAAGCCACTCATGTGTGGCCGGAGCGCCTGCCGGGCGGTCAGGCGGTCCTGTACACGTTGACGGCGACAACAGGCGGGCTCGATGCGGCCTCGATTGCGGTCCTCGACATGCGGAGCGGCCGGTCGACGATGCTGCTCCGGGGCGGCACCCACGCGCAGTACGTGCCGAGCGGGCATCTGGTGTACGCGACGGGGGGGACGCTCCGCGCCGTCGGCTTCGACCTGACACGGCTGGTCGTTGTCGGGACGGCGAGGCCCGTCGTGCCGGAAATGCTGACGACTGCGTTCGGCGCCGCCGAGGCAGGGCTTGCGCGCGACGGAACGCTTGTCTACGTGGCCGGGGGCGCGGGCAGCAGCTCGGCGCAAACCCTCGTCTGGGTCGATCGCCAGGGCCACGAAACGCCCACTGGGGCGCCGCCGCGGTCCTACGGGTTGCAGCGCGTCTCCGGCGACGGAACGCACGTGGTCGTGAGCGTCACCGGCGACCAGAACGCCAACCTCTGGCTCTGGGATCTGGTCCGGTCGACGCTGACGCGGGTCACATCTGGTCCGGCTGACAATACGTTTCCGGCGTGGACGCCGGACGGCCGGCGCGTCGTGTTCAGCTCGGACCGGGCAGGGGTCCGGAATCTGTTCAGCCAGGCGGCAGACGGTACTGGCGCTATCGAGCGGCTGACCGAGAGTCCGAATCCTCAAATCCCCAGCGCCGTCTCGGCCGACGGCGCGCGAGTGGTGTTTACGGAACGGTCCCGTGACACCGGCTGGGACGTGATGGCACTCCGGTTGGACGGCAAGCACCAGGTCATCCCGCTCGTGCAGACTCCCTTCGACGAGCGCAACGGGATCGTGTCTCCTGATGGGCGCTGGCTGACGTATGAAGCGAACGATTCGGGGTCGTTCGAGATTTACGTCCGGCCGTTTCCGGACGTCAACAGCGGCCACTGGCCCGTCTCGACAAACGGCGGCACGCAGCCTTTGTGGGCACGCAACGGGCAGGAGCTCTTCTATGTTGCGCCGGATGGCGCGCTGATGCGCGTCGGCGTATCACGCGGGCCGACGTGGACGGCCGGCGCACCGACCAAGGTGCTCGAGGGACCGTATGTAACGAGGGTGCCCGGCGGTAACTTCCCCAGAAACTACGATGTCGCCGCTGACGGCCAGCGGTTCCTGATGATCAAAGCGGCCGGGAACGGCGCGACGAGCGCCCCGCCGCGGATCGTCGTCGTCCAGCACTTCGACGAAGAGTTGAAGCGCCTCGTGCCGACGAAATAG
>DATKHR010000313.1:0-37033 GCA_035510155.1 Vicinamibacterales bacterium
GCGTCGTTGTGCTGCAGCACGATTCGCTGGTACGCCGTCGTCGTCGCATAAATGATCCGATCCGCGTACAACCGCTGCTCCAATGCGACATTCCATTGACGGTTGTGAGCGTACCCGTAGCCGAGCGTGGCGCCGACGACGAGGAACGCGGCGTAGTGGACCGCTCGTTTCGCGGTCATGAAGTACACGTAATTGCCGAACGCCGTGACGAGCACGGCTGCTCCGAGCAGGAAGCTCATCTCGGTCAGCGGCACCTTCGGCATGAGGACTCTGGCGAAGATGATCGCGCCGATGAAGCCGCCGAGGTAATCCCACAGAAAGATCGACCCCAGGTTGTTCGGGAGCGGCACGCCGCGGAAGTCTTCGTTGATGCGCGTCGCGAACGGCACCTCGCTCCCAATCAGGAACCCGATGCCCCCCGCGATGGCATATTGGATCAGCTGGAAGTGATGCTCGAAGAAACCGAATGCGGCGTACATGGCCACCGGCGCGAATCCTCCAACGATGCCGAGCACCAGCTCGACCCCGACAAACGGCATCACGGGGCGTGTGGCTCGCACGTACTGCTGCGCAAAGCTCCCGAGTCCCATGCAGGCCAGCATGAGGCCGATCGTGACCGAGAACTGCTCGACGCTGTTGCCCAGGACGTAGGTCGCAACGGTGGAGAGAATGCATTCGAACACGAAGCCTGTGAAGCCCGTGACGAACATCGTGACGGCGAGAATGCTCATCGCCGGGTCCAGCCGGCGATTTGGAGTAGCGAGCTCACGTGGCACGGGAGCGCTCCTACAAAAGAGCCGTGACCACGAGCGCCACGGCAATTTGACCGCAGGCGACGACGGAGGAGGTGCCGACGTTGTGGTACTGATCCTCGACGTGCCGGCGCTTCACGAAGAAGTAGGTGAAGACTTCCTGGAAGGCCATGAGAAACAGAATGCCCCCGAGGGCGTAGACGGCGAAGGCCCCGAGGCTCGCTCTCCAGCCGAGAAACGGTCCCGCGATGCTTGCCCGGAGAATCACGCCCAGCGCGATCAGCACGCCCGCGACCGCCACACCAGCTCCCTCGCGGCCGCGGGCGACTTCCGCGACAAACGACCCGGGCAGGAGCCGCTCCTGCGCCCAGAAACACCCGATGAGCGCGAGCTGTCCCAGCGCGAAGAACACGACCGCCGTCAGCCAGCTGCCCTCGCCTCCACCAAACGATGCCGACGCGATCATGCCGGTCGCGACCGAGCTGCCGAATTCGGTGAGAGCGACGGCCGTATTTCCGTCCGCGACCGCCTGGTTGTTGTCGAGCCCTGGAACCACCCACCAATCGCTCAGTTTTTGCGCGACGAGGATCGCGACGACAATCACGGCGCCGTCGCGCAAGATCTCCACGACGCCCGGGACGAATCCACTGGCGCTGCCCTGAAGAGCCGCCGTCATTGCAATGGCGAGACCGATGTAGAGACCACCGTGGCGCAGGCTGAGGGCCAGGTTTGGCTTGTGACCAGGCCCGAGCGACCGGAAGATCGCGTCGCTCGCGATCCGGCCGGCGAGCATGACGAGGAGCGCGAGAGCGGCATAGGTGGCCGTCATCCCGATTCGAATCAGAGTGGGTGCCATAGTCTTTGTCTACTAGGTACGAGCTACGATCAACGAGCTACGAGTTCCGAATGCCGAGTCATTTCCCCGTCGGGTGAAGGCCGCCACGTCTCGCCAGCGCGTCGCTGCCATGCCGCATAGCCACCCTTCGCATCTCGGGTATGCGTGACGCGTAGCGGTTGCTCGATCCGAGCACGTAGCCATGCGTGCCGTAACGTTCCTTCTTGTCTTTGTCTTCTCCGTAATAGGGCTGACCGCGATATCGCGTCGACCAGGTGTCCCATTCGTCCCGGCGGTAGTAATAAGGATGGCCACCGGTGCCCAGGAGATCGCCGAAGAGGCGGTAGAGGCCGTACCACTCCCAAAACGACACCCCGCGCTCGTCGGTTTGCCATCGGCCGTACTGCGGATTGCCCACGAACGCAAGGCCGGCCGGGGTCGGCTTCGATACCTTCTCATCGTCGAACGCGCCGAACGGCTTAGCCACGATGTCCATGCCCAGGTCGTCGACGTGCTCCTCGAACACGGCCTCGCCGACGTTCTCCCAATCGGATTCCTGCGCGCGGCCGTCGTCGGTCGTCAAGTATTTGTGAAAGTAGTCGGCCGACAACGTATAACCGAATTCTGCCGCGTCGTCGGCGCTGTTCCATGCCTCCCTGGGGGCAATCCCCAGCGCCGCCCATTGTCTGGCGTCGACCCTTGGCTCGGTGCGGACGCTCGATCCAAAGAACGATGATGTGTATCGAGCCGCGTACGGCAGGCTTTCCGGAAGGGAGTTGAAGTAGTCGAACGCCTCGCCCGAGATTTCGCGGCGCGGATATGTGAACGTGTGCGTGGTGGGGTTGTCAGCTGAATCGTTCCAGCTCCATCGCTGAACCGTTATGAAATACGCCGCCTTCATGTCGGTGAGCGTCTTGGAGTAGCTCCGTGGAAGGCTCTCCAGTTGACGGGTGACCGCCCGGACGTCCTCGGTCAGACGGCTGGCGTTGCGCGAGACGAGCCGCGCGTTGTCTCCCAGAACGACGAAGTCGCTGGCGCGCTTTGCGTTGGCGTTCGCGGTCTCGAAGGCGACTTTCCGGTTGGCATTTGCGGTCTCCTCAGCCAGCTTCTGGATCGGCTCCACACGCTTGTCGACGTCGCCGGCGCGCGTGGGAAACGCCTGTTTCGTCCGGTTTGCGAGCGCGAGCAGTGGTCCCATCGCCGTCGTGACCCGGCCGGCATTGTCCTCGGACCGAAGCGCGAGGGTGGCGTATGAGCTGGAGACCGTATCGATGTACTGACGCCGACGCGCAGGCAGATCTGCGAACGCCTGCGCTTCGCCAATCAGCCGGGAGATTTGCGCGATCTGAACCGCCACCGCTTGCTCGTCCTTCTCGTTGTTTCGCTGCAGCAAGGGCGCGACGTCGCGTTGGTACACCGTTCGCGCGGCCGCCGTTTTCGCGCGGGCGTAGTCAAACTGCTTCACCCAGGCCTCGCGATCGCCATACACGCGGTACGGCCGATAGGCATCGGAGCCGGCGAAGGCCCGGTAGGCGGCCTCCTTCCGCCCGATGTCGTCATTCTCCGCATCGATGCGCCGTGAGGCATGCGTTGCCTCGGTCCGGATGGCCGAGGACAGGCCGCAGGCAGAGCAGGCGACGAAAGAGGCGGCGACACCGAGAGAGCGGAGACGTGCACCGACGCCGTGGAGGGTCACGCCGGCTGGCCCCAGGTCAACTCGCTCGACGTGACGACGACCTTCCGCTCGTCCGGGTAGCAATGGGCGGTGTCGGCAAGGACCCGATTCGCGGGGGCACCAGGCCCCCCGGGATGATCGAATGCGCGGCGACTGCGCACATACCGGACCGAGACGATCGTTTCCGGGCTCGCAGATCGATCGGCCCGGCGTGGAAACCTGAACGCGAGGTGGATGTGTCGACCTCTGCGCGACGTTCGTCCGCGGAACCGTTTCAGCGCTGCCGGGATGGGCGAGGCGAGCGATACCAGCGAAGCCTTGAAGCGGTACCGGCGGCCGTCAGCGAAGGTCAGCTCCGTCGTGGCCTTCAGGAGATCGCCGAGCGCGCCGAAAAGAATCTGGCTCGCTCCGCCGCGGGCCTCCGTGCACGCGAACATCTCCGTCAGCGCCGCGTTCTCGGTTTCGAACGACAGCACGTGCGAGGCCCCGATAATCGCGGCCCGCACGGTCACATCGCCCCCACCAATGGTGCCCGTCCGGAAGACCGTGAAATCGTCGATGTCGATCGCGCCCTCGATGAGGCTCAGCGCCAGACCGGAGGCCGATTGGTCGACGTACTCAGCCGGTTTCACGTCGGTCTCCGGGGATCACGCCGAGTGAGCGAGCGTGAGGACATCGACGGCGCCCGGCTCGATTTCCTCCGAGAGCCACGCCGTGTAGCCGTCCGACCATTTCTGCACGTAAATCCCGCGGCCGTCTTCGGCGCGATAGAGGCGGATATGCACGGGGCGCCGCGCGTCGCCGTACGTAGCGTCGTAATCGCTGTCGTAATAAAAGGCGCTGCCCGCATGTTGGACTTCTTCCACCTCGTCGACGTGCCCGGGGCGGAGCCCCAGGTCGGACAGTTCGAGCCTGGTCGTCGACAGCATGAGATGCAGGTCGGGCTCCGTCCACCATTCGAAATACGCCGTTTCGCCGGTGGTCAGGTTGACCGCTTCGAGCTCCGTCGACGACGACTCGTCCACGCGCCAGACGTTGGCGGTCTGCACGCGAAACGTTGTGCCTTCGTACTGAAAGAAATCGCCGGCGTGGAGCTCGGAGACGCTGTGATGCTTGCGTTCGGATGGCGGCAGCGGGGCCGGCATCGTACGGATGATGTCCCGTACCTGGTCAGGATTGAGCTTGCTGGTCGTCGGTTTCATACGTTGAGCCGCGCCTTGCGCCCCGCCTCGAGCTTGTCGACCTTCGGTTGAAGTGCGATGGACATCTGTTGCAGCTTCGCGCTCGCCTGGACCGCCGCGTCGGACCCCTTCCGTCGGATGTCGTCGGCTTTGTCGATTGCCGACATCACCTTCTGATACGCCTCTTCGACCTTCGTCAGCGCGACCGAGGCGTTCTGCGTGAGATCGCCGATCTCCTGCGTCTGTCGCTCGATCGCCTCCGCGTTGGCCACGAGCAACTGGCCCGCGTAGTCCTGGGTGGCCTTGACCGCCTGAATCGCCCGCTTCTGGTTGGCCAGCGCCGCCTGAATGGCGAGGCCGACGACCATCAATGGCCGGACGACCGTGACCGTCCGCTCGATGGCGTCCGCGAGGTCCATGTTGTTCGTCACGGTCATGTTCATGGAGACCGATTCCTGGAGATCGACCTGCTCCATCGTGCGCAAGTCCTGGATCCGGACGTTGACGCGGTTCAAGAGCAGCTCGAGCGTCTCGCGCTCGGAACCGTTGGCTGTCGTATCGCGCATGCCCGTGAGCTTCGTTTTCACTTGTTCTCCCAGGGCGATGCTGTGCAAGACCCCCTGGTGCGCGCGCTGGACCCGCTCGTACAGCGACGTCAAGGAGACATTGTCCTGGAGGATGACGTCTTTGTTGGCGTACAGGCTTCGCATGGCCGCGTCGATCTGTTCGCGCAACGTTTGATAGCGCGAGCCAATCTCGCGAAGGCGGCTGTTGGTCCAGGCGCTGACGATCATCGGTCCAACGATCGGCACCTTGGCGAGGATCCGTCCGGCGGCGCTCTGTTGGACCAGGTGGGGGTTCATCTGGTCCATCTTCACGCGGAACTCGGTGAGGGTCTTCGCGACCGACCCCTGTTCGCCTTTGAGAGCCTGCAGGTCGACCGCCCTGGTCGCCAGCAGATCGATCGCGTCGGCGAGATCCCGCTGTTCGTTTCGGCCGATTTTGTCCACTTCGGCAGCGGCGAGCGGGCTGGCCAGCGACGTCTTGACGTGGTCGATGACGGCGAGCGCCTGGGTCTCGATCTCGGGGTCCGTCGCGGTCGCTGCGGCAGGCTTGGTCGTCACGGGGTTGTCGGCCATGAGTTGTGTCGGTCCTTTCTGGCGAAATCCAGAACTACGAGAATCGCAGTTTGAGGAACCGCGAAATGTTCTCGAACTCCGTCGTCTTCTGCTCCTGCAGGGCGCGCGCCGTGCGCGCGGCCGCGTCCTCGAGCTCGCGAAGGCTTTCCTCGAAGTCGCTCCGCTTCTGCGGCCGCTCGGCGTCGCTGAGGCCCGCGTAGGCATTGACGAGCTTCGGGAGATACGCCGACGCGATCTGCTGCATCTGCCACGTCAGCTCGAAGCCCGCGAACTGGCTCGAGAGTGTCGGCAGGATCTCGCCGAGCTGATCGATCAGCCGCTCGATCCGCTCGACGAGGTCGCTCGTGAAGCCGGCGCTCCGGACGCGCAGGTTGATTGCGTTCAGCGCCTCAGCGTCGGACAGCGCAGGAGGGGCAGCGGGCGCCGATTGGCCCCTGCCTCCCGTCGCTGGAGGTGCGCCGGGATGCGGCGCCGCGTGAGGCGGGGTGGCTCTGGACCAGAGACCGTAGGCGAGAAGCAGTCCCGCGACGGCGCCCGCGCCGAAGCCTGCGAGCCCATGCAGGCCGGGGCCCAGGATCACATACAAAACGAGCACGGCGGCGACCACCATGGCGATTCCACCGCCGGTCATCTTTCGATCCGTTGTCATCGAAATCATTCCTCCGCGGACACGAGGGGCCAACGATCACGCATGTCCGACCCTGCTGAGCACTCTGTCGGCCGCCAGTACGCCTCGATGCTGCGCTTCTTCAAAGATCGCGAACCCCGAGAGATCGGTGTTCGCGAACACGATTGGCCCGTCCTGCTCCGCAATCCGGCGGCGCTCGCCGTGAAAGATCGATCCGACGATCGGGCGCGCCATCGCGTGGCCGATGCGCATGCAGTCGATTCGCGAAATGCACGGGCGAATGTCCGGGTGCGCCCGCTCGAGGTCGCGGACGATCGCGTCCCGCCAGTATGCCCAGTCCCGCGCCAACAGCATCCGCCGCATCTCCGCCGGGGAGCCCTCTGCGAGCGCCCAGTAGAACGTCCACACCATCGGGCCATCGAGATTCCCGGTCTGGTGATTCGCGACAACATAGCCCAGGGTCGGTGATTCGAAACAGACGTTGTCCCAGGCTACTTTCCCGAGGCTCTTGGGCGGCCGATCCAGGACGACGTTCGCCGTCAACCACGGAGAGTACTGCCACACGTATCCGTCGAGCGGCGGCATCCCGTCGACGAGATACGGCGCCAGGAAGGTCGGGGCGGCGAAGATCACGGCGTCGGCGGCGTACAAGGCTTTTTCCGTCACTACTTCGACTCGCGTTCCCGCCCGCCGAATGTGGAGCACCGGCTCGGCGGTGCGAACATGATTGCCGACACGCGCCATCAGCTGTTTGACGAACCAGCCGTTTCCTTCCGGCCAGGTGAAGACACGATCCTGATCGTCTTCACGACAGGCGAAATAGTGGATTCCTGTCCACGCCGACACTTGATTCATGGGCGCGCCGTAGTCGTCGCGGCACGCGTAATCGATGTACCAGAGCAAGTGTCGCGACGAAAAGCCCTGCTGCCTGACCCAATCGGCCATCGAGATCTGATCGAGGTCTGCGAGCCGGCTGCCAAGGGCGATGGGAATCGTGAACACCTCGGAGTCCCGATAGCGCGCGATCAGATCGAGGAACCGGCCGAACTCGTCCGGCGCATAGTGGGCGAGCCCGTCGGTGTGCAGTCCTTCCTGCCACCCGCCGTCGATGAAGATGCGCTCCTCGGGCGCCCGGCAGATATGCTGCTCGTTCCAGCGACCATCGGGAAGGATCAGGCCGAGCTCCTGAAACAGCTCCCGCTCCACTCTGGCGTTTCGGTTCGGCACGGGCACGTAGTGTGCCGCCCACGGGAATTCGGAAATCTCGTTCTTGCCGCTGCGGGACGTGCCGCCCGCCTCGCGCTCCATTTCAAGGATGACGAAATCGTCGAAGCCGTGGTTCCGCAGGCGCCACGCGGCCGACAGGCCCGCGATGCCGCCTCCCACGATGACGACGGGAGTGCGCACCGTCTGAGTCGGCGACGCCGCAAGGTCATGATCCCGGAGGCGATGGCCGATGATCCAGGATTCGTTGACGAACGAGCCCGCGATGGGCCGCTCCGTCTTGCGGCAGCCAAGAATTGCGACGGTGGTCGCCGCAAGGCCGCTCGCCAGGAATCCGCGGCGTGTGGTGGTCATTTGGAGCGAGCGCTCGTCCGGGACCTCCGACGGCTGCTGCCGCCCGCAAAGAGGATATCCGATGTTTCGAGAGCGGGCTAGTGCGGCGCGTTACTCCACCTTCTGACCGCCAGTCGCGCCGCTCGTTGTGAGTCTCTGCTGCTGAAGCGCGGCTGCCCCCATCAACCCGCCCATGCCCATGGACTCGACGGCGCTGCTTGGAATCAGCATGAGCGCGCCCTTCTCCTTCAGCCCCTCGTACAGCATGTTCATCGCGCGCAAGTGCAGCGCCGTCGGATTGTTCTGGTAGGACCTGGCCGCCTCCTCGAACGAATGGGCAATTTCCAGCTCCGCCTGACCGAGGATGATGCGCGCCTGTTTTTCGCGCGCGGCCTGCGCTTCCCGCGACATCGCGTCCTGCAATGCGCCAGGGATCACGACATCGCGCATCTCCACCGAGGACACGGTGACGCCCCAGGGGTTCGAGCGCTCATCGATCAGCTGCTGCAGCTCGTCTTCGATCCGCTCGCGGCCGCGCAGGAGATCGGTGAGCGTGGTGCGCCCGATGATGTCGCGCAACGCCGTTTGCGCGGCCCAACTCACAGCCTGTCCATAGTCCTGGACCTCGAGCGCCGCCTTCTGAACGTCGTGCACCATCCAGAACAGCACCGCGTCGACGTTCACCGGCACGGTGTCGGACGTGAGCGTCTGCTCTGCGGCGAAGCTGGTCGTAATCGTCCGCTGATCGATCCGGGATGACACGCTATCGATGAACGGCACAATCCAGAACAGGCCAGGCCCGCGAAGCGCGATGAAGCGTCCAAGCCGGAAGATCACCGCGCGCTCCCACTGTTCAGCGATCCTCGGCGACTGCGCCAGGACGAGGCCGACGAGGATCATCAGGACCAGCGGAAGGGGAGTTCCCGTCGCCAACTGGCACAGAATACCAAGCCCGACGGAGGCGACAAGGATCGCAATTGCGACCACGTTGACGCGAGGCGCTGCGCCGGCGGCCTCTTCCGAACGACGACCAACGACAACCGGAACCATTTATGCTCCTCCCTTTCGGTGCGCGGCAAGCGCTCCGATGACATCGTCAACCGTGAAACCAGCCGTCTCGGCGTCGGCGAGCAGGCGCGTAATGAAGGCGCGCAGCCGGCGCTCACGCTCCCGCGGCGGGTGGGCCTGGGCGGGTGTCGCGCTGACGAACGAGCCCACTCCGCGCTTGGTCTCGATGACGCCCGCGCGCTCGAGCTCCGAGTACACGCGCGCGACCGTATTGGCGTTGACGCGGAGGTCCACGGCGAGCTCGCGGACGGTGGGCAACTGGTCGCCGGGGCGCAGGCGGCTGGTCGCGATCGCCGCGCGCAGCCCCCGCTCCAACTGCGCGTAGATGGGCGTCGCATCCCGCGGGTCGACGGAGAGAATCGCCACTTGAATCATTATACTAGTTCATTAGAACAAGTCCTGTCAACCCCGCGCGTCCCGCGACGCCTACATTCATGTCTGCACGTTTGACAGGCGTGACGGGCGCGCGTAGATTGCACTCTTTCTCGCCAACCCGTCGTCTGGGAATGAGTCATCCGCGGGCGGAAGCCCCGGGAGTGATCAATGCCATCAAACGCCACGAGATTCCTGTTGAGCGCGGTCCTTGCGTTGGCAGGCGCCGGAGCCTCCTTCACATCGGGCGTCGCGCAACAGACGACAGCAGTGAGCCCCGACGTGTACCGGCGCCTTCACTGGCGCTTCATTGGACCGGAGGGCAACCGGTTCTCCGCAGTGGCCGGCGTCCCTGGCGACCCACTCGTCTATTACGCGGGAAGCGCCTCGGGCGGCATTTTCAAAACGAGCGACGGCGGCGTCCACTGGGAGCCGATTTTCGACGCCGAGTCCGTGTCATCCATCGGCGCGCTCGCCGTCACGCCGTCCGATCCGAACGTTGTCTGGGCAGGCACCGGCGAAGCCTGGATCCGCAGTCACATCTCGATCGGCGACGGCATCTACAAATCGACCGATGCAGGCAAGACGTGGACCCACATGGGCCTGGAAAAAACCGGTCGCATCGGGCGAATCGTGATCGATCCGACCGACCCGCAGATTGTGCTTGCCTGCGCGCTCGGCACGGCGTACGGCCCGCAGCCGGAACGCGGTGTCTTCCGCACGGCCGACGGCGGCAAGACATGGGCGCGCACGCTGTTCGCCGACGAGAACACCGGCTGCTCGGACATCGGAATGGACCCCAAGAACCCGCGCATCCTTTTCGCGGGCATGTGGCAGGTGGAGCTCCACACGTGGGGCCGCGACAGCGGCGGGCCCGGCGGCGGTCTGTTCACGTCGCGGGATGGGGGCGTCACCTGGACGAAGCTCACGGGCCGGGGCCTCCCGACGAAACCGGTCGGCAAGGTCACCGTCGCGATCGCGCGTACGAATCCCAGCCGCGTTTACGCGTTGATTGAAACGGGCGACGGCGTGCCCTGGCAGGGCAAAGAGACCGATCGCGGGCAGGTCTTTCGCACGGACGATGGCGGGGCGACCTGGCGCATGATCAACGCCGATCGCAACGCCATGGGCCGCACGGCCTACTACGCGCGCATGGCCGTGGCGACGGACAACGACAACGAGACGTACTACCTCAACGCGTCGTTCAGCAAATCAATCGACGGCGGCGCGACGCTTGTCGTGCAGTCGGGGCCGGAGGCTCCGGGCGGCGACCACCATGACATGTGGATCGATCCGACGGACGCCAATCGCATGGCCGTGGCGCACGACCAGGGCATCTCGATCTCGCAAACGCGCGGCCGCACGTGGCTCCGGCAGCGGCTTCCGAACGCTCAGCTCTACCACGTCACCGTCGACAACCAGACTCCGTACTACGTTTACGGCAACAAGCAGGACGGCCCTTCGTACCGCGGGCCGAGCAACAGCCGGCTGACCGAGGGCGGCGGCCGCGGCGACGGCGGCGGACGAGGCGGGATTCCACGCGGCATGTGGCACGCCGTTGGTGGGGGCGAGAGCGGTTGGGCAACGCCGGACCCGGTCGACCCTAACATCATCTGGTCAACCGCTTCCGGCTCCGGCAGCGTCGGCGGCATTGTCGTGCGCTACGAAGAGAACCGGCGGCAGATGAGAGACGTGGAAGTCTGGCCCGATCAACAGAACGGTCCGCCGGCCGACCTGAAGTATCGGTTCATCTGGAATGCGCCGTTTCATATCTCGCCGCACGATCACAACAAGATCTACATCGGCAGTCAGCACGTCCACCAATCGACCGACGGCGGGCAGAGCTGGCAGGAGATCAGTCCCGATCTCACGCTCAACGACAAGAGCCGGCAACAGAGCTCTGGCGGCCTGACGCCTGACAACATCGGCGTCGAGTACGGCGACGTCGTGTACACGATCGCTGAGTCACCGAAGGCCGCGGGGCAGATCTGGGCGGGCACGAACGACGGGCTGGTGCAGCTGACACGCGATGGCGGCAAGAGCTGGACGAATGTCACCAAGAACATCCCCAACCTGCCGCCGTGGGGCACCATCAGCAACATCGAGCCGTCGCGCTTCGACGCGGCGACGGCGTACATCACGGTCGATTTCCACCAGGTGAACAACCGCGATCCGTTCGTGTACAAGACGAATGACTACGGCCAGACCTGGACGTCCATCACAAGCGGCATCCCGCACAGCATGCTGAGCTACGCTCATTGCATCCGGGAGGATCCGGTGCGCCGCGGCCTGCTGTACCTGGGAACCGAGAACGGCGTGTACGTGTCGTTCGACGATGGGGGGAACTGGCAGACCCTGCAGATGAATCTGCCGCACGCGCCGGTGTATTGGCTGGTCGTGCAAGAGCACTTCAACGACCTCGTGATAGCGACCTACGGGCGCGGCGCCTGGATCCTGGACGATGTCACGCCGCTGCGGGCGCTCACTTCCGACGTGCTGAACGCCGACGTCCATCTGTTCCCGCCGCGGCCCGCGTACCGCTTCCGCGCCATCACAGCGCCGGCCACGACGTATGACGATCCCACCATCGGTGAAGACCCCCCGTACGGCGCTGGCATCAACTATTACTTGAAGGCGCCGTCAACGGCGGCGGTGACGTTGACCATTACCGACGCACGAGGGCAGACGGTTCGCACGATCGACGCGCCGCGCACGGCCGGGCTCCACCGGGTGTACTGGGACCTGCGCTCGGCCCCATCGAAGGGCGTCGAGTTCCGGACGAGCCCCTTGTACGCGCCCGATATCGAGGTCGGCCCGGACGGCATCCGCCGCAGCACGGGGGGCTTCGGCGTCGGCGGCGGACGCATGGTGATCCTCGAGCCGCCCGGGACCTACACAGTCAAGCTGTCGGCGAACGGCCGTGAGTTCACCCATCCGCTCACGGTGATCAAGGACCCGCACTCTGCGGGAACCGAGGCGGACATCGCGGCCCAACACAAAGCGCTGCTCGACATTCGGCAGACCCTCGACGCTGCGGTCGACATGGTCAACGAGATGGAGCTCGTGCGAGGACAGCTCGATGCGCTGAATCGCCTCGTGAAAGACCCCGAGGTCGCCAAGGCCAGTGAGGAGCTGAACAAGAAGTACATCGAGATCGAGCAGAACCTCGTAGAGCTGCGGGCCACGGGCCACGGCCAGGACGGCGTGCGGTGGGGAGCAAGGCTGGTGGGCCGCATGGGATACCTCGCGAACGGCCTGGCCAGCGCCGACTTCAAGCCGACGAACCAGGAGACGCAGGTCGCGTCGGTCCAAGAGGATCGGCTGAAGTCGTACCGGACCCAACTCGAAGTGCTGCGCAGCCGGGACCTGGACGTGTTCAACGAGCTGCTCAAGAAGCGAGGCTACCCGACGATCCTCGCGCAGCCGGCAAGACGATCGGCGACGAGCTCGGGGCAATAGACGTCCCACGCCAAGTCAAAGGAGGGTGAGACATGGTCAACCGTCTCGTCGCATGGTGGCTCGTCGTCCTGGGTCTCGCCTCGGTTCCCGCGAGCGGGCAGACGGGAGATGGGAGCCTGCGCGGGTACGTCAAGGACGAGCAGGGAGGCGTGCTCCCCGGCGTCACGGTCACGGCGACAAGCCCACAGGTCATCGCTCCTGTCGTTGCGATTGCCGACAGCGCGGGCTACTACCGCCTGAACAATCTCCCCCCTGGCACGTACACGATCGTTGCGGAGCTGCAGGGGTTCTCGAAATATCAGCGTGACGGAATCGTCGTACGTGCGGGCAGCACCTTCAGCGTGGACATCGAGCTGAAGGTGGGCACGCTCGAGGAAACCGTTACCGTGACGGGCGATTCGCCGATGCTCGAGACCGAGAAGCCGACGAGCACCTTGACGATCCAGGGAGATCTCATCCGGGAAGCGCCGGTCACCTCGAGACGCCTGTTCAGCGATGTCCTCGATATGGCCCCTGGCGTGGCGTCGCGCAACGTGAACGATGGCGTGGGGCGGCGCGCGTACTACTTCCATGGGGCCGTGCTGTTCGGACACGTGATCATGCTCGAGGGTGCGCCTGCCTCCTCGTACCTCGATGCGTCGGCCCACTCGATGGGCATGGGCGGCGACACGATCGCGGACACGGAGCTGCGCCTCGGCGGTGTCGAGGCCAGCTCTCCGATGGGCACGGGTGTTGTCATGGACATCGTCGCGCCCCAGGGCGGCAACCAGTTCAAGGGCTCGGCGACCTACGCGGCGCAGCCGACGGCGTGGAATTCCGATAACACGATAGGAGGCAACAATCCGGGGGGGATTCCCACCGTTCAGTCCGTCCAGCAGGTCGACGCGACGGTCGGGGGCCCCATCGCCCGGAACAAAGTCTGGTTCTTCACGGCGTTCCGCTACGCCAACCTCACCAACGGAATCAGCCGCACCCCGCAGAACCTTATCGATCTCGCGACGTTCCAGCCCGGGTTCCAGCCGTTCCCTAATATCATTTCGAGCAAACAGCCGTTCGTAAAGGTGGCGGCCCAGCTCAGCCAGAACAACCAGTTCTCAGCCTACTATCAGCGCGACCGCCTGATCTACACGACGGATCGTGAGCTCGATGGGACCCGGTTCAGCCCAACGTCGACAGGCGGCGGGCTGTTCCAGGCCAGGCTTTCGACGGTCTGGAGCAGCAGCTTGACCACGCAGGTCTCGGGGGCGTTCAACAACAAGGGGGGAGCGGACGCCAGCACATACGAGGGTCTCCAGATCAGCGGACCGCAGATTCAGGTGAGCCAGGACTCGTTCACGTCAGCGGGCAAGCAACTGGGCACCGGCACCCAGGTCATCTTGAACACTCCCACGGCCACGCCGATCTCACCGGCTTCGATGTTCGTACTCCGTGCCGACCTGACGTATTTCAAGGAAGGCCGGGGAGGCTCCCACGAGCTCAAAACGGGCGTGTGGGCGTTGCCCAGAGCCGCTCTGGACCAGACGCAGAACTACGTCAACAACGGCTTCATCCTCGAAGAACAACGACAGATCGTTCCAGGCAACCCGCCGGCAGGGTTGACACCGTTTCACCGGCAGTATCAGACGCCGCCGAACCTGCTGTCGAACTCAGAGCGCGACCGCGACATCGCACTCTACGTCCAGGACTCCTGGCGGCCTCATCCGCGCCTGACCATCGACGCAGGCCTCCGCTTCGACGCCGTCCATCGCGTCAACGAGATCCTCAACTACACGACGCAGAACTCAAAGGAGGTCCAGCCGCGGATTGGCATGGCATACCTCGTGACCTCGGACGCGCGCAACGTGCTGCGCGCGAGCTACGGCCGCCTCTCAGAGCAGATGAACGGCCGCGACTACATCGTGTCGTTCGGGGCGCCCTCCAGCTCCGGCGGCGGCAACACGACGCTCACAGATGTGTACATCGACAAGACGGGCAAACAGACCACGCTCGTGACCCCCCCGGCCACGTCGTTGCCCGGTTCGACGCTCTACGCGCCCAATCTCCATCAGCCATGGGTGAACGAGTTCGTGGTCGGCTTCCGGCACCAGTTCGCCGGCCAGATCAGCGCCGACCTGTCGGCGACGCGGCGGACGTATCACGACAACTGGGGGAAGGTCGACGTCAACGGCATCTACCCCTCCGGCCCGGGCCAGCCGTTCCGCGGGTTTGGTCTCGTGAACCCGAACTTCGGGATCATCTTCCAGGAGCAGAACAACACCTGGAGCCAGACGGTTGTGACCAACTACGAGGCGACGATCGCGAAGAACATGTCGCGCGGATTCCAGTTGGTCGCGAGCTTCACGCGTCAATACCAGCACCTGACCGGCACCTGGAACCCCACCGATCCGGCGCGTTTCATCCAGCCGACCGCCTTCGCGGACGACAAGGATCTCTCGCAACAGCTCTTCGGGAATGGGGAATCGAACTCCCTGACGTCGGGCGGCCAGGAGTCGGGCGCGGCGTATCGGCCGTATGCCTTGCGCACGGCGGGCCAGTGGGCCGCGCCGTGGGGCCTGAACGTCGGGATGAGCTACATCATTCAGGCCGGAGGATACCTTGGCACGCCCAAGAACAGGATTGCGGCGATCGATCCGACGTATGGGCCGGCGACGTTCACGCTCCCCAACGGGACGACGCAGTCGAATCCGCTCGCGACGACGATCCGGATCGCGTGCGCGACTCGAGGTGACTGCCAGCCCCTCAACGACACTGATCGCTATCTTCAGCTTCACGTCGGGCGCGTCATGAGGATCCGGGGCTCGCAGGAGTTCGAGCCGGCGATCAACGTCTTCAACGTGTTCAATACCGGCGCTTACCAGCAGTGGAACACGGGAGCAAACGACGTCTATGCCACGACGTACCTGCAACCGTTCAACCGGCAGCCGCCGCGGGCGTTTCAGCTGTCGTTCAGGTACCGGTTCTGACCTAGCGGCGGGCGCCGAGCTCCGCGAGCTTGTCTCGCGCGGTCGCCCTGATATCGGACGGCGTGCCGGGGCCTGAGGCGAGACGCGCATATTCGGTTCGCGCTTCCTGACGGCGGCCGATTCCGGCGAGGATGCCCGCCAGCCGGAGGCGAGTCTCGTCATCATCCGGGCGGAGCTCGAGGGAACGCTCGAACTCGGCGACGGCGCGATCCGGCTGACCGCGAGCCGCGAGGAGCACACCGTAACCGCTGTGGGCGTCCGGGCTGTCTGGTTCGAGCGTCAGCGCGCGCTGATATTCCCGGTCGGCCTCATCGAACCGGCGCGCGTTGGTCAAGATTCGAGCGAGACCGACGCGAAAAGCGGACTTGTTCGGCTCGGCTTCAATGGCGGCCTCGAGATCGCTGATGGCTTCGTCCACACGCCCTCGCTCGGCGAGGAGGCCGCCCCTGAGCATCCGAGCATCCGAGTCGCGCGGGTCGATGGCCAGCGCGGCAGACTCTTCGGCAAGCGCGCGATCACGGTCACCGAGATTCAGCTGACAAATTGCCATCCAGTGATGCGCATCGGCGCTGGTCGGCACGAGGGCTGAGTATCCGCGGTAGCGCTCGATCGCTTCGCGGTAGCGCCCCTGTTCCATCAAGGAGCTCGCGAGGATCAGCGTGGCAAACGCATTCTGCCGGTCGTGATCGAGGATGTCGCGGGCGACGGCCTCCGCCTCCGCGAGACGCCCTTCGTGCACTGCGGCATTAGCCCGGCGAAGCCGATTGAAGACGCCGATCATGGCCTTCGGATCCGGCCGTTGGCTGGAGGCATCGAGGTCCCCGCTGTTGCCGGCGTGGGTGGGCGGCACCGAGGCCGCGCCGACATATCCCAGCGCCGCGAGCTTCTGAGCCGTCTCGCGATCCATGGGCGCCGCCGTGACGGACTGCGGCCCTTTCTGCCCGGCCTGCCGTTTCCGGGCTTCGAGCGCGGCGAGCGCCTCGCGCAGGGCGGCGGCTCGCCCCGGCTCGCGCGGGGCGATATTCGTCTGCTCCCGTGGGTCGATCGAGAGGTCGTACAGCTCCTCGCTCGGCGCCGCAATGTACTTCCACCGATCATCCTGAATGGACCTCAGAGGCGCCCAGTTCATGTAGAACAGCGGAAAATACGTTTCCGCGTACGCCGTCCCGGGGCCTGGCGTCTCGCCCCGAACGAGCGGCATCAGGCTCTGACCGCCCGCGCCGGGGAGCGCGGGGGCACCGGCAAGATCCAGCAGCGTCGGCGCCAGGTCGATGGTGCGCACGAGCTGTGTCACGCGTTTGGCTGAGGGGAGGTGACCGGGCCACCACAGGATCAGCGGCACTCGCAACGCCGGTTCGTAGACGAACATGGCGTGCGTGACTTCGCCGTGGTCACCGAGGCTCTCTCCATGGTCACCGGCGACGGCGACGATGGTGGAGGAAAGCACACCGAGGCGATCGAGCCGATCGAGCATCGATCCTACGACCGAGTCATCGAACGCGATCTCGCCGTCGTAGGGCCGGTCGGCGAACGCGTCACGAAACGGCGGGGGCGGATCGTAGGGATCGTGCGGATCGTAAAGATGCAACCACACGAAGAACGGGGACTGCCTGGCAGGCGCCGATTGGGAGAGCCACTCTTCGGCCGCGAGACCGGTACGATCGCCTCTGCGCTCGACTTCGACGGTGGTGCCCCTGCCACGCGTCTCGAGCCGGTCGTCGTATCGATCGAATCCACGCGCCAACCCGAAGCGCCGATCGACCACGAAGGCGCTGACGAACGCTGCCGTCCGGTACCCTCGATCGTGCAGCGCGGTGGCCAACGTCGGGAGCTTGTCGCTCAAAGCGGCGCTTCCGTTGTTCCGGACGCCGTGTGCGAACGGATAGAGTGACGTGAAAAGACTGACGTGCGAGGCCAGCGTAATTGGTGCCGCAGCGACCGCGCGCTCGAACAAGACGCCACCGGCCGCCAGCCGATCCAGATTCGGCGTGCGACCCAATTGGTACCCGTACGCAGGCAGATGATCCGCGCGCGTCGTGTCGAGCGTGATCAGCAGGATATTCGGCGCTCGGCGCGCCCCCGTTATCGAGACGCTCAGTCGTCGAAGAGCCGGAAGGGCTGCCACGGTCAACAGGGTCACAAAGAGGAGGGCCAAGATCGTAGCTGGGGCGATCCGAATCGGCCAACGGCTTCGGACGGCTCTTGTCGCTGTCGAGCGACGAGGATGGCTCACGCCTGGCTAGTATAGTGAGCCGGCGCTCAACGTCGAAGCGGCGACCCGGCGAGCCTACGGCTTGGTCGCGTGGTCGCGCGACAGGAGGCGCTCCAGATCAGGCGAGAATTCCTTGAGAATGTTGCCGGCCATGTCGACGCCGATCTGGACGCCGAGCTTCAACAGGTTGTTCGACACGTTCCGGTTGTCAGGGTAGTACGCGTTCGAGATGGCCACGGCGGTCGTGTTGCCGACGATTTCCGAGAAGTTGAACTGCGTCTTTCCCGAGTCTGCGTGCGTCAGGACGATCTGGCCCGCGGCATACCGGAGCCGTGTCCAGCCGCTCCCGGTGCCAAGGCGGAAATACCGTGGGTCCTGGCGCAGGGCAGTGGGAAAGATGGCCTCGGTCATGAAATCGCCAATCATCAGGTCCGCTGTCGCGGCGGCGTAATATCGCGCGTACGCTGTCGGGCCGTGGCCGAAGGACGGCGTTGAATTCGTCAACTGCGCACTTGCGGCGAACGCTGCGGCCAGGAGAAAGGTCCCTCGATCGAACGAATCTGCCGCGGCGACTTTGAACTTCTCCTGTGGCGTGAGCGGTTGGTAGTCCTTGAGCGTAGGAGCAGTACGGTAGTTGGGGATGATGCCGAAGATTCGCTTGTCCGGCTGGTCGGGCGGAGCGGGTTCCTGGCCGTACGAGATCGCCGGGCAGAACGCCGCCACGCACGTCGCGATGAGAAGGAGCCGGATTGGAGAAGACACGATCTCGACGTGGATTCGAACGAGCTCGTGTCGGTAAGAACGAGCCCGATGAAGAAGACGCCTACAACTCTAGCACCCTATCACACAACTTCTCGAGCGGCACATGGCTGACGCTCTGCAATTCACAGTCCTTTCGCAGTCTTGACACACATTTCGCCACGAAGGCACGAAGGCGCACACCATGCCTCAGGTCTCTGCAGACAAGCCCTTCCCAGTTGACGACGTCCGGCGACGGTTTCCGACGCTGGCGACGGCCGGACCATTCATCTTCTTCGACAACGCCGCCGGCGCCCAGGTTCCCACCCGTGTGCTCGAGGCGGTCGCCGATCATCTGCTTTCGCGAAATGTCCAGCGGGGCGGACCCTATCGGCGATCGCGGGAGGTGGACGCGATGCTCGCCCGGGCCCGCGAAAGCGTGGCGGCCTTCGTGAATGCGCGAAGCGCCGATGAGATTGCGTTCGGCCTGAACGCCACGTCGTTCATTCGCACCCTCAGTCTCGCAATCGGCCGGACGCTTGGTTCGCGATCCGAGATCGTGGTCAGCGAGCTCGATCACGAGGCCAACATCGCCACCTGGTTGGACCTGGAACGTGTCGGGGCGCGCGTGATCTGGTGGCGCGTGCGACACGACGGGAGACTGCACGTGTCGGATCTCGAGCCGCTCGTCGGCCCCCGCACGAGGCTCGTCGCGTGCACGATCGCGTCCAACGCTACCGGCAGTCTCGTTGACGTGATGGCGGTGGCGCGACTGGCGCACGCGGTCGGTGCCGAAGTGTTCCTCGATGCTGTTCACTATGCGCCGCACGGGCCGATAGACGTTCAGAGATTCGACTGCGACTACCTGGTGTGCTCGGGCTACAAGATGTTCGCACCACACATGGGCTTCGCCTGGTGCCGGCGCGAGGCAATCAATGATCTGCCGACGTTTCGCGAACACTTCATTCCGGACGTGACACCGGACAAGCTCGAGGCCGGGACGTACGCGTACGAGAGCGTCGCGGGCATGGACGCGGCGATCCGGTATCTCGAGGATGTCGGCCATCAATGTGCCGACCGCCAGGCCGAACCTCCGGCGAGCTGTCGCAGCGACACGCTCCGGCTCGCGATGACCCGGATTGCCGAGTACGAGCGGACGTTGTCGACGCGGCTGCTCGATGAAATCGAGGGAATCGCGGGCGTCACCATTTACGGTGTCATCGATCGCGAGCAGATCGATGAGAGAGTGCCGACGCTGGCGTTCAGCGTCGCGGGCATTCCAGCCTCGGCCGTCGCGGAAGGCCTGGCCGCGCGGGACGTCGGCGTCCGAAACGGCCACATGTATTCACCGCGGTTGATCGCGCGGCTTGGCCTGACCGACGGCGGGGTCGTGCGCGCTTCGCTCGTGCATTACAACACGGTGGCTGAGGTCGCGCGCTTCCGCTCTGCGCTGGTCGACCTCATGGGTGAGCGGCACCCGGGATCTTAACGAGGCGCTGAACTGGAGCCGGCGGGACGGCGGTACGGGATGATGTGCTCCCACTCGCTGGCGTCGGATCGCGCGACGACCGCGACGACCGGCTCGGTGTCGCTCAGATTGAACACCTCGTGCGGCACGCCGGGCTCGATGAAGATGAAGTCGCCCGCCTGATTCTCGACGACGCTTTCCAGGCCAGGGCCGTACTCGTGCCGAACGCGGCCTTCCAGGATGTACAACATCACTTCGAAGTCGACGTGGATATGGGCCGCCGCGACGCCGCCGGGCGGAATCGTGGCGACGTTCATCGACAGCTGCCGTGCGTTGACGTTCTTCGCCGAAAGGCCCGTCCGGTACTGGATGCCGTTCCAGCTGCGCACGTTGCCGCCACCGCGGACGACGAAGACCCCCCCGACGCCCTCGGCCGCGCCAACATGTGAGGTTTCCATCATTGCTCCCTCCTGACAAGCTGACAAGCTCGAACGCCGATATGGTATCCGATGAACCCATGAAACAGAGTCATCGAGAGCGCATCCTGACGGCTGACCCACACAACGAACAGGTTCTGGCGCGCCAACTCTCCGCGCCCCAACAGACGATGATGGGGCTTGGCGGCGCCATCGGCACGGGTCTCTTTCTTGCCAGCGGGCTCGCAGTCAACATCGCGGGACCCGCGATCATCCTGTCGTACATGCTCGTTGCCGGCATCTCTTTGCTCCTTGGCGCTGCGCTGACGGAGATGGCCGTCGCTCATCCAACGGCCGGTGCCTTCGGCGTCTACGCCGGTATGTATCTGTCGCCATTTGCGGGGTATGCGGTGCGCGTCAGCTATTGGCTGATGGAAGCTGTCGCGACAGGTGGGCAACTCGTCGCGGCGTCGATCTACATGGGTTACTGGTTCCCAGCTGTACCGGGCGCGGTCTGGGTCCTGGCGTTTGCAATCGCACTCATCGGAGCAAATTCGCAGGCGGTCGGCCGCCTGGGCGTTGTCGAATCGTGGCTCGTGATGATCAAGATCGCGGCGGTGGTGATGTTCGTGGCAATTGCAGTGCTCGCCCTGCTTGGGTTGACGGGGGACGCCCCGGCGGGCTTGCGGTACGCGGCGGCTCACGGCGGATTCATGCCGTTCGGCATCACTGGGGCGTGGCTCGGCTGCTGTTTCGTGATCTACTCGTTCATCGGCGTGGAAATCGTCGCCGTGACGTCGGGAGAGGCCGCGGATCCATCGCACACGATTCCGGCGGCGATGCGACGCATGGTCCTCGGCGTCTCCGCCATCTACATCGTGACGATCACGCTCCTGGTGGCTTTGACTCCATGGCACGACCTGGGCGTCGGCGAGAGCCCGTTTGTCAGCGTGCTACGCCGGGTGCACGTTCCGGGCGCGGCCGGGGTCATGAACTTCGTCGTCCTGACCGCCGCGTTGTCGAGCGCGAACGCGAACTTGTACATCATGGTCCGGACCGTGTTTTCGCTGGCGCGCGGCGACTTCATTCCGCGGTCCCTCGGCATGGTGACCGAGCAGGGAACGCCGCGCGCCGCCCTGCTCATCTCGAGCGTCGGGCTTGGAGCCGCCGTGGTCGTCCAGGCCCTCTGGCCTTCCTCCGCCTACGTGTGGTTCTTCGGCGTCGCGCTCTTCGGCGCGCTGTTCGTCTGGCTCATGATTTTCGCGACGCACATCGCATGTCGCTCGCGGTCAATTCCTCTGGGGTCGTGCATCGGCGCCGCGCTGATTGCCGCGATTCTCGCCTCGACGTGGTGGGTGCCGGCTTTGCGATCGACCGTGCTGGCGGGCGGCCCGTGGCTGCTTCTCCTCGCCGTGGGCTACCGTCTAACTGCTCGGCGTGCAGCGTCCGCCATCGTCAAGAGTCACACCGCTTGACCTCGAATTGACGAGTCTTCGGCCGGCACGACAGCGGTGACTTCGATCTCGACTTTCGCGCGCTCCTCCATGAGAGCGCTCACCTGCACGGCGGTCATCGCGGACTGGTAGGTGCCGACAAGCTCACGGAACACGGCGCCGATTTCCTTGCGCCGCGCCAGATATTCGTGCTTGTCGGTCAGGTACCACGTCATGCGAGCGATGTGCGCCGGCTGCGCGCCCGCTTCCGCGAGAACTGCGTTGACGTTCGCGAGCGCCTGTCGGACCTGGCCCACCAGATCATCGGTTTCGAACTCGCCGCGGGCATTCCACCCGACCTGGCCCGCGACGAAGACCATGACGCCGCGGGTTGCGACACCGTTCGTATAGCCGCTCGGCCTGGCCCAACCGGGCGGCTGCAGGATCCTCATGACTTGGTGTTGTCGGGCGTGTGAGCGGACTCGGCGCGAAGGCGGAACCGCTGAACCTTGCCGGTTCCTGTCCGAGGCAGCGCATCACGAAACTCGATAGCCCGCGGGTATTTGTACGGGGCAATGCAGCGCTTTACAAAGGCTTTCAGCTCTTCGGCCATCGTCGGTCCAGCCTGGTACTCGGGTCGCACCACGACAAACGCTTTGACGATCTGCCCGCGCTCATCGTCCGCAACGCCTATCACCGCGCACTCCGCCACTGCAGGGTGCGACAGCAGTGCGCTCTCGACTTCTGGCCCGGCGATGTTATAGCCGCTCGAAACGATCATGTCGTCCGTACGGGCCTGATACACAAACCATCCGTCGTCGTCGACGAGGTAAACGTCGCCAGTCAGATTCCAGCCGTTCTTCACGTAGTCGCGTTGACGGTCGTCCGCGAGATACCGGCAGCCGGTGGGTCCCTTGACCGCGAGTCTGCCGACGTGGCCCGTCGGAAGGGGTTGCAGGTTCCCATCAACGACGCAGGCGGTGTAGCCGGGCACCGGCTTGCCGGTGGCGCCGGGCTTGGCGTTCCTATCGGTGTGCGAGATGAAGATGTGCAGGAGCTCCGTGGTCCCAATGCCGTCGATGATCTCGATGCCCGTCGCGTCCTTCCAGAGTTTCCGGGTCGCGGCCGGCAGCGCTTCGGCGGCGCTGACGCACTTGCGCAGCGACGACAGGTCGTGATCCTTCACCAGCGGGGCCATCGCACGGTACGCCGTCGGGGCGGTGAAACACACGGTGGCGCGATAACGCCCGACGGCGGCGACCAGCGCATCGGGCGTGGCCTTCTCCAGGAACACAGTCGATGCCCCAATGGAGAGCGGAAAGAGCAGCAGTCCGCCCAATCCGAACGTGAACGCAATCGGAGGGCTGCCGATGAACACGTCATCACGCGTCGCGCAGAGCATGTGCCGTGGCCAGCATGCGCACGCCGCCATCACGTCGCGGTGGAAATGCACGGTCGCCTTGGGCTTGCCGGTGGTGCCGGACGTAAACGCGATGAGGCACGTATCTTCGGCGGCGGTCGGCACGTTGGCGAAATCCTCCGGCTTGTGAAGCGTGTCGGTGTCGAGATCATCGCGGCCGCCGGCACTGTGGTAGTAGCGGACTTGCGCGAGCGTCGGACAGGGCCGCCGGGCGAGAACGAGTTCGTCGGCCAGCCGGGCATCACAGAGGGCGTGACTGATCCGCGCTTTTGACACGATGTCGGTCAGCTCCTTGGCGCGCAAGAGCGGCATGGTTGCGACCGCGATCCCGCCAGCCTTTACGACCGCAAACCAGCAAGCGGCGAGCTCCGATGAATTCGCCCCCCGAAGCAGCACGCGATTGCCCGGCACCAGACCCATGTCTTCGACCAGCACATGGGCGATGCGGTTGGCGCGCGCCTGTAGATCGGCATACGTCCATCGCGTGGTAGCGTCCTGCACGCACAGACGCCCGCCCTCGCCTTGGCTTACCCAACGGTCGAGCAGTTCGGTGGCGCAGTTCATCTGCGCCGGGAATGTGAGCTCGGGCCGATCGAACTGGAACTCGGGCTGCTCTTCGGCCGGCGGCAGATGATCCCTGGCGAACGTATCGATGTGTGCGGAGCTCGACATGAGTCACACGGCAACCAACGTGCTCAGTCGCCCGCGAACGCCGGCCTCGTCTTGGCTGCGAAGGCGTGATACGCCCGCTGGAAATCCCCCGTCATCATGCAGATCGCCTGAGCCTGCGCTTCAGACTCGATCGCCTGGTCGATTCCCATGGCCCACTCCTGATGGAGCATGCGCTTCGTCATCGCCTGGCCGAAGGTCGGCCCGGCGGCGAGCTCGGCCGCCCATGAGGTGGCAGCCGCATCGACCTCGTCTGGATTCGCCAGGCGATTGAAGAATCCCCAGCTCAACGCTTCGTTTCCGTCGATGGCTCGACCGGTGAGCAGCAACTCCGATGCTCGGCCCTGACCGATGATGCGCGGCAGGATGCTGCACGCGCCCATGTCGCAGCCGCCCAGGCCGACACGCGAGAAGAGGAACGCGACCTGGCTGCGCGCCGTTCCCACCCGCAGATCCGACGCCATGGCAATGATGGCACCCGCGCCCGCGCACACCCCATCGATCGCGGCGATGACCGGCTGAGGACAGCCGCGCATCGCTTTCACGAGGTCACCGGTCATCCGAGTGAACGTCAGGAGGTCAGGCATTCGCATTTTCGTGAGGGGGCCGATAATCTCGTGGACATCGCCGCCGGAGCAGAAGTTGCCGCCAGTCCCCTGCACCACGACGGCGCGCACGTCGCCGGCCTGCGCCAGCGCGCGAAACAGATCGCGGAGCTCGGCGTACGAGTCGAACGTCAGCGGGTTCTTGCGCTCGGGCCGGTCGAGCGTGATGACACCGACCTGGCGGCTCACGGCCCAGCCGACGTGCTGCAGCTTGATGCCCGCCATGTCGCGCCGGTTGCCAGGCGCCAGGTTCGAATCCATCGCTCGAGTCATGCGGCGCTCTCCTTGACTCTGTCCCCGGGTTTGCGGCGTTTCAGGGTGCGTCCGTTCACAGTGGCGAGGTGCTTCTTCAAACCAGCGAGGAGGGCGTACATCTGATCTTGCTGCTTGCCGCCCCAACCAGCGAAGAGCTCCACCACCCATTGCTCGTGGACGGCGGCCATGCGGCGGAACTGGCGACGACCGTTTCGCGTGAGCTGAACCGCGTAGGAGCGGCGGTCGCTGGGGTGCACGCTGCGCCGGACCAGACCTTCGGCTTCGAGCTGGTCCGTGATCCCCGTCACGTTGGCGCCGGTCACCATCAACCGCTGCGAGAGCTCGCCCATGGGGAGGCCGTCCGGCTCCCGCTCGAGTTGCGCCAGCAGGTCGAAGCGCGGCAGGGTCGTCGCAAACTCGCGTCGCAAGCGGTCGCGGATGACGCCCTCGACGCGCGTCGTGCACGACAACAAGCGGAGCCAGAGCTTGAGCGCCTGGTGGTGCGTGTCGTTCACGCGTGATTCCATGTCGCGCGCGGTCCGAGCCAATTTCTTCAAACACCCTCTCCGAAGTCTGACGCTTCCTTCGCCGACAGCCCCGCGCTCTGGGCAGTGAGCGCGTGAGCCCGTTCGAAATTGCGCTCGAGCTGCATCTTGCCGCGAAGGTATTGTTTGGGCCAGTCGGCGCCGATGCCGTTGGTGTGGCCGATCCGCGCCGCTTCGATGAGCGTCCAGGCCGGGCTCGCAAGGTGTGGCCGCGCGATCGCACACAGGTCGGCGCGGCCGGCGGCGATGATGCTGTTCACGTGGTCGGCTTCGAAGATCGCGCCGACCGCCATCGTCGCGATGCCGACCTCGTTGCGAATCGCTTCGGCAAACGGCGTTTGATACATGCGGCCGTACACCGGAGTCTGGTGCGCGCTCACCTGGCCCGACGAGACGTCGATGAGGTCGGCGCCAGCCTGCTTGAAGGCGCGCGCGATCAGAATGGCTTCGGTCAACGTGTTCCCGCCGTCGACCCAGTCGTGCGCCGAGATGCGCACCGACATCGGCCGGTCCGCCGGCCAGACCGCGCGCATTGAGGTGAAGACTTCGAGCGGCCAGCGCAGCTGATTCTCGAGCGACCCGCCATAGGCGTCGGTACGACGGTTCGTCAGCGGCGAGAGGAAGGCCGAGAGCAGGTAGCCGTGGGCGCAGTGCAGTTCCAGCCAGTCGAAACCGGCCTCAATAGCCCGCCGCGTCGCGGCGACAAAGTCGTCGGTGACGCGGACCATGTCGTCGTGCGTCATGGCCCGTGACCAGGCGCTCACGCCGTCGAGGTACTGCTGCGGCGAGGCGGACATCAGCGGCCAGTTGCCTCCGGGATCGTCGTCGGGCAGCGGCAAGTCTTCGCCCTCCCACGGAACTCGCGTCGATCCTTTGGGACCGGCGTGGCCGAGCTGCAGCGCGATCTTTGCCGTCGTTCCCGTGTGCACGAAGTCGACGATGCGTTTCCAGCCGGCGGTCTGCATGCCGTCGTAGAGACCCGCGCAGGCCGGAGTGATGCGGGCGTCGGGAGTGGGGCACGTCATCTCGGTGAACACGAGTCCGGCGCCACCGAGCGCCCGTGCGCCGAGATGGACGAGGTGATGGTCCGACGGGATGCCATCGACCGCGCTGTATTGCGCCATCGGAGAGACCACCACACGGTTCTTCAGCGTGAGACCGCGCAGTGTGAACGGCGTGAACATCGGTGGAACTGGAGCGGCTCCTGACAGCCCCGCGCGCTGGGCCACCCACCGTTCATGGCCGCGTAAATACGCCGCGTCGCGCTGGCGCAGGTTCTCGTGCGAGATCCGCTGCGAGCGTGTCAGCAGCGAATAGGCGAACTGCTCCGGCGCGAGCCTCGCGTGCCGCTCGACGTTTTCGAACCATTCGGTCGAGTTCCGAGCTGCGTTCTGGATCCTGAGCACGTCGACGGTGCGCCGCGCTTCGTATGACCGGAGAGCCCCAATCACGTCGCCGGATCCTGTGGCGAGGCTGTCCGCGAGATCGATGGCATCTTCGAGCGCGAGCTTGGTCCCTGAGCCGATAGAGAAGTGCGCGGTGTGGGCGGCGTCGCCGACAAGCACCACCGGTGTCCGTCCGTTGACGCCGCCGTGCTGATGGATCCACGTGCGACAGACCACGCGTGGAAAACGAATCCAGTGCGAGGCGCCCTGCAAGTGCGCGGCGTTTGAGAGCAGCGGGCGGCCGTCGAGATACCGCGCGAACAGCTGCTCGCAGAATCGAATGCCTTCGTCTTTGGACATGTCGGCCAGCCCCGCCGCGCGCCACACGTGGTCGGGTGTCTCGACAATGAACGTTGAAGTGGTCGCGTCGAACCGATAGGCGTGCGCCTGGAACCAGCCCCACGGGGTCTTCTCGAAGGCGAAGGTAAACGCGTCGAAGAGCTTGTGCGTGCCCAGCCAGACAAAACGGCAGCGGCGCAGGTCGATCTCCGGCTGGAACGTGGACGCGTGTGCCGCGCGGATCCGGCTGCTCAGGCCGTCGGCGGCGACGATCAGATCCGCGTCGATTGAGGCGTCATGGGATACTTCACTCTCGAACCGCAGCCGGACCCCCAGCTCGAGACAGCGCGTCTGCAAGATGTGCAGCAGCCGGTGGCGCCCGATACCGCAGAAGCCGTGGCCGGAGGAACGTATCGTGCGGCCGCCAAAGTGAATCTCGATGTCGTCCCAGTGGTTGAAGGCATCCAGGATCTGGGTGGCAGTCTCCATGTCGGCCGTTCGGAGCGCCGACAGCGTCTGGTCGGAGAACACTACACCCCAGCCGAATGTGTCCGCGGCGCGATTGCGCTCGACGACGGTCACCTGGTGCGACGGATCGCGCTTCTTCATCAACAGGGCGACATAGAGGCCAGCCGGGCCCCCGCCGACGCAGGTGATGCGCATAAACCCGATTACTTTAGACCTTGATATTTTAGATGTCAAATAGTTGTTGGGGGAGGCGGCGGAGTGGTTTAGAATCCGTGACGCCGCCGACATGTCTCCCGTTTCCACGGCCAATTCACGACTTGTGTACGACGCTCTCAAGGCCTGCGGTGTCCGCCTGCTCTCGGCGCTGCCGGAAACCTGGCTCGTTCACCTGATCCGCCTGGCCGAGGAGGATCCGGACATGACGCTCGTCCGGCTTGCCAAGGAAGAGGAAGGCGTGGGGATTTCGGCGGGAGCCCACCTGGCAGGCGTCAAGTCCGCGATGCTGATGCAGAACCACGGTCTGCTCGCCTCGATCAACGGGATCGTGTCCTGCGCGCAGCTGTATCGCATTCCGCTGCTGATGCTCATCAGCCACCGTGGCGAGTTCGGTGAGCGCGATCCGTGGCAAACCGAAGGCGGCGCCGTGACGGAAGACATCCTGCGCACGCTCAGGATTCCATCGGCGTTCCTCGAGCATCCCGACCACGTCGCCCGCCGGATCGCCCAGGCGCAGACGCTGGCCTACGCCTCGAACAAGCCGGTCGCCCTGCTGCTTCGCCGCGACCTCATGTTTGAAGAGTCATGACCCGGCTGGAAGCTCTGCAGACGGTCTATTCGCGCCTCCACGATCGCATCGTCGTGACGATCATGGGCGCGGTTGCGGCCGAGCTGCAGTCGATCGGGCACCGCCCGAACTTCTTTTACCTGCAGCACGCGATGGGTCTCGCGTCGTCGATGGGGCTCGGCATCGCGCTATCACGGCCCGACCGTCAGGTCATCGTGCTCGACGGCGACGGCTCGGTCCTCATGAATCTCGGCGGTCTGACCACGCTGGCGCGCTACAGGCCGAAGAATCTGGTGCACGTCGTGTTCGACAACGAGAGCCTGTTATCAGTCGGTGGGTTTCCGACGGCGACGTCGACGGGCAGCGATCTCGCGGCGATCGCCAAGGCTGCCGGCGTGCCGAGGACGACAACGGTGAGGACGATCGAGGCGTTCAGGGAAGCCTTTGACGAGGCGCTTGCCGCCGGCGAGCTCGCGAGTGTCGTCGCCAAGGTCGAACCCGTCGGGCCATCGGCGTTCGTGACGGGCCTGGGCCTGCTCGAGAATCGCTTTCAGTTTCAGAGGTACCTTGCGAATGCCGTCGACCCTGACCCAGCTCGTTGACGATTTGAACGCCGGCCGGTTGCGCGTCGTGGATCTGACGCAGCCGCTCGGACCGTCGACGCCAGTGATCGGCTTGCCGCCCATCTTCGCCGCGTCGCCGGGCGTGACCATTGAGAAGCTCTCGCAGTACGACGAAAAAGGCCCCGCCTGGTACTGGAACACGCTGCGGTTCGGCGAGCATACCGGCACGCATTTCGATGCGCCCGTGCACTGGGTCACAGGCAAGGATCTCGCCGGCAACGCCTGCGACACGATCCCCGCGCGGCGGTTCGTGGGGCCGGCATGCGTCATCGACATCACCGCAGAGGTGGAGGCCAACCCAGATTTTCTGCTGATGCCGGGCCACATCGAGGGGTGGGAAGCCACGCACGGTCGCATTTCGAGCGGCGCTTGGGTGCTCCTGCGGAGTGGATGGAGCCGGCGGACCGATGCGGCGTCGTTTCTGAATGTCGGGGCCGACGGCCCGCACAGTCCGGGCTGCCACGCAAGCGCGTCAAGGCTGCTGGCGCGCGAGCGCGACGTGCTCGGGATCGGAGTCGAGACCGTCGGGACCGACGCGGGTCAGGCGGCCACGTTCGACCCGCCGTTCCCCAACCACACGATCATGCACGGCGCCGGCAAGTACGGCCTGGCCAGCTTGCGCAATCTCGACCAACTGCCGGCGGTCGGGGCCATCGTCATCGCGGCGCCGCTGAAGGTCGTGGGCGGGAGCGGCAGTCCGCTGCGCGTCATCGCGATCGTGCCGACCTGATCGGCTTGACAGCGATTCTCTAAACCGCGGCGCTACCGCGCCCCAACGCGCTCGTTGACGCCACGTTTCGGGCCTGCGCGGGCCTCGCGATGGCGCCTACAACAGGATGGATGAGGTCGGCAAAGTCGCCATAGTGCAGCCGGATTGCGTCAGTGTGGGTGCCGGCGCTGAAGACCATCTCCGGCTCGCCCACGAAGCTCCGGTCGACGAAAACGCGCAACCGCCACTGGCTCGTGAAGGGCGATACGGCACCCAATTCGTAGTCAGGACAGAGCTCTCCGAGTTCGCGCTCACAAGCCAGACGCAGCGTCGGGACGCTTGCCAGTAAGCACAACCGTTCGAAATCCACGCGGAGATGCGCGGGGATCACCGCAGCGATTGGCTCGTCACTCGCGAAGCAGATGACTGTCTTGGCCCACGAGCGTCCGGGCACATGGGAGAGTGCGGCTACGCGCTGAGCGCTGAACGCGGCGGCGTGTTGAAATGCCGTGTACGGAACGTGAGCGTTCTTCAGGAACTCGTCGAGGGCGTGGGGTCTCACGGTCCCTCCTCGCAGGCACACGACCAACGGTCAACGGCGTCACCCATGTCCAAGTAGAGCTGGATACGAAGTTGGTCGACAGTATAGGCACATTGCCGGGTTGGCACAACAAAATCTGACGACCGGAGAGCTCCCGAAGCCGTGAAGTTGCTAGACCCCGTAGGGGGCAGTAAAATCACTTTGTTTTAGTCCAAACTGCTTTTCATGACACCTCGCAGTCTAGGTGAGGCGACGGGGGGATTCTAATGGCGGGTCGACCACGCTACCCCGGGGTCCGAGTCACGGCCAACGGCAATCAGCTGGTTTCTTATCACACAGAAACTCGGATTGCGGACGCCGGCGTTTTCTACCCGATTACGCCGTCCACAGAGGGCGGCGAGCTCTACCAGCAGGCGTTCGCCGAAGGCAAGCTCAATGTCTTCGGCCGGAACACGATCGCTGTGGAAGCCGAAGGGGAACACGCCGCTCAGGGCGGCGCCATTGCGCATTCGGTCTGCGGGAAACGGGTTGTCAATTACACCTCGGGTCAGGGAGTCGTTTACGGAGTCGAGCAGTACTACCACGCGCCCGGCAAGTGCTCGACCATGGTGCTCGAGGTCGCCGCCCGCGCGCTAACCAAGCATGCGCTCAACGTCCATTGCGGCCACGACGACGTGTATGGGGCGCTCGACACAGGATGGATCGTCGTCTTCGGCAAGGACGCCCAGCAGGCAGCAGATCAGGCGCTCATCGTCCGGCGGGTCACCGAGCTCAGTTTGACCCCCGGGATGAATGTCATGGACGGGTTTCTGACCTCGCACCTCGAGCGGACGTTCTACAAGCATGAGTCGGAGCTGATTCGCCTCTACTTGGGCAACCCCGACGACATCATCGATTGTCCGACCGAGAGCCAGCGGGCGGCGTTCGGGCCCAAGCGCCGGCGCGTGCCACGCATGATCGACCTGACCAACCCCGTGCTCCTCGGCCCAGTGCAGAACCAAGAGCACTACATGCAGGGCGTCGTGGCCCGTCGCAACAATTTCACGGAGCCGATTCTCGACTTCTTCGAAGACGCATACAAAGACTTCGCCGAGCTGACAGGCCGGTACTACGGGCTGGTGAGCCAGTACAAAACGGACGATGCCGACGTTGTGTTCGTGTCGCTGGGATCGGCGGCAGAGAATATCGAAGCCGCCGTAGACTATCTCCGCGAGCACCGCGGCGCGTCGGTCGGTTCGATCCACATCAACGTGTTCCGTCCGTTCCCGGAAGCGGCCGTGGTGAAGGCGCTCGCCGGGAAGAAGAACGTCATCATCCTCGAGCGCACAGACGAACCGATGGCGGGCGACAACCCGATGGGGCGAGACATCCGGACGGCCCTGCACAAAGCGCTGCAAGGCGAAGCGGGGCTTCCGGCGATGACCGCTGACGAGATGCCGCGCCTGTTCGGGGGGGTGTACGGGCTCGGATCCCGGGATTTCCGCCCCGAGCACACGATCGGCGCCTACGAGTTCGCGATCGGCGAGCGGGCGCGCAAGGACGGAAAGCGCGCGGCGGACGGCGTCTCGTTCATGGTGCTCGGTGTCGATCACCCCTACGAAGTGAAGTCGGACGACGCCCCCTCGCTCCTGCCGGACGGATCGATCGCCGTCCGGTTCCATTCGGTGGGCGGATGGGGCGCGATCACGACTGGAAAGAACCTCGGCGCGATTCTCGGCGATCTCAACGACCTCCTGTACGAACGCGACCGCGTCGTTGACGAGTTCGGTAACCCCAAGGAAATCCTCCACGTCAGCGCCAACCCCAAGTACGGATCCGAAAAGAAGGGGGCGCCGACGGCGTACTTCATGGTGGCCGCGCCCGAGCGCATCCGCGTGAACTGCGACCTCCGGCATGTCAACGTGGTGCTTTGCTGCGATCCCAAGGCGTTCACCCACTCCAATCCGCTCGACGGGATGTCGGAGGGCGGCTGCCTGCTGTGGGAATCCGACGAAGAAGGCGAGCAGGCGTGGGAGCGGCTGCCCATGTGGGCTCGGCAACAGATTATCGAGAAGAAGATCAGGGTCTTCACGCTGCCGGGGTTCGAGATTGCGCGGAAGGCGACCGATCGTGGCGACCTCCAGCTGCGCATGCAGGGCAACGCGTTTTTGGGCGGCTTCTTCGCGGTATCGCCGCTGCTGCACGAGTTCGGCATCACGAAGGATCAGTTCCACCAGGTCGTGCACAAGCAGTACGTCAAGAAGTTTGGCCGACTGGGTGAGGGCGTCGTGACGTCCAACATGGAAGTCATGACCCAGGGGTTTGACCGCGTCCGGGAGATCAAGATCGGCGAGCTCCGGGCGCCCGATCGCTCCACATTGCGCGGCGCGCCGCTGCTTCCGGTGGTCGACGGCGGAGGCAACGGGCACGAATGCGGATCCGGCTGCCGATCGCATGAGCGCCCCGAGGAACAGCCGGAACGTACGCCGTTCACGCGAATCAAGGAGTTCGACGACCTGTTCCGCTCCGGCTTCGGGTACAACCAGCCGGCCAACGCCTATTCCGCGCTGGGGATCATGGCAGCCGGCAGCGGCGACACGGCGTCGAAGTACGTGGCGCGCCGCGAGACGCCGCTCTACATTCCGGAGAATTGCACCCAGTGCATGGAGTGCATTGCCGTCTGCCCGGATACGGCGCTGCCGAACTGCTCGCAGGACCTCGAGACGATTCTGCGAACCGCGGTCACCAACTACGTGACCGAGGCGAGCGAGCGCCACAAGATGCTGCAGCTGATGCCAGAAATCGAGAGGCGCACGCGCGCGATGATGCGAGAGAGCCTGGTGAAGAGCCCGCCGGCGCTCCAGCAAATCGTCAAGAAGGTGACCAACGAGGTCGACGGGTTTTCTCCGGAGGCCAAGCGCCAGTTTTTCGACGTTCTGGACAAGGTACCGCTGGCGTACCAGAAGACGAACGCCATCTTCGCGACCCCGGAGAAGAAGACACCCGGCGGAGGCGGCGTGTTCTCGATTTTCGTTTCCGACCTCTGCAAGGGATGCGCAGCCTGCGTGACCGCGTGCGGCGAGCACCAGGCGCTGCGGATGGTGCAGGAAACCGAGGAAGTCAACGCCGATCACGAGACCGGGACGGCATTCCTGAACCTCCTGCCGGATACGCCGCAGAGGTACCTCGGTCTCTACAACGACGCGCGGCCGCAGGATTCGAAAACGGCGACGTTGCGCAACATGTTGATGGTGCGGCGCAACTACGACGCGCTTGTGTCCGGCGATGGCGCCTGCGCAGGGTGCGGCGAGAAGAGCATCCTTCGCTCGGTTGCCGCCGTCACTGAGGCGTACATGCGGCCGGTGTTCCATGCCAAAGCGGATCGGCTCCGCGCCACGGCTGACCGGTTGGAGCGGACTGGCGTGCAGAAGCTCATCGAGCTGAAGGAGCGGAACCCGGAGGAGTACGCCTTGCTTCGCCAGGCTGTCGCCCATCTGCTCATGGGTCTTGGCGGCGAAGACGATAAGGACACCAAGGCGCGGATCGAGGCGCACGGCCCGATTTCAGACGCCGAGATCATCGACGCGCTCACAGCGGTCATGCGGCAGGAGGCGTTCAACCACAAGAACCTCCAACCGATCGACGGGCGCCTCGCCAACGGCATGTCGGTCATGGCCATGGCGGCGCACACCGGCTGCAACACGGTTTACGGATCCACGCCGCCAAACAACCCCCATCCCTATCCGTGGATGAACTCCCTCTTCCAGGACGGCATCACCGTGGGCTGGCTCATCGGCGAGAGCTTCATCGTCGACCATGGCCGCCGGTCGGTGATTCCGGAGCGGCTGGCCGACGCGCTGATGAATCGCGAGAAGGATGTCATCAACCCTCGCGAATACTACGAATACGTTCACTTCAGCGACGCGGTGATGACCGACCAGGAGATTCTCGAGCTGCCAAAGGTGTGGGTCGTCGGCGGAGACGGCGGCATGGGCGATATCGGCTACCAGAACATGTCGAAGGTGATTCTGCAGAACCGCCCGAACGTCAAAGCCGTGATGCTGGACACGCAGGTGTATTCGAATACCGGTGGTCAGAACTCCGACTCGACGCCGATGCTCGGCGGCAACGATATGAACGTCTTCGGGGCGGCCACGCAGGGCAAGAACGTCGAGAAGAAAACCGTGGCGGAGACCTTCCTGGCCGGCCACGGGTCGCCCTTTGTCGCGCAGGTATCGATCGCGAATGCTCCGAAATTGTACAAGGCCATTCTCGACGGGGTAGAGTATCGGGGCACGGCGTTCCTGCAGTGCTTCACGACCTGCCAGCCCGAACATGGCGTCCCCGACGACATGGCGCTGACCCAGGCGCAGCGCGTTCGAGACTCCCGCGGCGCGCCGGAGTTCGTGTTCAATCCGAGACTGGGCGAGACCTATCAGGAAGCGCTCGACGTCAAGGGCAATCCGTCGATTGACATGGACTGGTACGAGGCGAAGTTCAAGGCGACGAACGAGCCGTACCGGTTCACGGTGGCGCATTGGTGCGCCACCGAAGCACGATTCCGGAATCATCTCAAGAAGATCAAGAAGGAAGAGGCCGCTGCACTCGTTCCCCTCGAGGCGATGCTGGTCCGCATCACACAGCAGGATGTGGTGTACCGCCGGTACCTCGTCCCGGCTCACCGTTCATACGTGCCTGACTTCGGCGTGTACATCAGGGTGCAGGGCTCAAACAGCGACGTCGAATATCGGGCGATCTCCCGCCAGCTCGTCCTCTTCTGCGTGGAGCGTCGCAAGGCATGGCGGATGCTTCAAAGCAAGGCCGGCATCGAGAATCGGGAGTACAAAGCGCAGCGCTCGATCCTGGCGGATGTCGACGCGGGCAAGATTTCCAAAGACGAGCTCTTCGCAGGCGGCGAAGCGCTTATGAAGGAGCGGCTCCCGAAACCTGCCCCGGCGCACAAACCGGCTGAGCCAAGGGTGGCTTCGCCGGCGACTGTCGTTTCGCCGCCGGCGGGACAGCTGCCATCGACGGCCAAACCTGACGGCGGTGCCGCGACCGCCAGCATGTAAAACCTGAAGTGTGGTTGACGTGGTGTTGGGCGGGTCCCTGAGGACCCGCCCGGACCTGCCGGGTCCGAAAGGGCCCGCTCTGCGTCCCAAAATGGAGCGAGTGTTACTTTTTGACGACGCGAAAGGACCCGACCATGAAGCGAAGCGCCAGCGCGGGATGGAAAGGTGGACTGAAGGACGGAAAAGGGACGGTGTCGACGGGCACGGGCGTCCTCTCCAACGTGCCTTATACCTTCAAGACGCGATTCGAAAACGAAAAGGGGACAAACCCGGAAGAGCTCGTCGCCGCGGCGCATGCTGCCTGCTTTTCCATGGCGCTTTCGCTCTTCATGGCCAATGAAGGGCTGACGCCGGAAAGCATCGACACGACGGCGACGGTGAGCTTCGACAACGTCAATGGAGCCTGGACTGTCACCTCGAGTCACCTGGAGACGAAGGTCAAGAGTCCAAACGCCGATCCGGCCAAGTTCCAGAAGGCCGCGGAGGGAGCCAAGGCGGGGTGTCCGATTTCGCGGCTTTTGAATACGACCATCTCGCTGGAGGCTAAGCTGTTGTGAAGGGTCCGCACTAAGCCGTCGATCGGCTGCGGCTCTCACCGTGGCCACGGTTCATTCAGAAAAATGGGCGGGCGGTTGTCTCGCTGACCGGCCGGTCGGGCACCCGGCTCAGGATGGTGAACGGCGCAGCCTCAAAGACTTTCCGGAACCCGCAGGCGCCGTCCGCAATCGCCGGAGTCATGCCGTCGACGAGCAATACGTGGGTCACGTCGAATTGATCGGCGCGCCTGGTGAACTCGCCGCAGTTCTTCGCTTCCAGTGAGGCCCACATCGCTTGCCACGCCTCGAAACGCGGCGCCCACTCGACGTACGGATTCGAAAAGACCGGCTCCACGAGCACCGTCTTGCGACGGACAATCCCGATCATCGACACACCCGTGTTCTCGGGCGCGAGAAAGACGCTTGATGAATCCGCCCTGCTCATGATCCATTCAACCGCGGCCTTTTGGTTGTCCGAGAACTCCGGCTGCCTCATGTGCGCGTCCCGATCGCGGTAATGTGAAAAGTTCACGCCGATGAGCGCCGCGATCGCGCAAGCGGCAAGCGGCACCTCAGCCGCGAAGCGCGTTCGGCTCTGAGCGAGTCTGATAAGCGCCGTGATCCCGATGCCTCCGAGCAAGCTCTCGGCGGCTCGGATGTAGATCAGAAAGTGATGCGCGGGGGCAATGGCCAGCCTCGCGACCCAGTCCCACGTGGCAAGCCGAACGACCCACGCCGCCCAGACGAACAGAGCGAGTGCGAGCGCGGACCACGCGAGGGTGAGTCGGCGTCCAATCGACGCGGGCTGGACGAGAAGGGCGATGAGACCGATGGCTGCGGCGCCCGTGAAGACACGGTTGGCGTCGAGATTGACGCGGAGAACATCCATTGCGTGCGCCGGCCCCATCCCGGGGTCGAGAAAGACGAACGGCTCCAATTCCCTGATCTGGAAGCGATAGTGGAGCAGCGGAATCATGGCCGGCGCCGCCGCGATGATGCCGATCCCGGCGACGAGCGCGCAGAGCGCGGCTGTTCGCATCTGTTCGCGGGGGGGTCGCGATTCGTGCAGCCAGGTCACCGTGTCGACGCTGAAGACGCCCGCCAGAATCGCGGTGACGGCAGTGTGCGCGAGGAAGGACACTCCGAGGACGAATCCAGCCGCTGCGGCTGACCAGACGCCCGCGTTGCGGCGCAAGTACGCCCACGC
>DATKHR010000314.1:0-8614 GCA_035510155.1 Vicinamibacterales bacterium
TGGCACGGCGGCGTCGCCCACCAGCCAACCGCGTACAACCCGGTCAAGAACATCGCCTACGGCGTCGGAATCGAGGGCTGCTTCTCGACGAATGGCGCGGCTGTGGCGTTCCTGTCACCCGAGGGCGGGATCGACGAGAAGAAGAGCGAGAAGCGTACGTTCAGCAGCGATCTGTACTACGGCTCGATCACAGCTTTCGATACGGTCAACCACAAGATCCTGGGAAAGGCCGTGACCGACATCGAGATTCGCTCGGGCGCGACGGACACGGCCGGCGGCCTGGTGTTCACGGCGTTGCAGGACGGCTGGGTCATCGCCTACAACGACGAGACGCTCGAGGAGCTCTGGCGCTTCAATGTCGGCACGCCCCTCAAGGGCGCGCCGGTGACCTACGCGGTGGGGCCGAAGCAGTATCTGGCCGTGCAATCCGGCGGACGCCACCTGCATCCCGTGAAGTTCGACAAGCTGGAAAACTCCAGCTATCTGTTCGTCTTCGCATTGAACTGAGCGCGTCGGTCCTCACTTGGGGAACTCTTGGCACGCTTCGACATCCGATCCCCAGTAGTCGATGCACTTGGCGCGATCCATCGGACCTTTCCCGACGACCTTCGAGAGCAGGAAGTCGACGACCAGATCGATCTCCCGCTGCTGAAAGGTCGCGGGAGGATCGGCCATCGGAGACTTGAGATCCGCCTGCTTCATGCCGTAACAGCGTCCGTCGGTATAGGCGAACTTGTCGAATGCCGGCATGCCGGTGCCGGGCCTGCCGCATTTGATCGTCGTGATCAGCCTCGTGCGATCGAGTCTCGTTTCGCGCAGGTTGGAACCATCCGGCATCTGACTGTCCATCTTGCGGCCATCACCGGCCCAGCCATGACAGGCCTTGCAATCTCCCTTTTGCAAGTACAGCCGCATGCCGTCCGCGACGTCGGCGGCGTCTGGAGCCTGCGACTCGACGACAGGCACCTGGTGGGCGACAACCGTCAAGACAATCAGTCCGACAGCCGAGAACCGACGTGTCGTGCGCATGCGAGTGCTCCACAGCCGCCTAATCGTCTGCGGTGAGGCCCGGTGTCTCCCCTTCGACGATCAAGCGGTGCCGGTGGCAGGTTCACCAATCTCCCTCAGTGTAGCCGAGGCCGCCGAAAGCTCGGATAACGCCGCTCGGGAATTCGTCACCTCTCGGAGTTCGCGCTCGGCCTGCAGCCAGTCCTCGACGTCCCGGCCGTGTTGGCAGCCTCGCTCGCAATAAAGCTCAAACGCACGTCTGGCAATATCGGCATCGGCCGGGTTCCGTGATTCGTTCAGCGCGTGAGGTGTTACTCGCGTCGGCATGGTTACGACCTTTGTCGATCGTCTCGTTGATTTCGCCATCAGGATTCCTCCAGAAGTGGGCCAGCGGTTTCATGACGACTTTATGTCAGTCGGGGCCCTTCGTACAAGTATGAAATGTCCTTCTTCGCCGCAACAGGTGTTCGAGCGTCTTGTACTTCGCTCTCGACTTTGGTACTCTCTCCTCATACGCGGCTGCCCCGCCGGAGACTCGCGCTGAATCGACCGACGGTCCCAGCCATGATCCCTGTGGATCTGCCCAGCGCGTTGGACGCTGAAACGCCCTTCAACCCCTGAGTAACGGTCGACAGGAGGATCGATGGCGCGGGAACACCAGCAGGCAGCGGTCATTCCTTATCGGATCCGTAACAGACGCGTCGAAATCGCCCTCGTGACGACCTTCAAGGGAAGGAGTTGGATCGTTCCCAAGGGGTGGGTCGACGATGGTGAACGGCCCCGCGACGCCGCCATGCGCGAAGCCGAGGAGGAGGCCGGGCTGCGAGGCGTGGTCGCGCGCAAGCCGCTTGGCCGCTATCGTCACGTCAAAGGCAAGGGTCTTCGTCGAGTGGACGTCTATCCGATGCGCGTCACGAAAGTGCTCGAACACTGGCTGGAGGATAAATTTCGGCGGCGACGCTGGATGCGCATCCGCGACGCTGCGGCCTGCCTGAGCGAAGAGCTGCAGCAGCTCATTCACGATCTCGAAGGCGCAGTCGAAGACTCCAGAAATTAGTGAGAGCTGTGGGCAACAAGTGGTCGGCCGCAGCCGAATCGGTGTACGTCGTCCGGGACGAAGTTTCGACGGACGCGCTCACGAAGAGCCTCCGGGCGCTCCTCCCGACTCGCCATCATCCGATAGCCCGTCGCCGATTCACCGTGCTGGACACGTTCGATGGCCGCGTACGGCGAGCCGGCGCATGTCTCACACGAGGCGCCGTCAACGGTTCGTCCACCGTCAGGTGGCAGCCACGCGGCGGAGGCAACCTGTCGGTTCGGCTCACGCAGTCGATCGACTTCGCGTGGGATCTTCCGGACGGTCCGCTGCAACGCGCGTTGACATCCATCATTGGGCCGCGGCGGCTGCTGGCGCAGGCCGACGCGGAGGAGTACGGATCGGAGCTCGACGTTCTCGATGATCTGGGAAAAACGATCGCACGTCTCAGAATCGCGTCGGGGCAGGCCCGGCTCCCGGTGCCGGGCGGCGGTTGGCTGACGCTGCCCGCGACCGTCACCCTGACGGGGCTGCGCGGCTACGAAGACGCCTACAGGCGGCTCGTGCCGGTGATCGAGAGCCGCCCGGGCGTCGAGTCGTGCGGCGAGGGTCGCGTCGGCGTGATGCTCCGCCGGGTCGGCGCGCCGGTCCGCGGCGACCTTTCATCGCCGAGCGTCGATCTCGCCCCGACGGTCCGGGCGGAGGCGGGCGCCCGGCAGATTCACGCGGCGCTGCTGGATGTCCTCCTGATCAACGAGCCGGGCGTCCGCGCCAATCTCGACACGGAGTTTCTGCACGACTTCCGCGTCACAGTCCGGCGCACGCGCTCGCTGCTGGGACAGATTAAGCACGTCTTCCCACCCGACGTTGTTCAGCACTTCGCGGCGGAGTTCTCGTGGATCGGCCATCTCACGGGTCCGCCGCGCGACATGGACGTGCTCATCCTCGCACTGAGAGAGCGACCAGGAGAGTGCTCGGTTGCGGACTTGGAACCGCTCACGCGGTTTTTGACCCGGGTGCAACAGCAGGAACACGACCGGCTCGTCTCGGCCTTGGACAGCGTTCGCTATCGGCGGCTGACGTCGGACTGGAAGGCCTTCCTCGAGCGGCCGGTCACATCTGAAGCCGAGGCTCGAAACGCCGGAGCCCGTCTTTCAGACGTCGTCTCGTGGCGAGCATGGCGCTTGAGCCGGCGACTCGCCGACAGCGCCGACACGATCGACGATCACTCAACTGAAGAGCGGCTGCACAGGGTACGCATCGACGCCAAAAAGCTGCGCTATCTGGTGGATATCCTGCCGGCGTTTTACAACACCGACGATCTCGAGCGCATTCTTGGTTCTCTGAAAAAGCTGCAGCGCGCGCTCGGTTATCTCAACGATGCACGTGTGCAAGAACAGCGGCTGCTCGAATGCGGGCAGGCGCTGTGCGCGGCCGGGGGGCCGCCCAACGTCGCGCTCGCCCTCGGTCGTCTGGCGGAGCAAAGCCGGCACCGCCGCGAGGGTCTCCGCGCGGAGGCGGTCGAGAGCCTGGCGCGATTCGGCACGGAACGCACGCGGTCGGCGTGTCGGCGCGCGTTCAAGCGAGCGCGGCCCAGGAAACACGCGCGATGAAAACGATCGCTATCTACAACATGAAGGGCGGCGTCGGCAAAACCACAACCGCGGTCTGCCTGTCGTATCTCGCGGCGGAAGCCGGACGGCGGACCCTGTTGTGGGATCTCGATCCGCAGGCAGCGGCCAGCTTCGCCTTCCGTGTGCGGCCTCGCGTGTCGGGGTTCCGCAGGAAGAGCGTCGAGGACGGCGAAGCCCTGAGTGCGGCCATTAAAGAGACCGACTACTCCAACCTGCACCTGCTCCCGGCGGACTTCGCGTATCGCAAGTTCGAGCGGTTCCTCGTTTCGCTCGGCAAGACGGATCGCTTGCTGACCTGGCTTTTTGCCGCAATCGGCCGGGACTTCGACGTCGTCTTCCTTGACTGCCCGGCAGGCTTTTCGCTGTTGACCGAGGGCATCGTCGCTGCGGCCGATGCGATCCTCGTGCCGACCATCCCGACCGTACTCTCGCTCCGAACGCTGTCACAACTGATCAAATGGGGCGATCGGTCCGCGTCGCGATCAAAGCTCGCTGCGTTTCTGAGCATGGTGGACCGCCGCAAGGCATTGCACCGGCAAGCGAGCGACTGGTGTGGCGCATTGACCGATGTTTTCCTGCCCTCACAAATCCCGTACGCGAGCATCGTCGAACAGATGACCGTGCGGCGCATGCCCCTTCCGGTATTCGCCGCGCGAGACCCGGCCACACTTGCATTCGCTCAGATCTGGGCGGAGCTCGAAAAGTGGCTTCGCCAGGACACGGAGGGGAACGCCCATCAGCCGCATCGATGGGGTGGCATGATGCAAGCCGTCGAAGCAGTGATCGAGCGGCTCGATCTGGCGGACCAGCAGCGGCCTGACGCTGACCACCCAGAAGAAGGCCCTGGCTGCATCGTCCATCGCTTCGACACAGAAGGTCGAGACCTGGAGCGGTGCGGCTACGTTCTCGAACTCCGCGAGGAGGCGAGAAGCCTGCTCATTGTGGCCGCCAGATCGGCAACCGACGATCTGAAGGACCCGACGAGCGGCGCACAAGCGCGCATCGACGGCTCATGGGCCCTCCAGATCCTTTCCGACGACCTGTCACCTCTCGCCGCGCTCGAACGACGGCTGGGGCACACCGGAATGGTGGGTCAGATTCGCGCCGTTGTCGGCGTGCGGCGGCTCCTGCGCACTCAGAGCTCGCTCTCGCCCCGCTCGATGCAACGAGCGTCAGTTCCCATGCGTGACGATGAACGGCGCGCGATCGACCATCGTACCCCGCAAGTACACTGACGCGATCTTGCGCGTGTTGGTGACGTTGTCCAGCGGGTTCGCGTCGAGCACGATGAAGTCGGCGCTCTTGTTCGCCTCAATCGTCCCGACGTCGGTCATCCGCAGGAATTGCGCGCCGTTGCGCGTCGCGGCGGTCAGGACCTGCATCGGCGTCATGCCTGCGACCACCATGTCTTCCATCTTCACGTGGGGGGCATACGGCGTGTTGCCGTCAGTGCCGACCACGATGCGCACGCCTGCGGCGTTCATCCTGGCCAAGTTGCGCGCCTGGATGCTCCAGAACGCGCGCGCCGTTGCATCGTCCTTGTTCGCCGCCTCGAGCTTCGCGAAGTCCGCGGGTGGAATGCTGTCGCGCAGCCAGCTGAGGTCCACCTTCACGCCACGGTCAGGCATGTTCGGCCCGAGCACCAGGTTCGGATGCTGCTTCACGAGCGCCATGAACTCGTCGTCCACGTCCTTGTCGCGCACGCTGTGCGCGAACGCGTCGACCCCGGCGCGGAGCGTTCCCTTCGCGTCCTCGAGCGTGTAAATGTGCGTGATCGTGCGGAGTCCCTTCTTGTGCGCTTCGTCGATGACGGCGGAGTAGATATCGGGCGTCAGCTTCTTCACCGTGCCCAGCCGGTCGTCGACCCAGAACTTGACGATGTCGACGTTCTTCGCTGCTTCCTCGTCCACCGCCTGGCGCGCTTCTGCCGCGGTCGTCACCCAGTGGGGCGCCGTCGTTCGCCCCGGTTCGGGCCCGGTGATGCCGCGACCCGCCGTGAAGAAACGTGCCGCACCCGGAATGCTGCCCGCTCGGGTTTCGGCGCGCATCTGGAACGACACGTCCGTCGTGTCTTGCCCAAGGCTCAGCGCCGCGCCAACGCCGTAAAACGCGCGACGTTTGAGATCGTTCAGCAGCAGCTCGCGCGTCTGGCTCAGATGCGTGTGCGTGTCGATGATCGCCGGCATCACGGTCTTGCCGGCGAGATTCACGCGCGTCGCCCCCGTGGGAATCGTGACCTGGCCCGCACGCCCGACCTGCGTGATCCGCGGGCCGTTGACGAGGAAGACGGCGTTTTCGATGATCGTCCGCCCGTCGCCCACAATGACACGCGCGCCCTCGAAAGCGGTGACGCCGCCCTGCGGCTGGCCGAACGTCGGGGCAGGCCGGACTGAAAGAGCGGCCAGTATCAGCCCGACGAACGCGATCACGAGGCCGACTCGTGTCTTCAGCTGAACCATCGCAGCCTCCATCCAGGCGGGAGTTTACTCACGGCTACTGCACGCGATCAATCCAGCCGTCGCCGACGTACATCCGCGTCGGTCGACCCGTCTCCTCCACGAACTGCACGACCTCGCCCACCGCGCCGCCGCCCGTGGGCGCTACGAATCGAAAGCGCCCGCCGCCGAGCGGTTCCAGGGTGACCGGGTTGTCCACGCTCGTGGCATTGGGCGTGATGATCACAAGCTTCTGGTTGAGCAGCACGACGTGCGAATCTCCGCCGCGCCCGCGGTAGAGTCCCGCGAAGCGCGCCCACATCGGGTCCCACGTCACGGTTGCCGGCTTCCGTACGGATGCCTTGGCCACGGCCTGTCCGACCGTGGAGATCAGCTGCCGCGCGATGTCGGACGGGTTGGAATCGTTGGTGTTCGTGAGGACGATGACACCGACTTTATCGTCGAGCTGAATGAGCGTCTGCGTCGTGTTGCCGGGATAGCCGCCGCCGTGTCCGACGTACGTCCTGTCCTTGATCCGGGTGATGTCGAAGCCGAGACCGGTCCCCGAGGTCCAGTTTTCCTCCACCGAGCGCACGCGATGCATCTCGCGCAACGACCCGGTGCTCACAATCTGCGCCCCCCCGCGCGGGCCTTTGCGGAACTGGGCCGAGACGAACTTCGCCATGTCCTCCAGGTTCGACGTCACACCCGTGGCTGCGGCCATGCCGCGCGCGTCGACGAAGGGGAGGATCTCGCGCGTCCCGTCCGGCATGCGTCGTCCGTACGGCACGGCGAGGCCCGGCACGTTCTTGTCCACACTGGAGGCGAGCATGCCAAGGGGCTTGAAGATGTTGCGATCGACGTAGTCGGCCCACCGTTCGCCGCTGACCTGCTCGATGAGCATCCCCGCCACGGCGTAGGCCAGGTTGGAGTACTTCCACCGGACCGACGGGGGGAAGGCCGCCTGTCGATCGGCGTAAAGGCGACCGAGCTCGTCGGCCGTCGGGAACTCGTACGAGGTCCAATGGTCTCCGGCCTCGCGTTGCAGGCCCGAGCTGTGTGACAAGAGCTGCTCGATGGTAATCGGGCCGTCGTCGCCTCCGGCGGGTTTGGCTTTGAACCAGGCGAGGTACTTCGCAACGGGATCGTCGAGGCGCAGCTTCCCCTCCTCACGCAGCTGCATGATCGCGATCGCGGTGAACAGCTTGCTGTGCGAGGCCATGCGGAACTTCGTCGTTGGCGTCATCGGCAGCTTCGCCGCGATATCGGCGAATCCGAAGCCTTTGCCCCAGACCAGCTCCTGATCGCTCACCACGCCAACCACGATTCCGGGGAGCCCGCGGTACGCAATCTGGCCTTCCATCCACGCGGAAAACAGCCGCTCGGCGCCGAGCACGTCGGGGTCATCGGCAACGGCTGCGCGAGCGGCGGCAAGCTGTCCCGCCGCCATGGCGCCCGGGACGGCGGCGGCGAACGCGCAGGTGGCGATGACGGCGATACCGAGCGCCAGTGGTGCACGTGGGAGCGAGACCCGACGATGCATGGAACCTCCAATATGTTTGAAAGAGAAACACGCGCAAGCGTCGCGCAAGCTGCCGACGACGTCAAGAACCCCGGCGAGAATTCGGGTCTCGACTGTCCCCACGGCCCCTGGGTGTAGGATGGGCCACACGATTTGGATTTCGAAATCGGGAGACTCGAATGACCTATCTGAAGCGCTCCACACGCCTCATTGGCCCCTTCGCGCTCGTCTGCGTGGCTGGCTTGCAGGCTCAAAATGTGTCGCCGCCGTCCATGACGCCGCGACTCGACACATCGCAGGCGCGCGTCGTTATGGCCACGCTCCAATCGCGGACGCTTGCCGTCGCCAAGGACGGACATGCCACGAACCGTGTGCTGATCTACCTCGACGACGGCGTGATGACCCACAAGGACGGCGACCAGTCGACCAGGCTCGAATTCCGCCGCGGGGATGTTCGCTGGTGGCCAGCGAGCGGCGTCTACTCCGTCGAGAACCTCAGCGATCACCCGATCCGCTTGCTGGAGGTTGACCTGAAAGGCCCACCTGCAGGCAAAGCACCAGTTTCTCCACTCGATCCAGCGACGGCCGATCCCGAGCATTACAGGGTCGTGTTCGAGAACGATCAGGTGCGTGTGCTCCGCATTCACTACGGCGCCCACGAGAAGGGCCAGACGCACGAGCACTTCCTGAACCGCGTGGTCCTCTACCTGAATGACCAGCCGGGCGCGAAGGCTGACGACGTCCGCATGGCCGGCGCCGCGAAGCACGCGGAAGAGAACGCGTCCGAGCAACCGGCTGACCGAATCGCCGTGGAGCTGAAGTAACCGTGCGCGTTCTGCCCCACCTATAAGCGCGAGGCAAACCGATGCGCCAGTCGCATGGTGCGATCTTGCTTCTGAGCTTCATGGTCGGTTCCGACGGCAGTAGCGCGAGCATGCATCCGCAGGTTCAGACCGTAGGTCGCGCAGTCGGTCCCCGC
>DATKHR010000315.1:0-12246 GCA_035510155.1 Vicinamibacterales bacterium
GCCGTCGACTGACGAGTATCCGGTGACGGTTGTGCCGACGCGCGTGAGGCGAACCCACTGCGGGGCGCCCGCTGGCTCACCTGCGATCGAGTCGGTGGTCCCGCCGGGCACGGGCCGGCTCTGAAACGCCAGTCCCATGGCGCCCGTCACCGTCGCAAACGCATTGGCCGCGTCATGGGTCATATCGCTCCGAATCATGACCCCGATCTTCGACCATGGGTCCGCCGGCGAGAGGCTGTCGACGCTGGCTTGGATGTCGACGTCGCCAGAGACCTGTTGATAAACGAAATGAAATTGATCGGACACATCCCCGATATCCGCGCCGGCGGCGGAAAGCGTGAAGCTTCCATTGCCGAATGATGCAGAGCCCGTCGGCGACGGGCCTCCGATGTCACTCCCCACCCACGGACTCGGTAGTTGATCCGTTTGGGCAGCGACCCCTATCGGCCAGCTCATGCAGATCAAACTTGCGAACACACACACCCCTACCCACTCGACACATCGCTGTCGCATGCACCTACGCTCCCTGTTTTGTGATCGGCTGAGCCGTAGGCAATTTGTCTGCCGGAAGAGGTACTGAAGTCGCCTATAAAGTTGACAAAGTGGAAAATGCTGAGGTGCGTCCTGATGCAGGGCGGTATGTAACAGTGTCAGTTTTCACAGTTCTCACACCGGTAACATACCAGCTCATGGCAGCTGGCGAGGGCACCTCGGCCCAGGCGCTCAGCGCCCCGTATAATGTCGCCTTCACTGGCGGTCACGTGCTCCAGTTAATGAGAGCAGATCCCCTTTCCTTCCTCGCAGCCGATCTCGACTCCCTCAAACAGCAGGGTCTCTATCGGCATCTGCGGATTCTCGAAGGCGAACAGAAGGCCCGGGGGACCTTCGATCATCGGCAGGTCGTGAATCTGTCGTCCAACAACTACCTTGGGCTGACAACCCATCCGCGGCTCCGGGACGCGGCGTTGGAGGCAACCCGGGCGCTGGGGGTCGGGTCGGGCTCGGTCAGGACGATTGCCGGCACGATGGACGTCCATATGGAGCTCGAACGCCGGCTCGCGTCATTCAAGCGCACCGAAGCCGTGGTCGTCTTTCAGAGCGGCTTCGCCGCGAACGCCGGCACGGTTGCCGCCGTCTTATCAAAAGATGACTTCGTAATCTCGGACGAGTTGAATCACGCCAGCATCATCGACGGCAGCCGCCTCAGTCGAGCCACGATCAAGGTGTTTCCGCACAAGGACGTGGACGCGGCCCGGGCTGTTCTCCGTGGCTTGCCTGCCGGACCGCGCAAGCTCGTCATCACGGATGGTGTGTTCAGCATGGACGGGGACGTCGGAGCGCTGCCGGAGCTTTGCGCGCTCGCCGAAGAATTCGGCGCGATCATGATGGTGGACGATGCGCATGCGAGCGGCGTGTTTGGGAAGAACGGACGCGGAACGATCGATCACTTCGGCATGCACGGACGCGTGGACATCCAGGTCGGCACCTTGTCCAAGGCGATCGGGGTGCTCGGCGGCTACGTTGGGGGGAGCCGGACGTTGATCGAGTTCTTGTACCACAGGGCGCGGCCATTTCTGTTTTCGACGTCGCACCCCCCGGCGGTTGCGGCGGCGTGCATCGCCGCGATCGATGTGCTCGAGCAGGAACCGCAGATCATCGAGCAGCTCTGGGCGAACACCACGCTCTTCAAATCGGGCTTGAACGCCCTCGGCTTCAATACCGGCGTGAGTCAGAGCCCGATCACGCCGGTGATCGTGGGCGACGGCGCGCTGGCCATGAAGCTGTCGGATCGCCTGTTCGAGGAAGGCGTGTTCGCGCAGGGAATCGCGTATCCCACAGTGGCCCGCGACAAGGCGCGCGTCCGCACCATCGTCACCGCGACGCACTCGCGCGAGGAGCTTCAGTTCGCGCTGGATGTCTTCGCCAGAGTGGGCCGAGAGCTCAGCATTATTCATTGACCGCAGCCAACTGACCACTGCCAACCGCCGTGAAAGACCGATCCGTCAGGAACGCGCGATCTTGCAAGAGAGCCGGGCCTTTCAACAGAGCCGGATCCGTCAAGGCGGAAGCCATGAAGCGGCGGCTGCAGGACTTCGTGGACACCTATACGACCGGTCTGACAGCCGACGATTTCCAACGGCTGTTCACGCGGGATGCACCCGACGCTTACAAATTCTTCACCCGCGGGCTCGACGCGGGCGCCCTGAAGGATCTGCCGTATCACCAGCGGTTCATCGCGCAAGCGCGCGCGGCTTTCATGGCGTTCACCATGAAGCTTTCGCCGGCGCGGCGCATGCTGTATGCCATCTCGCTCGTGCTGGCGTTCATCGGGCTGATAGATCTTTTTCGAGGCATCGGCATCGTGCGCTTCGCGACTTTGCCTTTCGGCATCAGCCTTGGCGTCCCCGCGCTGCTATTCCGTGCGGGCACGTATCCGTTGCTGTTCGGCTTCCTGTTGATGAACCTTCTCGTCCTGCTCGAGGTCGCCGATCGGCTCACGCTCAAGAACGACCTCGAGATTGCGCGCGAGATTCAACAGGCGATGCTGCCGAGCGGGCTCTTCACCGCGCCTGGCGTGGAGACGGCCGGCTTGACCAGACCGGCGAACACGGTTGGTGGCGACTTCTACGATATCCTGCCGCTCGGCGACGGGCGAGTCGTGATAGCCCTGGGAGACGTCGCGGGAAAGGGCAGTCCTGCCGCGCTCCTGATGGCGCTTCTGTTGGCGATGCTTCGAACGCTCGTTGAGGAAGGCCTCGAGCCGGCACCGCTGGTGACGCGGCTCAATGTTCAGGTGAGCCGCCACGCACCGGGAACGCGCTTCATCACCCTGTTCTACGGGGTTTACGATCCGGCAACCGGCCAGCTCATTTACGTCAATGCTGGACATACGGCGCCGGTCGTCTTGCGGGCGGGCGGTGGCTGCGACAGGCTCGGCAGGCTCACTGAGGGCGGCATTGCGCTCGGGATGTTCGAGCAGTCGACCTACGTCGAGGGACAGGCGACGATTCAGCCGGACGACCTCGTGGCGATCTACAGCGACGGCATAACCGAAGCCGAAAATGCCGGCGGCCGCCCGTTCGACGAAGCCGGCCTCGAGGCCGCACTGTCGGGCAACCGCAAGCTGGCTATCCCCGCGCTCGGCGCGGCAGTTCTCCACGCGGTCGAGCGCTACACTGGCGACACCAGATTCGCCGACGATCTCACACTTCTGCTCTTGCGACGCTGCACCGTTTCGGCGCCAGTCGGAGTCTAATCGGTACTCGCTGTTCGGTGCTCGTTGCTCGATACTGGTAGCTCGGTGCTCGCTCTCGGGTGATCGACGCTCGTTACTCGTCGACGCCTGAAACGCGGTAGATTACGAGCGCGTGGCAACATTGCTAGCCGGCATGCGCGCCTTGCCGCGGATTGTGACCGCGGCTGTGGTTACTGGTGCTGTGCTCTCACTCGGAGCCGGCGCCGGACCGGTGCGCGCGCAGAGCTTGGACGGCGTCCAGTTGCTGCTCCGGCACATCGAGCGTGCCGTCCAGGCCGGCGGTGCTGATCAGTACATCTCCCTCCTCGCCCAATCCGCCGATCGCGACCGCGCGCGCGATTTCGCCTCGTCGGAGCTCGGGTCTCCTGCGTCGCGTGCGATCATTCAGGAGCGCGATCGCCAAGCGCTAGGCGGCGAGCCCGCCGGAGAGGGGTTTCGCCTCATCGTCGACGTGTTCGCTGAGCTCGCGAATCGGGCACGTGTCGCGACGTGGCGTCTTGATGTCAAACGGATTGGTCAAACCAGCGGCGATGGCGAGTGGGTGATCGCAGACGAGGAACGCCTCTCGTCCCTCGAGAACCTGTACCGCCTGTCGCTCAACCCCGCCAAGCAGTTTACCGCCCGCGATTTGAAGATCAGCGTGGAAGATCTCGACCTGACCCTTGCCGAGGGCTCGGTCTTCGTAGCCGACGTGGATCTTGGCACCACCGGCCTCGTGCTTCTGGGTCGGGGAACGGTCAGCTTTCACCCTGATCCTCCGACGGAGAAAGGGCAGGTGAGAGTCTTCTGCGGAAGCGACGTGATTGAGTCGGCGTTCGATACCGTCTTCGTGCGGCTGAATCCGGCGGATTTCGCCTCGCTGGTGGCTTCGTCGAGCCTGCGAGCTGGGCAAGTGGACGCGCGAGAGCTCAAGCGCGCGCAAGATCTCTTCCGAGAGGAGTCGGCCAAGTCGTTCGTCATCGACCTTGGAGATCTCAGCCGGGACACGTGGTCTCTGCTGCCTGGCAGCGGCGATTTTCTGGCGGAAATGCATACGCGCCGCTTCGACACCCTTACGTACGCGCGCTCAGGAACCGAAGCCGAGGACATCACGGTCTTCGATCGCAAGAAACACCGCAACATCTCCATCTACCCGTCGAAGACCAAGATCGCCACGCACGGCCGGTTCTACAACGAAGACGACCTGGTCGACTACGACGTTCTCGACTACGACGTCGACGTCTCAGCGACGCCGGAGCGGCAGTGGATCGAAGGGCGGACGAGGATCTACCTGAAGGTTCGGGCCTACGCCCTCAACACGGTTACACTCAAGCTGGCGGAGCCGCTCGTCGTGCACTCGATCGTCAGCAACGAGCTCGGCCGACTCTTTGGCGTTCGTATCAAGAACCAGAACACCGTCATCGTGAGTCTTCCCGCGACCATTACTCGCGACTCGACGCTGACGTTGACGGTGACGTACTCGGGCCGGCTGGAGCCCCAGAGCGCCGAGCGCGAGGCTGTCGCGCTCACCGGCGGCGCGGGTGACGCCGGCGCGCCGACTGGAATGGGCGGCACCGGTGAGCAGCGCGTGATGCAGGAGGATGTCCCCCTGCTTACGCCGGAGCCGAGCTATCTCTATAGCAGCCGCAGTCTCTGGTATCCGCAGGCAGTTGTCAGCGATTATGCGACCGCGCGCATCCGGTTGTCGGTGCCGCCTACCCTCGACGCGGTGGCGAGTGGACAACTCGAGCCGGGATTTCCTGTTCTCGTCACGGCCAAAGATTCCCGAGAGCCCGGACAGACTCGGAAGCTGTATGCCTTCGTGGCGTCGCAGCCGCTCCGCTACCTGGCGTTCATCATCAGCCGCTTTGCCCGCGCCGAAACCGCGACGATCGGCTTTTCCGAGCCGCCCGCCTCTACGACCGATGGGATCCCGCTCCAGGGCCTCACGTACCGGAGTCTGAGCCTCTCGGTCGAGGCGAATCCCAGGCAGGTGGTTCGAGGGCGCGACCTCACCGAGCGCGCGGCGGATATCGCGACGTTCTATCAGTCGCTCGTCGGCGACAGCCCCTATGCCAGCTTCACGGTGGCGCTGGTCGAAAGCGATTTGCCGGGCGGCCACAGTCCCGCGTATTTCGCGGCACTCAATCAGCCGCTGCCCACGTCGCAGTTGGTCTGGAGAAATGATCCGGCGGCGTTCGGCAACTTCCCGGAGTTCTTCATCGCGCACGAAATCGCGCACCAATGGTGGGGGCAGGCTGTCGGCTGGCGCAACTACCACGAGCAATGGATCAGCGAAGGCTTCGCCCAGTACTTTGCCGCACTCTACGCGCAGCATGCCCGCGGGGACGATGCGTTCAACGGCGTCCTGCGGCAGTTGAGGCGCTGGGGAATGGAGCAGTCGGACCAGGGACCGGTGTACTTGGGGTACCGGCTCGGTCACATTCGCAATGAGGGCCGGGTCTTCCGAGCGCTTGTGTACAACAAGAGCGCGGCGGTCCTCCATATGCTGCGCGGTCTTGTCGGCGACGACGTATTTTTCAAAGGACTCCAACAGTTCTATAGGACGATGCGGTTCAAGAAGGCGGGCACTGAAGACTTCCGGGCGGCGATGGAGGCGGTAAGCGGCCGATCGCTCGAGCGGTTCTTCGAGCGTTGGATCTATGGGTCGACGCTACCCCGGTTGAAGGTGGGGTATACGGTGGACGGCGCCGACGCGGTCGTGCACGTTGAGCAAGTCGGCGAGGACGTGTTCGACTTACCCCTGGTCGTCTCGCTGCAATACGCGGATCGCAAACCTGTCGAGGTGATGATTCCTGTCACGGACAGAAACGTGGACAAGCGCATCCCGCTGTCCGGGACGTTGCGGGGGGTCGAGGTCAGCAAGGACGGGGTGCTGGCGGAGATCGTTCGGTAGCGTGGCGCGGCGTTCCGCAGCTAAAGCTCACGCCGCCACCGGATAGGCCCCGACGCTCTGGCTCCACGGTCGATATATCATCAAGATAGACATGGATACGGTGACCTTGACGATCGACGGGCGGCAAGTGACCGTCGAGAAGGGGAAGACTGTTCTACAGGCGGCGATCGAGAGCGGCGTCTCCGTCCCGTACTACTGCTATCACCCTGGCATCGGCGTCGATGGATCGTGCCGCGTGTGCATCGTCAAGATCGAGAAGATGCCGAAGCTCCAGACGTCGTGTTCGACCACTTGCGCCGAGGGCATGGTCGTTCACACGCGCACGCCGGACGTGGCCGAGGCGCGGGCGGGCGTTTTCGAGTTCCTCCTGATCAACCACCCGCTCGACTGTCCCGTCTGCGACAAGGGCGGCGAGTGTCCGCTGCAGGATTTCTCGTACCAGTTCGGACCCGACAACAGCCGAATGGAGTTTCCACGGCGCGAGTTCGACGGAGACGGCGTGAAGGCGGACGTCGATTTCGGGCCTACGCTGATGTTGAACAGGAACCGCTGCATCCTCTGCACGCGCTGCGTCCGGTTCATGCGCGAGGTGGACGGCGACGCGCAGATCAACATCATCGACCGCGGCTACGGCAGCGAGATCGCGACGTTTCAGGAAGAGGGTGTGCACTCCCTTCTATCGGGGAACCTGATGGACGTGTGCCCGGTCGGCGCCATCACGACGCGGGACTACCGGTTCAAGTCGCGGCCCTGGGACAACCCGAGCGCAGCCGACACCATCTGCACACAGTGCTCGAAAGGGTGCAACGTCACCGCGTGGATCAAGGCAAAGCCCGAGTGGGCCAAGGGATCACGCCTGATTCGGTTCACGCCGCGATTCAACCCCGACGTCAATGGCTATTGGATGTGCGACATTGGACGGTTCGAATATCACTGGATTGAAGGGGACGAGCGGCTGAAAACGCCGCTGGCGCGCCCAGGTGGAGGAGTCGGAGATCTCGCACCAGCCTCATGGCACGACGCGATGGCGAAGGCGTCGGACGCGCTCGCGGCTGCGCGCAGCAAGAGCATCACGGGTGTCCGGTTTCTGGTGTCGGCTCACGCCTCGCATGAAGAGCTCTTTCTGTTCCATCGTCTCACCGAAGAGCTATTCGGCGGCGCGGCCAAGGCGGTGACCGTGTCGTGGACCGTGCGCGAAAAGCACCAGCCGCCGAACACGACGTTCAGGGTGCCGGCGGTCGATGCGCCAAACGTGAACGGCGCGCGCCTGTTGGGTTTCGTGCCCGGCGCGGTTGGTCCAGACACTGGCGAGCCGGACCTCAAAGCGCTGCGTGAAGCGGTCGCGGCCGGGCACGTGATGGCGCTGTTCGTCCACGACCCTGGACCTGAGGGGTCGCTCGGCGACGTGTCGTGGATCATTCGCGCGCGGACGAGCGGGACACTCCCGCTTCTTGTCGTTCAAGGGGTCCTTTTGACCGGCCTCGCTCGTGCCGCGGATTTCGTGCTGCCGGGCGCATCGTACGTCGAGAAAGAAGCGTCCTACTCAAATGGCGAGGGCCGGCTTCAGGGCACATCGCGCGCGATCGCGCCGCCAGGGGATGCCATGGAGGATTGGCAGATCCTCGTGAACCTGGGCGGAGCTCTTGGCATGAAATGGGACTATAAGACCGCACCTGAAGTGCGGGCCGACATCGAAGCGCGGTTTGCAGGTGGTCGGGAGGGCACTGCCCAGCTCAGGGGGATCGCGGGACTCACGTTCGCCCGGCCGATTTCCGCCAGGAACTGGTTGCAGGCGTCGAATCCGTCGGAGCGCTGGAAGTGGGATTTCATGTATCAAGATCTCCCGCCGGTCAAGGGGGAGCTCGACCCGACGGCGATTCCTCGAGCGCCTGGCGTGATCGCGCTGCGGGAAGTGAAGTGAACACACCGACGGAAGCTGGGTGGACGGTGATTCGCGGAAGCACGGCGTTCATCGCGTCGCTCGTCGTGAACGCTTTCATCGCCCTCGCCTTGGGCGCGCCTGCAAGCGCGCAGATCAGGCGGCCGAAAGCGGATGTCACTCCGATCGTTGAGCCCACCACGAGGTCCGGCACGAGTGCCCGCGTGGCCATCAAGGTGTCGCTACCCGAGGGCCTTCACACCCAGTCGAACAAGCCGCGCGATCCAAATCTGATTCCCACCGAATTGGCGATCGACGCGCCGGGGGGCGTCCAGGTTGAGGAGATCGTGTGGCCGCCGGCCACCGATCTGAAACAGCTCGGTCAGGATCAGCCGCTCGCGGTCTTCGAGCGCGAGTTTCTCATCGGGGTTCAACTCGCGATTCCCGCGTCGGCGCCGCCAGGCGCGTTGAAGGTGCCCGGGCACTTGCGCTATCAGGCGTGCGACGCGAACTTGTGCTACGCGCCGGCGACGGCTGATTTCGAATGGGCGATCAACGTGGTGCCGGCAACCAATGCCCCGGGCACGCCCGGAACGCCAGATTCTGCGAATGAGAGCGTGAGGACGCTGGCGTCAATCAAGTTTGGGACGGGTGAATCGGGTGGGTCAGGTAGGTCGGGCGGGTCCGGTGGGACTGGTGAGCCAGGTGAGTCAGGTAGGACAGGTGGATCCGGTGGGGCGGGAACGGTGGAGGGAGGCTCGGCGGCCCCGAGACTCGATGACTTTGCTGTTCTAGGAACGGCCGGAGGGTATCTCGGAACACGTGACTTTCTGACCTTCGTCACGAATGCGGAGCATGGAATCAGGGCGCGCGGGATGTTCGAAGGGCGCGGACCGCTGGCGATTCTGCTGCTCGTGCTGATTGGCGGGCTCGCACTCAATCTGACGCCTTGCGTGCTGCCGATGATTCCGATCAATCTCGCGATCATCGGCGCCGGCAGCCAGGCCTCGTCGCGCACGCGGGGGTTCCTCCTCGGATCGGCGTACGGCGTCGCGATGGCGGTTGTTTACGGGATCCTTGGTCTCGTGGTCATCCTGACCGCGGGCACATTCGGCACGATCAACTCGTCCCCTTGGTTCAATCTCGGCATCGCGGTGCTCTTCATTGTCCTCGGCCTGGCGATGTTCGACGTGTTGCTGATTGACTTCTCGAAGTACTCGAACAACTTTGTCGGCGGAGGGAGTCGAGGCAGCCTGACACTGGCCTTCACCATGGGCGCGGTGGCGGCGCTGCTGGCGGGGGCCTGCGTGGCGCCGGTCGTGATTCAAGTCGTGCTCTTCTCGAGCAATCTCTACGCGGCAGGCACGAAGGTCGCCCTCCTGCTGCCGTTTTTCCTCGGCATCGGTATGGCCATCCCCTGGCCGATTGCCGGCGCCGGACTCGCCTCGCTCCCGCGGCCAGGGATGTGGATGGTCCGGGTCAAACAGGCATTTGGTGTCTTCATCCTCGCGACCGCCGCGTACTACGGCTACGAAGCGTATTCGCTGCTCGCAAACCGGTGGGTCGATCCGACGCTCGTGGCGTCCAGCGTCGAGGAACAGGTGAAGGCGGGATGGCACCGCTCGCTCGCCGAAGGGCTTGAGACCGCGCAGCGGGAGAACAAGCCCGTCCTGATCGACATGTGGGCGACCTGGTGCAAGAACTGCCTGACGATGGACAAGACGACGCTGGCAAGTGACGAGGTCCAGCAGGCGCTTGCCGGCTACGTGAAGATCAAGTATCAGGCCGAGGATCCGGACGCGCAGCCGGCTAAAGGGCTCATGCAGCGTTTCGACGCCGTCGGCCTTCCAACCTACGCCATCCTGCGACCGAAATAAGATATCGGCTATCGACGCTCGGCCATCAGCCTGTCGGTGATGGGCGTCCGGTTTCCGCGGCCACCGGTCAGCGCCTTTGGATTAATCTTGCTGCCTTGATGAGCGACGACCTGCAGCGCAAGATCGAACGCGCGCTCGAAGGACTCGAAGGAGAGGCCCGGTTCGATCGCGTGTCACGCGCGCTCTATTCCACCGACGCCAGCGTCTATCAGATCGCACCGCTTGGCGTTGTCTTGCCGCGATCCACGCGCGACCTGGTTCGGATCGTCGAGATTGCCGGGCGCCTGGGCTGCTCGATTACCGGGCGCGGCGGCGGCACTTCCCAGGCCGGCCAGGCGATCGGCGCCGGGCTCATCGTCGACACCTCGAAACATCTCAACCGCGTCCTCGAGGTGAACGTCGGCGAACGCTGGGCGCGTGTCGAGCCTGGAGTCGTGCTCGATGAGCTGAACGCGCAACTGCGTCCCCACGGCCTCCGATTTGCCCCTGACATCTCGACGGCGAACCGCGCCACGATTGGCGGGATGATCGCGAACAACTCGAGCGGCGCGCGCTCGGTCATCTACGGCAAAACCATCGACCATGTCCTCGAGCTGGACGTAGTGCTGGCGGATGCGACGGTGGCGCACTTGAGACCGATGGACCGGGAGGAGCTTGAAGGCGCGTGCGGGGCGGATACGCTCCAGGGTGCGATCTATCGAACTGTGCGAGAACGGAGCCTGGCGTGCCGGGATGAAATTGCTGCCCGTTTTCCGAAAGTGCTGCGTCGGGTGGGCGGCTACAACCTGGACGAGCTCGCGGATCTGGATGGGCGAGGTGCGCCGTTCAATCTGGCGAAGCTGATCGTCGGATCCGAGGGGACGCTTGCACTTGTCGCGTCCGCGAAGATCGCTCTCGTGCCGCTGCCGCGGGCGAAGGCGGTCCTGACGATTGAGTTCGACGAGCTGCTCGACGCGCTGGCCGCCACGCCGATGATCTTGCGGCATGGACCGTCGGCGGTCGAGGTCATGGACCGCTTTATTCTCGATCACGCCCGTGAGAGCGCCGCGCTCGATGCGCTGCGGCGGAGCATCCTGCTCGGTGAGCCGGGCGCGCTCCTGTGCGTCGAATTCTATGGGGATCGGCAGGATGATCTGCCGCCTCGTCTGGCGGCCCTCGAGCGTGAGCTCGAGACTCGAGGCTGGCGCTGCCGCTCGCGCCGCGCCGAGGCCGCGGCGGATCAGGCGCGCATCTGGAGCTTCAGAGAAGCCGCCCTCGGGTTGTCGATGGCCATGAAGGGCGACGAGAAGTCGCTCTCGTTCGTCGAGGACACGGCGGTGGCTCCGGAGAGACTGCGCGACTACATCGAACGCTTCCTGCAGATCGTCGCCGCACACGGCACGCGCGCAGGCGTCTATGCGCACGCGTCGGTCGGATGCCTGCACGTCAGGCCGGTCGTCAACCTCAAGACCGCCGACGGCGTGAAACGGTTCGAGTCGATCGCGAACGCTGTCGCGGATCTCGTGTTGGAGTTCGGAGGGGCGCTGTCGGGCGAACATGGCGACGGCCTCGTCCGCGGCCCCTTCACGGAGAAGATGTTCGGGCCGATTCTCTACGAGGCGTTTCGCTCCGTGAAGCACGCTTTCGATCCCGCGGGCATATTCAACCCTGGAAAAATCGTCGACGCGCCTCCGCTGACTTCGAACCTGAGGTTCGGGGCGGGGTACGAGACGCCGGATCCGCCAACATTCTTCGATTACGGCGAATACGGCGGCCTTGGCCGCGCGGTCGAGATGTGCAGCGGCCTCGGGGTGTGCCGCAAGACGCTCGACGGCACGATGTGTCCGTCGTACATGGCCACGCGCGAGGAGAAGCATTCCACGCGCGGCCGGGCGAACACGCTCCGTCTGGCAATGGCCGGCCGCCTGTCCGAAGCGGGTCTCGGGCCGGACGATCTCTTTGACGTGTTGGACCTGTGCCTCGAATGCCGCGCGTGCAAAGCCGAGTGTCCTGTGGGCGTCGACGTCGCGCGCTTCAAGAGCGAGTTTCTGGCCGACTATTGGCAGCGAAAGGGCATGCCGCTGCGTGCACGAGCGATCGGGAACATTCACACGCTCCTGGCCTGGGGCAGCAGCATCCCTGCGCTGGCGACGGTCGTGGCGCGCAGCAGAATCGCGCGGCGGCTGGGCGAGATGGCGTTGGGCATCGATCGCCGGCGCGCGATGCCTGCGCTCGCCCGCTCGACATTTGCGCGGGAATTTGGGCGGCGGGCATCCCCGCGCCACGGGAGAGAAAAGGAGAGCCGCGGTTCGCGCGCCACCGGCGGCGATGGCCGCAGGTCCGTCGTCCTGTTCAACGA
>DATKHR010000316.1:0-8079 GCA_035510155.1 Vicinamibacterales bacterium
GCTCGTGGACAACACGATCGAGCGACCGCGCTCCTCACAGAGATGCGATCGCTCGTCGAGCCAGTCCTGGCGAAGCGCGCGGGCCGTCCGCTCGATCCGTGACTCAGACGATCATTGGTGGCGCGGCTCCAGCGGGCGGCGTGGCTCGGCGACACTTACAGCGAATTGAAATGTGATAGCGCCTGCTTGTCGGCTGGCTTAAACTGCCGGAATTCTCGGCAGATTGAGTGTGAGGAATATTTCGGCCGAGCGCCTCGCGCTGCTCAATCCCACCGCGGCATAGCGCGCACGCATTCACATGCTCGGTGATGGGCCATACCTTCTCGGGTCATAGTTCGCCTAGGCCTCCTGACATCCTGAAGATTGCTCCGGTCCCTGGTTCATTCCAGGCGCGAGCGCAGGCTGCTGAACTGGCACGGAATAGAACCGCCCTGCCGCCGGTCTAGATTCCTGAGAACGGAGCGAGCGCATGTCTATGTCCCGACTGTTGAACGGCCACCTGCACCCGCTTCTCGTCCATTTTCCAATCGGCCTGGTCTTGACCGCCGCGATGGCGGAGACCGTGGCGCTGGCCACGGGGATCAAAAAGTGGCGAGTTGTTGCGGTTGCAAACCTTCGTCTTGGTTCCGTGTTCGCGCTCGCCGCCGCAGCTACCGGCTGGCTGCTGGCCGCATCGTCAGCCGTCGAGGACGCGCCACGGCGCAGATGGACATTCAGTCGGGACAAACCCGAAGGCTGTACTACGTCGCGCTCGCAGCAGCGACGTTGCTCGTCGCGGCGACAGGTCATATCGGTGGCGTGCTGGTGTGGGGCGTGGACTTCTTGCGTCAGTGAGGAGGAACCGTGGCGAAGTTCGATGACGAATGGGCGCTGGATCGGCGAGGCTTTCTGTCATGTATGGCATGGGTCGGCACTGGCGCGATGTGGACGATCGCCGGTGGCATGCTGAAGGGCGTGCCGCTCGAGCAGGCGGCTCGGGGCGGCATGGCGCGCGGTTCGGCGACCGGCGACGGACTGCGCTTCGTCCAGATCAGCGACAGCCATATTGGGTTCGACAAGCCCGCCAACCCCGACGTCACCGCGACGCTCCGCAGCGCGGTCGCGAAGATCAGGGCCGCGGCCGAGCCGCCGGCGTTCGTCCTGCATACGGGCGATCTGACCCATCTCTCCAAGCCGGTTGAATTCGACACCCTGCAGCAGGTCCTGACCGAGCTGGCGCTGCCGGTCTTCTACGTGCCGGGCGAGCACGACGTGCTCGAGGACGATGGAAAGAGCTATCTCCAGCGCTTCGGGAAGGGCACGCACGGAGGTGGCTGGTACAGCTTCGATCAGGGCGGCGTTCATTTCATCGGGTTGGTCAACGTCCTGAACTTGAAAGCGGGCGGCCTCGGCAATTTGGGCAACGACCAACTGGAATGGCTGGAGCAGGACGTCAAACACCTGTCGAGCAGCACACCAATCGTAGTGTTTGCTCATATCCCGCTCTGGTCGGTCTATCCCGAATGGGGCTGGGGGACAGACGACAGCGCACGCGCGCTGGCCTATCTGAAGCGGTTTGGATCGGTGTCGGTACTGAACGGTCACATCCACCAGGTGATGCGGAAGGTCGAAGGGCACGTGACCTTCCACACGGCGTTGTCGACGGCCTTCCCGCAGCCGGCGCCAGGCGCCGCGCCCTCGCCTGGACCGATGAAGGTAGAGGCGGACCGGTTGCGGCAGGTGCTCGGCCTGTCACAGATCGCGTTCCATGATGTGCAACATCCTATTGCGATCACCGACGTACCGCTCGAGGACGCCGCTAAGCCATCGACCGGCGCCAATGACATCGTTGTGGACAGCTTCAACTTCGCGCCGGCGACCATTTCGGTGCCTGTCGGGACCGTGGTCACGTGGACCAATCGCGACGACGTGCCGCACAACATCGTCAGCACCGAGCGACAGTTCAAGTCGCCGGTCCTCGATACAGATGAGACGTTCTCGCATGTGTTCACGAAGGCCGGCTCCTACAACTACTACTGCTCGATTCACCCAAAGATGACCGGTCAAATCGTGGTGCGGTGACGACCGGAACGCCTGTAAAACGCGAATGTCTTCATGGCCTTCTCCAGAGGAATTTTTCGGAACCGACGCCAGTCTGCATTGGTGAAGACGGTGTCGCTCTCAAGTCGAGCGGACGCGAACGGACGGCGCCCTACCAACGAAAAGAGGAGGAACGAACATGCGGGCATTCGTGATGGTCGGCGTGGTGGTTGCAACCGGCCTTGGGATGTGGGGTTGCGGAAGCGGCTATGGTAATGGAAGCAGCGGCAGTCCAAGTTCGCCGACGCCCCCGACCGCGCCGGACCTCGTAACGGTCAATGTCGTCGGCATCAACGGTGCGCTGTCCTTCTCACCGAATCCGGCAACGTTGCCGGCCGGCCAAATGATCGTCTGGCACAACGTTGACTCGGTCACACACCACGTCGTGTTCAACGACGGCTCCGTCGACACCGTTACGAGCCAGGACAAGACCACCAACACGGCTGCGCTATCTTTGCCGGCCAGCGGAACTCAATACACGTAAGGGCTTCGTTGCGTACACGATGGCATAGCCCAATCGACCCTGTTGAGCCGCGGCCAATGCCTGGCTCGTGAGTCGCTTCGCCTCGGTCAAGTCAACCCCGGCGAGATCGATCGCTTTGAGTCCCGTCAGGACTCCGGCGGCAAACAGCCTCGCTCCGATGCCACGGATCATCTCCAGAAGCACGCCATCGTGCGATTCGATCGTGACGTCCGCAAACCCCGCTGCGCTCAACAACTCCGCGTACGCCCCCGCCGGACGGGCGTCGGCGAGACACGCGACCCACGCCATGAGATCATCCAGCTCGCCAGCCGGACCCGGCATGCGGGTAACGTCGCTCAGCCCGAAGCGTCCTCCTGTTTTCAGTACGCGCGCGAATTCCCGCGCCGCCTGCGCCTTGTCAGGGAAGGTGCAGAACGCGCACTCGCAAATGACAGCGTCCATCGACTCGGTGTCCACCGGCAAGTGTTCCGCGTCGCCAATCCTGAACTCCGCGCGACCTTCAAGTCCGAATCGATCGACTTCGGCATTCGCCCTGAGGACGTTCTGTGCGCTGAGGTCTACGCCGAGAACCGAGCATCCGAACCGGCGCCCAATCAGCAGTGCGCTCGTACCCTTTCCCGACGCCGCGTCCAGCACGGCGCTCGTCGGCGTGAGTTCCAGTAGTCGCCCAAGCCGTTCCGTAAGTGCTTCGCCTCCGGGATGAAACGAGTCGCCGAGCAGGCGCGATACGAGCTCGCTCTCGTAGAGCCGCGCGCAGCACTGCTTGACGTGCTCTGACTCGGCCGTCATGCTCCCGTCTTCGCAAACGTAAACGTGATGGGGGTCGGCTCGAACCGGCGACCCTGCTTGCGCGCTTCCCGTCTGGCTGGCTCCAGCGCCTCGAGTTGCGCCCGCGCTTGCTCTCGGTAGCCGATAGTGTTGTACGCACAGAACGGGATCTGTTTTCCGCCAGGCAGCAGGAACTCCTTGCAACATTTCATCAGGTTCTTCTGATTGAAGGTCCACGGGTCCATAAAATCCTGCGCCATGATCATCAGCATGTGCTCGGCCAGCTCGCCGACCGTGGCGGCATCCGGCAGACCGCAGGCCTGACACGACAGCGAGAGTTGATCGAGGGATTTCTGCGATCCCGCCACGGACGAGGACGACCAGAGTCCCTCGAGCGCGCCTCGTATCTCTAGGCTGAAATCCGGCACCACCCGATTCGTGATGTAGTCGAGATAGTCGTACACGTTGACGATGCGCGGCAATGGCACGACGCGATCCCCGTCGACGAAGGCATATGTGACGGCGTTACAAGTCGGGAAACAGCACGGGACCGGGATGAAGTCTTTGACAACGAATCGTCCGGCCGTTTGTTCCTCGATCAATCTTAGGATGTCGGGGATCGTGACCCGCCGCATGGGATCATGGCCCGGATGGCGGCCGGCGTGAAATGCCGGCTGAAAGTTAATACCGCGAACGGCCGGATGTGAAATTGCGAAGTCCACGATCCGTCCGACCTCGTGTTCGTTGACGCCGCGCTCGATCGCCGGCACCAGGGTGACGTGCAAACCGGCGGCTGCCAGTCGATCTAGCGCACGAATCCGCTCGTCGACAATCTCCGCTTCTCCCCGCAAGCGCAACGACGTCTGACGGTCGAAGCCATCAAACTGGAAGTAGAACGCCGGTTTGACCTCGGCCAGTTGCTTAACGAACTTGTCGTCGCGGGCGATGCGCTTCCCGTTCGTATTGATCATGACGAATCGGATGCGGCGCGCCTTCGCTGCCTTGACAAAGTCAATGATCTGCGGGTGAATCGTCGGCTCGCCGCCAGAGAACTGTACGACTTCAGGTGTTCCTTCGGTCCGGACAAAGTCGTCCAGCATCGCTTCGACTTCTTCAAGTGTGAGACTGAACCCAGGGCCGGCCGTCGAAAAACAGAGCGGGCAGTCCATGTTGCACACGCTATTAACCTCGATGATCCCCAGACAGGTGTGCTGCTGATGGTCGGGACAGAGACCGCAGTCGTGCGGACAGCCGTTAAGAGTCTGCGTCCCGAGTGCCAGCGGAATCGTGCCCGGCTTGTTGTACTTGCCGTTCGCGACATATGCCTCGGCGTCTCCGTACACGAGGGCCTCGAATGGCCCGCATGCCGGACAGCGTTTTCGCATGAACACTTTGTTGTCGCGAAGGAGAACCTGCGCATCGATAATGCGCCGGCACTCGGGACAGATACTCCGCGTCAGCTCGTAGAACACGTAGTCAGCGTCGCGCTTCTGCATCATGCCTCCTCGAGGCTATCTCGATGCGCTGAAACCGAGGAGCTTGCCGATGGCGCGACCGGCTGGGCTTGACGTCCAACGCTCGGTCGCAATCTGGCTCGTCATCTGTTGAAGAGCGGTGGCGTACGTCGGATAGGCGTGAACGGCTGTGGCGACATCGCCTACGGTCAGCCGTTTCGCGATCGCCAGGCTCAACTCGCCGCTGACTTCACCGGCGCGAGCGGCCACGATCGTTGCCCCGATGAGAGTGCCCCGCGCGTCCGACATCAGCTTGATGAACCCGTCTTCGTCGTCGTCGCACTTGGCGCGGTCGATGTGGGGCAGATCCCACCGGGTCGCCCGAGCGCCGTTGCCGAGCTGCTGTCGTGCGCCGGCTTCCGTCAATCCCACCTGTGCGACTTCCGGATCAGTGAACGTGACCCACGCGAGCGGGTTGGGGCGGCCCGATGCGCTGCCGGGCAGCAGCGCGTTGCGCGTGGCTTCAAACGCCTGCCAACCGGCGACGTGCGAGAACTGCTCGCCGCCGATGACATCGCCGGCGGCATAAATGTGCGGGACGTTTGTTCGCAGCCGATCGTCGACTGGGATGCCACGTGATGAGTACACGATGCCGGCGCGATCCAACCCGAGGCCATCGACATTCGGTTGGCGTCCGGCCGCCACCAGCAGGCTTTCCGCCCGCGCCTCACAGCCGTCGTCGACGGTGACGACCACGGCGCTGGGTTCTTGCCGCACCGAGGCCGCTCGTCCTCGCAGGAGTCGGACGCCCTCTCGCTCGAACACGCGCTCGATCACTCTGGCCGCGTCGGGGTCGTCGTGCGACAACAGTCGTGGCGCCACGATCATGACCTGGCTGCCGAGCCGTTGAAAGGCCTGCGCCAGCTCTACGCCGAGTGGACCGCCGCCGATCACAATGAGCGATGCGGGAAGATGTGCGCTGTCGAAAATGTTGTGATACGTGAAATACAGCGTACCGGAGAGACCAGGGATCGACGGCACGACGGGCACGGCGCCCGTGCATATTAAGCAATGTTGCGCGGTGACCGACCGGCTGCCAACGCGCAGGATCCGCTCGTTCTCGAACGACGCGGCCCCCAAGGCGACATCAATGCCCTCGCCCGCCAACGCCTCGGGCGACGTCGGTTCGTAGATCTCCCGGACTTTTTGTTGCACATAGTCCCGAACCGTCGGCATATCGACCTTGCATGGGGATGCGCTGATTCCGAAGCGGGCCGCAGTTCGAATCTCGTGGGCTGCCTTCGCCACTCTGATCAGCGACTTGCTTGGCACACATCCTGTCCACGTGCAGTCGCCACCGATGCGATCGCGTTCCGCGAGCAGGACTCGCGCCCCAAGTTGCGCGGCAAACCGCGCGGCGATGAGGCCGCCAGCCCCAGCGCCGATGATCGCCAGATCGTGCTCAACGTGCGGCATGCAGACGCACCTCAGACGAGGAATCCCGCGGTGACCACGAACGGGCCAGAAGCGCGAGAGCGGCGGACGCGAGGAACAGCGTTGCGTACGTCAGCCCGTCAATGTCGAGCCATCGTCCCATGATGCCCGCCACCGCGCTTCCGACGAGTGCTCCGAGGCCGAGGAGAAACGAGTACACGCCCATCGTGCTACCTCGGCCGGCCGACGACTCTACCGCAGCGGCTAACAGCGAGAGCGCAGCGGGCGTGAATCCGCTCTCAACCATGATGAGCATTGCGATGACCGCCGTCATCATCCAGCGCAGCGACGCTGGCTGACCGCCCATGTGATTCAACAGCAGGAATCCGACGCATACCGCCAGCATCGCCCTGAGCGACACACGGAGCGCGTGGCGGAGGTCGATATGAGGGAGCACGCGACTCCAAATCAGGACGCCAGCGCCAAATACGACGGTGTACGCGAACAGCAGCCACCCAAGCCCGGCGATGTTCTCGGCAAAAAGACCGACGAGGAACTGTGGTCCCACGGAACGGTGCGTCAACAGAAAATAGAGCGTCGGCCCCAGCCACAGTCCGAGGATCGTGTTCATGCAGAGCCAGACCGGCGCGAGCTGTCGGACATCCGGCAGCCCGAGCGAATGGCTTAAGCCTCGCCACGCCTGGCGGGCGCGGTGGCGCGGCTGGTTAACACGCGCCGCGAGCAGGAGGAGTGCCGCGACGAGGTAGAGCAGGCTGAGTGCGATGAATGAGTCTGCACCGAATCTGATCCAGAACTGGCTCGCCACGAGGCCGCCAAGCGCCAAGCCCGCCAGCAGCGATAGCTCGAAGTAGCTCATCGCGCGTGAACGAAGCGTCGCGTCGTCTGCCGTGGCATCCGTAAGATACGCGAGCAACGGCGGGGCCGTCGCCGCAGCGGCCAACCCTTCAAGGACGCGGCTGAGCACAAAAATATGCACGTCGTGCGTGATGCGAAAGAGAAACGTCGCCGTCGCGGCGAGCAGCGCCCCAACCGTCATGATCACGCGCACCGACATCATGTCGGACAGCAGGCCGAGCGGCATTGCGCCCACCAACTCGGCCGCGAACGACGCGGTCGCGAGTACGCCAACGAACCCTGCGCCCATCGGAAAGCCGCGGCCTGCTAAGTCGGCAATGTACGTTCCGACCAGCACGCTGCTTGCGCCAGCAGCTACCCGGAGAACGCCATTACCGGCGATGACCCATGGCAGGCGACGCCCGAGCGCGCGATCAGGCGTGCGTGACGCGCGCCTCCGGTGAGCTGGCGATGACACCGGGGAGGGTGCCGTGGAGGATGTGTCCAATTAGGTTGACCAGTCGGCAAACGCCATGAGGAGCACGCGAAGCGGATGCGGCAGCGAAAGCACCGCGTAGGGTACCAGAAAATGCTAAGCGTCACCGGTGACGATGGTCAGCCCTTCCACGCGGGCAGAGGCGAAGCTGGACGCCGTCGCTCGAAGGGCCAATGTGCGGTCGCCCCGACTCTCGGCCGCATGGGGTGCGGCCCCGAAGTTGGCGGCAGCACCGTTACCAGGCGTACGAAGGGCTTGCGTCTCTTCCGGCAAAGTCGCGGAGGCGGTCGTTATTCTGCTCGGCAGCCAGACGAAGAAGCGCCAGGACCGCGACGCTGCAATTGCGCCTGAGCCAAGGGCCCGCTACGAGAAGCCCAAGGCGCGGGTCCAAAGCGTTGAGGGGCGAGCGCGCGACTCAGGTCCCCACTAGGTCACCCGAACGTTCTCTGCACGCGGACCCTTTGGTCCCTGCCCGCGTTCGAATGTCACTGGCTGGCCTTCGCGCAGTT
>DATKHR010000317.1:0-5323 GCA_035510155.1 Vicinamibacterales bacterium
ACGTCGGGCCGGGGCAGGCCCTCTGCATTCCGCGCGGCGCCGTTCACCGGTTCGACAATCACGGGAGCCAGGACGTGAAGGCCCTTTGTGCCATCACGCCCGCAGCGATCGGTCCTCGGTATTTCCGCGAGTCTGCCGCGCTGATCAACGCGGCCGGCGGGCCGCCGGACCGTGCCAAGATGGCGGAAATCATGCGCCGTCATGGCCTCAGCCCGGCGCCGTAGCAGCCCGGTACCGCGTTCCGACCCGCATGGTCACGGTCACAGGCCTGCCCCCTCCTCTATCAGCTGATTGGCGGCTCAACAGTTGGGGCGTCGGGCTGCAACGACATCACGACTCATCACCTCGACAATTTGCCACACCGAATCGTCAATGGTCAGAACCTGAGGGGCAAGGCCTCGAAGACACGACGGACGGGGGACGATGGGCGTCACTTCCCGCCCCAGCCGCTATCTCCATGGTTCTATCCTAGAATCGCTGAAGGAGGAGGGGGATGAGGGTCTTACTCGCGTCGGTCTTGGTCATTTTTGCGGTGGTCTCCGGCGCAGTTCCGCTCTCTGCGCATCACTCGTGGCCGGTGAGCACTTCCCGACTCGTAACCGTGAAGGGCACGGTGATGGAGTTCGCCTGGGAAAACCCACACCCGATGATCACCCTGGAGGTTCGGACTGATGAGGGCGAGTTGGAGACGTGGCTGGTCGGTGGGCCCGCCATCAACCGGATGGCGGCGAACGGCTGGACCAAGACGACGGTCAAGCCTGGCGACGTGATCACGGGCATCGGCTATCAGTTCGCCAACGGCCAGAAGATCGTCAAGCTCGAGCGAGTGGTACTGGCGGATGGCAGGGAGCTGCGAGTCTACGGTCGCTAGGCTACTACATCCGCCCGCATCAATTCGTCCAGTTTGAGAAAGAGCGTCCGCGGTGGGCCTTGGTTGAGGCTCGTCACCTGGACCGCTATTGCGCCGGCGAACGGAGCGGTTTGCCTTTTTCGACGATGTAAGTGGCGAGCAACTTCGCCGGGGCGTTGCCGGTGCTCTTCACGCCGTGCACCGCGCCCATCGGCACGGTGAAGGCCTGACCCGCCTTCATGGGCACCGGGGACTTGCCCGCCACTTCGAGTATCAGCTCACCTTCCAGCAGCACACTGACTTCCTCGCCCGGATGCGTATGCTTGGCAACGACCGTCCCTGGCTGCAGTTCGACCATCTGCTGCACCACTTCACGCCCGGGAATCGAGAGGTCGTGCGTCTGAAGGTCGGTACGCTTGACCCCATCCTGCGCGCGGGAGGCCTGCGTGCCGAGCGCGAGCGGAACGGCAAGGCTGATTGCGAAGAACAGCTTCGTGTTCATCATCGAATCTCCTCCGCGTGGAAATCGCTGCTTCCGGATTTCACATTGTGTGCTGTATTGCGACTGGTGGCTAGTGAAATCCCGTCTGGTCACTCCTCGCGAAGGGCGTCCACAGGATTGACGAGAGTCGCGCGTCGCGCCGGAACGACGCAGGCGAGCAGCGCGGCAAGCCCCAGGGTCGCCATCGTCGCTGTGAGCAGCATCGGGCTGTGGGCAGATGTTTGATACAGCTGCGCCGCAATCAGGCGGCCGAGCGCGAGCGTAGCCGCAAGGCCAACAGCCAAACCGACAACGACAGGGCGCATGCCCTGGTCGACCACCAGACGCAGGATGTCGCGCGTCTCCGCACCGAACGCCATGCGCACGCCGATTTCGCCAGTGCGTTGTCCGACCGTGTACGCCATGGCGCCGTAGACGCCGACCGTCGCGAGCACCATGGCGACGCCGGCGAAGATTCCGAGGAGCCACATCATCAGCCGTGCCTGACCCAGCGCCTGCGCCACGACCGCATTCATCGTTTGCGGCTGCGCCACCGCGATTCCGGGATCGACCGTCGTCAACGCCGACTGCACGACGCGCGTAACGGCAGTCAGCTCGAGGCGGCTGCGTACGGCGATGAGCGCGAACGGAAAATTCTCCTGCGCCCAGGGTCGATAGAATTCCATCCGAGGCGGTTCCGCCACACGTTGTGAGCGCACGTCGCCAACCACGCCGACGATTTCCGCGGGCACTCCCGCGCTCGTCACGAGCAGCGTCTTGCCGATCGGATCTTCATTGGGGAAGACTTTGTTCGCACCGGCCTCGCTGATCAGTAGCACGTTCCGGCGTTCGGCGATGTCGTGGTCATCGAAGTCGCGTCCGGCCAACAGAGGAATCCCCCAGGTCTTGAGATATCCTGGAGTGATGTCGTGGCCAGGCGCCGAGGCGCGTTTGTCCACCGGCGGCACCTCGACGTCCGCGCGCGCGTACAGCGTTCGCCCGCCACCAATCAGTGGAATGTCGCCGCTGACGCTCGTGCTCTCGAGACCGGGCAGGTTGCGCACTGCCGTCAGCGTCCGGTCGACGAACCGCTGCCGCGTCTCGAGATCGCCGTAGCGCGCCTGCGGGAGCGTGATGAACCCGATCCACAGATGTTCGGGGTCGAACCCGAGGTCCTGCCGGGTCAATCGCACGAAGCTCGTGATGAGCAGCGACGCGCCCGCGAGCAACGCGACCGACAAGGCGACTTGCGCGCCCACAAGAATCCTGCGGAAGCGCTGTTGCCGACGGCTCCCGCTCGTCCCCCGGGCGCCTTCCTTCAACCCGTCGATCAAATCGGCACGCGACCCTTGCAGCGCGGGGTACATGCCCATGGCCAGACCCGTCAGAAGAGACAACGCCGTCGTGAAGCCCAGGACTGGAAGCGACAAGCCGGGATCGTAATTGCGCTCGAGCGGCAGGAAGTTCGAGGCCATCGATGGAATCAGCGGAACCAGCCGCGACGCCAGGAATGCGCCGGCAACTCCGGCAAGCGCGCTGATGAGGAGACTCTCGAAGAGGAAGAGCCGGAGCACGCTCGACCGCGATGCGCCGAGCGACATGCGCAGCGCGATCTCCCGCCGCCGTCCGCTGAAGCGCGCGAGCAGCAGGTTCGCGACGTTGCTGCACGCGATCAGCAGCACGAGGCTCACCGCAGCGAGGAGCGTCGCAAATGCGGGACGCAGATTGCCGGTCACGTCTTCCGGCATCGTCTTGATCAACGTCGCGGCCGTGCGATCGAGGTTGCTCGGATAGTCCGTGGCGTAACCCTGATCGAGCGACGGCAGTGCGGCGCGCGCCTGCTCAAGCGTCAGGCCTGCCTTCAGTCGTCCCAGAACGCGCAGGAAGCCGGTGCCGCGCATCATGCGCTCGTACGAAAAGCCAGGGATGACGAACGGCTTCGCCGTCCAGACTTCGGCCACGGCATTGGCGCCAAACCAGGCGGCAGGCTGGTTCGGCAGAACGCCGACGATCACGTGAGATATGCCGTCGAGCGTGATGCTCCGGCCGATCACATTCGGATCGCCGCTCAGACGCGCCCGCCAGAACCGCTCGGTGACGACCGCGACATCGGCTCGCTCTTCCTCCTCCGGCAAAAAGTTGCGGCCGCGAATTGGCCGGGCACCTAGCAGATCGAAATAGTTCCATGTCAACCGTCCGCCGAAGACCTGCACCGGATCGCCGAGGCCGGTTAGCGTGAACGCGGAGAAATTCTCGCCCGCGAAATCGCTGAAGATGGTCTGCGCGTCGCGGTAATGCATGAAGCGCGGCGCCGACAGCGGAATCTGGTTGAGATCGCGGTCTTTCGCGCTGGCGTACATGTGAACGATCCTGTCCTGCTCCCTGTAGGGGAGACCGCGCAGGAACAGATCGTCGATCAGGCTGAAGATGGCGGTGTTAAGGCCGATGCCGATCGCCAGCGTGAGCAATCCAAGCAGCGTGAATCCGGGCGACTTGAGCAACTGACGAAACACAAAGCGAATGTCTGTTGTCATATGACCCGATGTCCGTATTGTGACTCATCGCAGCGAAAGCTTGGTGCTGATCCCATGCCACGTCCGCCTTTTTCGGGCCGGACAAATCAGCGCGTCGCCCCGCGGATTGTTCGAAATTGGGACGAGGCGTCCGTCCGCGAGCATGCATGACTGGGGTAACAGGCAATGAACACGGTGGGCGGGAACGAGGGGTGGCATAATGCCCCGCCGGCCGGGTGGCCACACCGTCGGAGGGAGATCCATGACCGTCGTCGATTGGCTGCTCGATTCGGACCCGTCGGTCCGCTGGCAGGTGATGCGGGACCTGACCGATGCGCCCGCTGAGGAAGTCGCGGCCGAGCGCGCGCGGGTCGCTTCCGAAGGCGCCGGCGCGAGGCTGCTCGGGCTCCAGGGGGCCGACGGCCGGTGGGGTGGCGCGGCCTGGAACCGCGGGTGGGACTCCACGATGCACGTGCTGTCCCTGCTGCGGGAAATGGGTCTCGATCCCGCGAGCTCTGAGGCACGGCGCGCGGTGGGCCTCGTCCGCGACCGCGTGACGTGGCAGGGCTGCGGCCCGCGGGAATGCGAGGGCAATCCCTTCTTCACGGGCGAGGTCGAGCCGTGCATCAACGGTCAGGTTGCGGCGACCGGCGCCTACTTCGGCCAGGACGTCCGCGGCCTCGTCGAACGGCTCCTCCGCGAGCAGATGCCCGACGGCGGCTGGAACTGCGAGGCCGCCAACGGATCGACGCGGTCATCATTCAATACGACGATCTGCGTGCTCGAGGCCTTGCTCGAACACGAACGGGCCGCCGGGACAAGTCGGGAGGTGACCGAGGCCCGGCTCCGCGGGCAGGAGTACCTTCTCGAGCGCCGTCTCTTCCGCCGGCGGTCGACCGGCCAGGCGATCGAGCGTGATCGCAAAGGCGGCGCCGAGTGGACCCGCTTCGCCTTCCCGACCTGGTGGCATTACGACGTGCTGCGGGGGCTGGAGTACCTGCGGCGCGCTGGTGTCGCGCCCGACGAGCGCATAGCCGAAGCACTCGAGCTGGTCGCGTCGAAGCGTGCCAGCGACGGCCGGTGGCCGCTTGAGACTCGGCATCTCGGCCGGATGCCGGTCGAGACGGACGAGGGCGAGGACAGGCCGAGCCGGTGGAACACCCTTCGCGCCCTGCGCGTGCTCCGCTGGCACAACAGGCCGGTTCGTGATGACGCTTCGCCCATTCGCGTCGGGTGACCTCGATTCTTCAGCGAAGCCCGCCTGTTCAACACAACCATCACCGCTGTGAACTTGGCAACCCGCACTCCGATCAATTGCACATGATCGAGCGCTACACGCGGAAAGACGCGGCGACGATAATCAGAGCTCATGGAGTACATCTGCCAGGAGGGGGAGAAGGACTCCGCCAAGCTCCAATGCCCGGCCATTCGTGACGTCCCGAAGCGACCAGGACCGAGGGGTCAATGAGCTGATAGCGT
>DATKHR010000318.1:0-54810 GCA_035510155.1 Vicinamibacterales bacterium
GGTCGAAACGAGCGCCCTGACGGCGCAAAACGGCATGCACTCGGGCGGCGCGGTCAATGCCGTCACGCGCTCCGGCACCAACCAGGTGCACGGCGACGCCTTCGAGTTCCTGCGCAACCACAATTTCAACGCGACGAACCCGTTCGCCGCGAAAAATGCGGACGGTACGCGCAAAGACGACGGGTTGAACCGCAATCAATACGGCGGCGTCGTCGGGGGCCCTCTCCGGCGTGACCGGCTCTTCTTCTTCGCCGGCTATCAGGGCACCAATACCCGGCAAACGCCGTCGGACAACATCGCGTTCGTGCCCACCGCCCAGATGCTGGCGGGCGACTGGACCGCCTTCGCGTCACCAGCGTGTAACGGCGGCCGGACGCTCACGCTGCGCGCGCCCTTCGTGAACAACACCGTCAAGCCCGCCGTCTACGACCCGGCGTCATTCGCCATCGTAAGCCGCCTGCCGACCACGACCGACCCGTGCGGCCGCGTCAATTACCCGTCGCGGAGCGAAATCGATGAAAGTCAGACGGTGACCAAGGTCGATTATCAGTGGAGCGCCAACCATTCGATCTTCGCCCGCTACATGGCGACCTCGTATCGGCAGCCGCCGCCGTACAGCCTGATCGACAACGTCCTGACGACGACCGTCGGCGGCCGCGACAACCTGGCGCAGTCCGTTACGGCCGGCGACAACTACATCTTGAGTACTCATGCGGTCAATGCGTTCCGCTTCGCGTTCAATCGGACCGCCATCCATCGCATCAGCCAGGATTTCTTCTCCTATCCGGACATCGGCGTGAACATCTACAGCTACATGCCGCATTACCTGCTGCTGACGATTCCCGGCGGCTTCAGCCTGGGCGGCGGCACGGAGAGTGAATCAACATTTCACACGAACACGTACCAGTTCGGCGACGACCTGCAGATCATCAAGGGCACCCATCAACTCGCGTTCGGCGGCAGCGCCGCGTACTGGCAATCAACGTCGCTTGCGAACGTGCGCAGCCCGGGCACGTTCAACTTCGACGGATCGGTGGTCGGCGCCCCCCTCGCCGATTTCATGATGGGCCGGCCGCAGCAGTTTATCGACGCGGGCCCGAACAACCTGTTCATGACGGAGTGGTACCTGGGGTTGTACGCGCAGGACAGCTGGAAGGCGAATGATAGGACGACCGTCAACTACGGTCTCCGATGGGAGCCGTATTTCCCTCAACAGATCACCAACGGCGCCATCTACAACTTCAGCCTCGACGGGTTCAAGACGGGGCAGAAGACGTCGGTGTTCCTGAACGCGCCGCCGGGATTCACCTATCCGGGCGATGCCGGATTCCCGAACGGCCTGGCGGGCATGAACAAGCGGTGGACCAACTTCGGCCCCCGTGTCGGCGTCGCATGGGACCCGACGGGCGACGGCCGCATGTCGGTCCGTTCGTCGTACGGTCTGTCGTACGACTTCGTCAACGCCCAGTATCACCTCAATACGACGATCGCCCCGCCGTGGGGATCCGACGTTCGGATTACCAACCCGATTGGCGGCTTCGACAACCCGTTCCTCGGCTATCCGGGGGGCAATCCGTTCCCGCTGCCGTTCGACAGCAACGCGGGCACGCCGGCGCCGCCCAACGCGCGCTTCTCGCCGGCCGCGAACTACCTCGCCGTTGATCCGAACATCCATCCGACGACGGTGCAGGCGTACAACGTGAGCGTGCAGCGGCAGGTCAGCAGCAGCTGGGTGGCGTCGGCGAGCTACATCGGCACCTACACGACGCACCTGTGGAACATGAAGGCGCTCAATTACGGGCTCACGAGCGTGACCTCGGCGGTGCTGAACGGCGTGCTGGTGACGTGTGCGCCGACGGCCATGAATTTCGGGCCGTGCATGAACAGCATCCTGCAGCAGCGTCGCGTGCTCAGCCAGATCGATCCGGTCAACGGCGCGCTCGTCGCGAACCTTGACGCACACGACGACAGCGGGTGGGAGCGTTACAACGGCATGCTGCTGTCCCTGGAGCGGCGCGGATCGCGGGTGAGCTACAGCGCGAACTATACGCTGTCGAAGTGTATCGGTCTGCCCAGCCAGCAGCTGCCGAACGTGCAATCCGGCTGGACCGATCCGAACAATCCGTCCTTCGACAAGGGCGCGTGTGACGTCGATCATCGCCACGTGGCGAACCTCACCGGCAGCTATCAGACGCCGACGCTGGCGAGTCGGGCGACGGCGGTCGTGTCCGACTGGCGTATCTCAGGCTTGCTGCGCGCGCTATCGGGGAGCCCGCTGAACGTCGTGTCCGGTCAGGACCGCGCGCTCACGGGCATCCTCGGCACCAATCAGCGCGCCAATCTGGGGCCGGGGACCGGCTACGGCGACACGTCGTCGTTGACCAACTATCTGAATCCGCTGGCGTTCGCCCAGCCGGCGTTCGGGACGCTGGGCAACTACGTGCGCAACAGTTTGTATGGACCGGGGCGCTGGCAGATTGATATGGTGCTGGCGCGGATCGTACGCTTCTCGACAACGCAGAATCTCGAGATCCGGGTGGAAGCCTTCAACGTCACAAACAACTTCATCCGGAACAACCCGGTCACGAATCTGAGCAGCCCCACCTTCGGGCAGATTCTCTCCGCCGGCGATCCGCGCATCATGCAATTCGGCGTGAAGTGGGCCTTCTGACAAAGGGCTGGGAAGGATGCACCGAATGGGACGCGAACTGATCCTCGCGGGCGTGCTTGCGGCCACAGTGACGGGCGCAAGCGGGCTCGGCGGCCGCGCGCAGGAAGAGGACGTCGCCACGGTCGCGCGCGGTGTGGACCTGTCCGGCGAATGGACGCCGGTTCGTGAAGAGGACAACACCGGCAACACGGAACTGGGCGATTGGGTCGGGATCCCGATGAACGAGGCGGCCCGGCTGCGCGCGATGGCTTGGGTCGCCTCGATTCAAACGCTGCCGGAGTGGCAGTGCCGTCCGCACGCCGTGTCGTACATCTCGCGCGGGCCGTCGCAGCTGCGCATCTCGAAGGAGGTCGATCCGGTGTCGCGACAGGTCACCGCCTGGCACATGGAGTGGCTGCGCTCGATCGACAAGGCGGTGTACATGGACGGCCGCCCCCATCCGTCGTCGAACGCCGCGCATACGTGGGGCGGCTTTTCGACGGGCGAGTGGGTTGGCGACATGCTGAAGATCCAGACGACGCACGTCAAAGAGGAGTACCTCAAACGCGACGGCGTGTTCCACAGTGATCGCGTCACGGTGAATCAGTACCTGATTCGCCGCGGCAACTACCTGACGTTCATCCTCGTCGAACACGATCCGGTCTATCTGACCGAGCCGTTGATTCGCAGCACCGAGTATCAGCTCGATTCGCATCAGAACCTTCCGCCGTATCCGTGCAACGTCGTGGAAGAAGTCGACCGGCCGCGGGGGCTCGTACCGCACAACCTGCCAGGCACTGCGCAATACGTCAATGACGTGAAGGACTTCGCGAATCGCTACGGCATTCCGTGGGCTGTTGTGACGGCGGGCGCAGAGACGATGTATCCGGAGATTCAGGCAAAGATCCGCGCCGGCCGCGCCGGGAAGTAGAACCTATGAAGAAGACGTTCGTCGTGGCGATCGCGCTCGGCACCGCATTCGTCGCGCCGCCCGGACGCGGCGAGCAACGGCCGGCGCCGGCCGTCGACCAGCCGGTAGAAATCCTTCCGGTCCACGGGAGCATTTTCATGATTGCGGGCGCGGGCGGCAATATCACGGCGTCGGTCGGCAAGGACGGCGTCCTGCTCGTCGACACCGGGCTCGCGAATATGAGCGACAAGGTGCTCGACGCCGTGCGCCAGCTGCAGCGACAGATGCACGTGAAGGAGCCGGCGCTCGATCTGCGATGGGGCGCCGAGACGCGCGGCACGCTGCAGAGCTCGCTCAATCCGTTCGGTCCGCCGAAACCGATTCGCTACGTCATCAACACGCACTTTCACGCGGATCATGTCGGCGGCAACGAGAAGATCGCCAAGGCCGGCCGGACGTTCACGGGCGGCAACGTCGCCGGCGACATCGCGGACGCCGGTCAGGGTGCGGCGATCCTGGCCTACGAGAATACCCTCAATCACATGAGCGCGCCGACGGGCGCGCAGGCGTCGACGCCCGAAAGGGCGTGGCCCACCGACACGTTCCATCACGAGTCGATGAAGTTGAGCCACTTCTTCAACGGCGACGGCGTGCAGATCGTCCACATCCCGAACGCGCACACCGACGGCGACGTCATCGTCTACTTCCGCGGTTCGGACGTCATCGCGAGCGGCGACATCTTCCAGATGACGACCTATCCGTTCATCGATGTCGACCACGGGGGCACGATCAACGGCATCATCGAGGGCGCGAACCGCATGCTCGATATCGTGATTCCCGAGTTCCGCATGGAAGGCGGCACGATGCTCGTGCCGGGGCACGGGCGGTTGAGCGACGGCGGGGACCTCGCGTACTACCGCGACATGTTGACGATCATTCGTGACCGGGTGCAGGCGCTCATCAAACAGGGGAAGACGCTCGAGCAGGTGAACGCGGCGAAGGTCACAGCCGATTACGATCCGCGGTGGGGCGTGACCAGCAGCGCCTGGTCGACGGATCGCTTCGCCGCGGCCGTGTACACGACGCTCCAGCCGAGCGCGGCGGGCAGCAAGAAGAAGAGTCAGTAGCCATGGGTCTCAGCTTTGTACGGGGCATCGTACTGGTCGTGGCGGTCGGCGCGTCCGTCTCACTCGACGCGCAGCGCCGCGGCGGGGCGCCGCAAGGACCGCCGCCGCCCCCCCGGGCGGCCGCGCCGATCGATGTGACCGGCTATTGGGTGTCGCTCGTGACCGATGACTGGCGTTGGCGCGTCGTGACGCCGCCGAAAGGGGATGTGCTCTACTTGCCGGTCAACGCGGAAGGTCGACGCGTGGCGGACGCTTGGGATCCCGCAAAGGATGCGGCGGCCGGCGAGCAGTGCCGGGCGTACGGCGCGGGTGGCCTGATGCATCTGCCCGGACGGCTGCACATCACATGGCAGGACGATCGCACGCTCGTCGTCGAAGCGGACGCCGGGATGCAGACGAGGGTGATGCATTTTGGCGCCGCAGCGCCCGCGAGCGAACCGCCGTCCTGGCAGGGCTATTCGGTGGCCGAGTGGGAGAACGACGGCGCCGCGGGCGGGCGCCGGGGCCGCGCGACGAACGTCAGGCCGGCTCACGGGTCGCTCAAGACGGTTACGACGCATCTGAGGCCCGGATATTTGCGGCCTAACGGCGTGCCCTATGGAGCGAACTCGGTCCTGACGGAGTACTGGACGACGCTGACCGATGAAGGCGTCGATTATCTGGTCGTGACCAACGTCCTCGAAGATCCGCAGTATCTCGCGCAGCCGTACGTCCGCAGCGTGCAGTTCAAGAGGCAAGCCGACGGCAAAGGCTGGCATCCGACGGCTTGCGGCAATCCGTAAAGGGCTGGGGGATTGGCGTACATCTTTCACCAGGATCACTTACCGCGCCTCGTTTCGGTCGTGCCGGGGCGCGAGCGGACGTTCTTCGTCAGCAAAGAGCTGACCAAGACCGACGACCTGCTCGCCGGCGTCATGCGCTACAGACCGAACGTCGCATCCCCGTATCACTACCACGAAGTGTGCGAGCACTTTTACTTCATCATCGAAGGCCACGGGACGGTCGAGACGCCCGAAGGCATCGAGAAGGTCGGTCCCGGCTCGATGGTGTTCATTCCGGCCGAGACGCGGCACCGCCTGCGCTCGAATCCCGACAACGATCTCTTCTACTTCGAATTCCAGGCGCCGAATCGATTCAAGACGCACATCCTGGACGGCACACCCGACGAGTTGCGGTGGGAGCGGGTCGACGGCAGCGTGTGGGTCCAGAGCTGATGGCGAACACATACATCGACAGCAACAGGCTTCCGCGGACGAGGCTGACCGGCGCCGGCGAGGCGTCGGAGATTCTGAACGGCGAGCTCGCGGGCGCGAAGAACGTCGTGGCAACGCTCCACTGGCTCGATCGTGGCGATCATCTCGACGCCGGCGAGCCGAGCCGTCATCACTTGATCTATCTGATGGAAGGCGAGGCGGCCATCACGCTGAACGGCGTCGAGCACCGCGTCGCCAGGGGCGCCGGGGTCTATCTCGGGCCGTCGGAAACCGCCCACGTGGCGCACGCCGGCTCGGCGCGGCTCAAGCTGTTCCACCTCACTGTTCCAACCCTCTGAGCGGCTGTTTTGCGGTCAAGCTTCGGTACACCGCGTCAACGAACTGGTCCGTCGTCCATTCGCCGGCCGTGGCGCCGTAGCGGCCGTCGTAATCGAGCGTCGGACGCGCCGCCTTCACTTGCGCGAGCGTCGCCCCTTTCTTCACGAGATCCTGAACGCGATCGCGAATGATCATCAGCATGTCGCGGTACTCGAGGAGGTCGGCTTCGTCCGAGAGCCGGCCGTGCCCGGGCACGATATAGGTGCCGCCTTCCTGTTTGTCCTTCGGAATCGTGATGTCGAGCATCGTATTCAGGGCAGCAATGACCCCCTGAAGGCTTCCTCCACGCTCGAGATCGATCACGGGGTACGTCGTCGTCAAGAAGAGGTCGCCGGCGCTCACGACGTCGGAACGGCGGAAGAACACGAGGCTGTCGCCGTCGGTGTGAGCCGAGGGTTGATGAAGGATTTGGATCGCCTCACCGTTGAAGAACAGTTCTTTCTTGTGCGTGAAGTACGTGTCGGTCGGCCATGCCGCGGGTGGAAACGGCGGCGGCTGGCCGGTCGGCGCGCTCATCCTCTTCAGCACGTTCTCGTGAGCGACGATCGCGGCGCCGCCGTACGGTTGACCCATGGTGCCGCCCACGATCGTCGATCCCTGCTTCGCGATCGCGGCGTTGCCGCCGACATTGTCCGCGTGCGCGTCGGTGTCGATGATGTAGTGGATGGGTTTCGTCGAGAGACCGCGAATCGCCGCGAGGACCTTGCCGCTCAACGGCTCGGTCGACGCGTTGACGAGCAACACGCCGTCGTCGCCTGCCTGAACCGTCACGTTGGCGCCCGCGCCGCCGACGAGCATGTAGACGTTGCCCTGCACCGGCAGCACGTGCACCTCGTTGTCGGCGGGTCGATCGATCGCGTGGCGCGCCGAAGGCGCCGATGGCGGCGTGGCCGACGCTGCGTTCGTGTCGGGTCGATACTCCGGATACATGGTCTCGGCGCCGCCGCGCGCGGCGGCGGGGGGCACGCCAGACGTCGCGGGGAATTCCAACAGGAACGGATTCTGCCCGGGCAGATGGTGCGGCACGACGTCGGGCGGACGATCGATCTCTTCGACGATTTGACAGGGATACGGAGCGATCTGCTGGTGCGGGTCGGCGACGAAATTGGTCGTGCGTATGAACGGCTCCGTCAGATAGACCGGATCGTCGATGACGATGATCCACGTCAGATAGTCGCCGTGCCGGACGAGATGCTCGGTGACGACGGCTTGATCGCTGCGCGGCACGCCGTTCCGGCGTATCCACCCCATCTTCAGATGCGTGGTGGTTATCGTCAGCATGTCGCCCTCCCACCGCCCGGTGGAGAAGCCCTGCCAGGTGTGAGCGGCGTACGGCGGCGGATGCGACCGCCCGTCCATCCAGATCGTCCGCTCGGGCGCCTGCCACGAGATGTGCGTGTGATACGCGATCAGCTGCTGCGTCGGCGTGTCGACCTCTTTCCAGATGCGCAGGTTCGCGGGGCCGCGCGGCGAGTAGTCGGACGGGTGCGGCTTGCACTGGTGTTCTGGCAGCGTGAGGATCGCGGCATCCCAGCTGTCCGCGTGCAGTCGGGCCGCGTCGTTGATCGGCAGCCCGAGATAGTCCCCGATCTCGGGGCCGGGAATGCGCTCGGGCTGATCTTCGTGGAAGCGCGGCGCCCACTCGCCCGTGAGGTCGTACCCCGCCTGGGATGCCGGCGGCTGGCCCGCGGCGAGCGGCAGGTTCACCAGCGCGAACGCCGCGATGAGCATCGCGAGGCGGTTCATACTCCTCCCGCGACCTTGTTCATGATCACGCTGACGTCGGTCGGATTGATCAGGTCGGGCGCCGTCCATCCGTTCAAGTCGTATTCGGCCAGGCACGCCTCCGCGAAGCCCTTATAGCGTGCGCTGGCGCCGCTCATGTCGGCGACCATCAGCGTCTCGAAGCGAATGCTTTCGTGATTGCCGAAGTAGTTGCGCTCGTACAGCTCGTGACGGCCGCCGAACTCGCTGCCGATGGCGTCCCACAGCAGCTTGAACAGTTTGACGCGGGCTTCGGCGGTGTAGCCGGCCGATCCCCGGACGAATTGATCGAGCAGCGGCCGGAGCTCGGGGACTTTGAAGTCGAGCGCGCTCGAGGGCAGATAGATCAACGCGCTGGCGAGTGAATTCTCGATGATCTCCTTGATCCTGGGATAGGCGATGCTCGACATGACGCGGTACGCCAGACCCGCATCGATGTTGGGCAGCACGTAGCCCGGCGTCCACGGCATCGGGTTGTGCGCCATCGCGTCGGTCAGCGCCCAGAACATATTGCGCCAGGCGAGGACTTCGCCGACCTGCGCCTGCACGCCGCGGAAGTCCCTGGCACCGGTGGCCTCGACCGCTTTCAGCAGCAGCCCGGCGAGAAAATCGAGCTTGACGGCGAATCGCGTGCAGCCCTGAAACATGAATCGCGGCAGGAATCCCGACCGCGGAAAGAAGTTGTTGACCTTGTCGATATCGCCGTACGCGAACACGTTCTCCCACGGGACGAGCACCTTGTCGAACACCAGAATCGAATCGTTTTCGTCCATTCGGCTCGACAACGGATAGTCGAACGGCGTGCCCATTACTTCGGCGGTCATCTCGTACGACGGCCGGCAGAACAATTTCACGCCGCGTGCGCCGGTCGGGACGATGCACACGAACGCGAACGGCTTCGTCTTGATCGGGAGCGCGCCGTTGTTCGCGATGAAGTTCAAATGGGTCAAGCTGGACGTCGTCGCCACGACCTTTGCGCCGCTGACGACGAGGCCCGCGTCGGTCTCCCGTTCGACGTGCATGTACACGTCTTTCACGTCGTCGAGCGGCCGGTCGCGATCGACGGGCGGATTGACGATGGCATGGTTGACGAAGGACACCTGTTCCTGGACCTCTTTGTACCAGCGATGCGCGTTCGCCTCGTACGGTTCGTAGAAACCGGAGTTGGCGCCAAGCGTTGCCATGAACGCGGCTTTGTAATCCGGGCTGCGGCCAATCCATCCATACGAGATGCGCGCCCATTCGGCGATGGCATCGCGCGCCGCGACGAGCTCCCCGGCGTTGCGGGATCCCTGAAAGAAGCGGTGCGTCACGCCGCCGCTGCCCGTATCGGTGGCCGTCGTGAGGATCGACTGGCGCCGGGGATCATGAAGCGCGTCGTACAACCGCGCGATCATCCGCGCCGTGTTGCGGAAGGCTGGATGCGCGGTGACGTCCTTGACCCGCGCACCGTAGATCCAGATCTCGCGGCCGTCGCGCAGGCTGTCCAGATACTCCCGACCGGTGAGCGCCATGCTACTGTCCTTCCAGCTCCCTGGCTCGCTGTTCCCATTCGGCGACGAAACGGAAGACGTTTTCGGCGGGCGGCTGCGGCGAGAACGTTTCGAGCCATCGAACGGGTTCGCCGCCGGCGTTGGCGAACGCGTGAACGCAGCCGACGCCGGTCCAGATCACGTGGCCCGGCCCGGCCAGATACTTGCTGCCGTCGAGCGTCGCTTCGACTTCGCCGCTGAGGATGTAGTACGCCTCTTCGAACGTGTGATCGTGCAACCCGATGCTCACGCCCGGCTGATACTCGATGAACAGCATCCGATGGTGCCGCGCGCCGAATGTCTCATCGATCATCCATTTGAGAAAGACGCCCCGGAGGCCGCCGGATGCGATTCGCCCCTCAACGCCGGTCGGGATCTGGCCGACATCGAAGTGCCCGAGCAGATGCTCCGCCGGACGCGGCGCACTCGGGGGCTGCGCCGGGCTCGGCAACATCGTGTTTTTCAGAAAGAACGTGTCGCGCGCGCTGCCGTGCGGCCTCGGTTGCGGTGCGGCCATCTGCAGCCAGCGGACCGGCGCCTCGCCGGCATTGCACCAGGCATGCGGGGTTCCGACCTTCAACGCACCGTAGTCACCCGGTCCGACGAGATAGCTGCGGTCGTCGATCGCGACGGCCCCGCGGCCGGCGAGAACATAGAAGCCTTCCTCGAACGAGTGCACGTGCGGATGCAGCGAGCCGTTCGGCGCCAGCTGGCCGATGCTCAACCCGGTGTGGACCGATCCCGTCTGCGGGGCGACGAGCTCCGCCTCCGCGTACCCGTCGCCGTGCCCGGCGTAGCGCGGATGCGGACGAAGCGCGCTCTCGTCGAACCTCCCGAAGTGATGCATGACGTCGTCAATCGCCGGGGCCGCGTGGTTGCAGCACGAAATCAAAATCCACGGTGTAGAACGGCGGCTCCAGCCCGAATCGATGCGCAGCGTCGTCGAGCGCGTCGTGCCGGACGAAGCGCGCCATCAACGACTCCTTCACGGCAAACACCGCATCCGAGCTGAGGTACGGATCGCTGTCGTCGAAGATGTGCGTCGTCACGGGCTCGAAGCCGTCCGCGGAGACGACGAAGTGCACATGCGCGGGGCGCCACGGGTGGCGGTTGGTCGCACGCAGCATCCGGCCGACCGGACCGTCATCCGGGATCGCGTAGTACACGGGACGGATCGTTCGCACGAGGTAGCCGCCCTCGCGGTCCGTATGGAACACGCCGCGGAGATGCAGCTCATCGCTGTTCGCATGTTGGGAGTCGTACAGGCCGGATGAATCCGCCTGCCAGACGTCGAGCGCGGCGTCCACAATGGGATTGCCGTTCAGATCGAGCACGCGCCCGCTGATCATCGTCGGCACGCCGTCGGCGTCGCGCAGTGCGATGTTCGCGCCGGGCGGCAGGTGCGGCGCCCCCTCGCGATGAAATGGCCCGAAGACCGTCGATTCGGTGGCGCGATCGCGCTTGCGATGGTTGATCAAATCCACGACCATCGAGACGCCGAGCGTGTCGGACAACAGAATGTATTCCTGACGGCGGTCATTGCACATCTGACCGGTTTCGGTGAGGAATCGGATCGCTTCGAACCATTCACGTTCGGTCAGATTCACCTCTTTGACGAAGCGATGGAGGTGACCGACCAGAGCGCGCATGATTTCCCGGAGGCGCTCGTCAGGCGTCCGGTCGACCCGCCGCAACACTTCGGCGGTGATGTCGTCTTCCGTCGTGCTCTGGCGTCTGATCGTGCTATCCATGGCTCGGTCCGGCGGTCGGCTGTGCGGGCCATTGTATGTTAGACGCGAGCAGAGGGTCCCCGCGGTCTGATATAACAAAACCGCAAATCGATGGCGAATCTCGGGTACGTCGGACTTGGCGTGATGGGCGGGCGGATGGCGGCGCGGCTGCTCGCGAAAGGCCACCGCGTCACCGGCTTCAACCGCACGCGATCGAAGGCGGAAGCGCTCGCCGGCGACGGACTGCGCGTCGCCGACACGCCTCGCGATGTCGCGGCGGCCGCCGACGTCACGTTTGTGATGGTCGCGAACTCCGCGGCGCTCCGCGCCGTGGCCGACGGCCCGTTCGGACTCGTCGCGGGCCTTGGCCATGACAAAATTCTCGTCGACATGAGCACGGTGAGCCCGGTGGTGAGCAGGGAGCTCGCCGCACGCGCGCGCGAGGCCGGCGCGCAGATGGTGGACGCGCCGGTCTCGGGCAGCGTCCTGACGCTCGAGCAGGGCAAGCTGTCGATCATGGTCGGCGGCGATCGCCCGACGTTCGATCGCGTGAGGGCGATCTTGGAAGACATCGGTCCGAAAGTCACCTACGTCGGCGCGAACGGGCTGGCGGTGTCGATGAAAATCGCGACGAACATCAGCGTCGCCGTCCAGATGCTCGCGTTCGCGGAGGGCGTGCTGCTCGCCGAAAAGAGCGGCATCGCGCGCGAGACGGCGGTGGATGTGATGACCAACAGCGCCATCGGATCGCCAATGCTGCGGTATCGTGGACCGTTCGTTCTGCAGATGCCGGACCAGGCGTGGTTCGACACCACGATGATGCAGAAGGATCTGCAGCTGGCGCTCGATATGGGGCGAGACCTGCGCGTCCCGTTGCCGACGACATCGACGGCGAACGAGTGGCTGACGGCGACACGGGCGATGGGGCTGTCGGCAGCCGACTTCGCGGCGGTGTTTCAGGCGCTTGCGCGGGCCGCGGGGGTGGAGCGGTGAAGGCACAATTGCTCCGGATGCACAGGCAGATGACCGCGATTCGGCTCTTCGAAGAGCGCGTGAACGATCTCTACACCCGCGCGCGGATGCCGGGCCTCGCGCACCTGTATATCGGGGAAGAAGCGGTCGCTGTCGGCGTCTGCAGCGCGCTCAGCAGGGACGACTACATCACCAGCACGCACCGCGGCCACGGGCATTGCCTCGCGAAAGGCGCGTCGCCGGATTTGATGTTCGCCGAATTGCTCGGGAAGAAGGCCGGGTACTGCAAGGGGAAGGGCGGTTCGATGCACATTGCCGATCCCGGCACCGGCAATCTCGGTGCGAACGCCATCGTCGGGGGCAGCGCGGCGATGGCGACGGGCGCGGCGTTCTCCTCGAAATACCTGCGGCAGGATCGCGTCGTTGTCTGCTTCTTCGGCGAAGGGGCGCTCGGCCAGGGCGTGCTGTACGAATCGATGAACCTCGCGCAGTTGTGGACGTTGCCGGTGATCTACGTGTGCGAGAACAACCACTACAACGAGTACACGCACGTGAGCGAGACGACCGCCGGCGAAATCATGGCGCGGCCCGCGGCATTCGGCCTTGCATGCACGGGTGTCGACGGTCAAGACGTTCGCGCCGTCTACGGCGCCGCGTCGCCGCTGGTCGACCGCGCCCGGCGTGGCGGCGGTCCGTCGTTCCTCGTCGCCGACACGTATCGTTTCCGCGGTCACCACGTCGGCGACGTCAGCCGGGAGTATTACCGCGCGAAGCAGGAAGAGCAGCATTGGGTCAAGGAGCGTGATCCGATCGCGATTCTCGAGGCGTACCTGATCGCCGAACGGTTCGCGGATCAGGCGATGCTTGATCGCGCGCACGCCGAGCTCACGAGCGAGATGGACCATGCGATGCGCTGGGCGATCGATGCGCCGTATCCCGACGCGGCGGAAGTGACTGAGGACGTGTATGCCTGACGCGCTGGCCGCCACTCGCGAGCTGACGTTCGCCGACGCGGTAAGGGAAGCGATCGCCGAAGAAATGCGCCGCGATCCCCGCGTCGTGCTGATGGGCGAAGACGTGGCCGAGGCCGGAACCGCCTTTAAAGTCCTGGCGGGCCTCGTGCAGGAATTCGGACCCTCGCGCGTCATCGACACGCCGATTTCCGAGGCGGGGTTCACCGGCCTCGGCGTGGGCGCCGCAATGACCGGGATGCGGCCCGTCGTCGACATCATGTTCGGCGACTTCCTGACGCTCGTCATGGATCAACTCGCGAACCAGGCGGCGAAGATCCATTACATGTCCGGCGGCAAATGGAAAGTCCCGCTGGTCGTCCGTACCACGCTCGGCGCCACGCGACGGTCGGCGGCGCAGCACTCGCAATCACTGCATGCCTGGCCGAGCCATATTCCCGGCTTGAAAGTCGCGGTGCCGTCCACGCCCCGCGACGCGAAGGGTCTGATGAAAGCGGCCATCCGCGACGACAACCCGGTGGTCTTTTTCGAAGACAAGATGCAGTACAAGTTGAAGGGGCCGGTGCCGTCAGACGATTATGTCATTCCGCTCGGCCTCGCGGACATCAAGCGCGAAGGGAGCGACATCACGATCGTGGCGACGAGCAGCATGGTGCAGGTGGCGCTCGGCGCGGCGAGGATGCTCGAGGAGATCGGCATCGACGCCGAGATCGTTGATCCGCGAACGACCTGGCCGCTCGACGAGAAAACGATCGTCGAGTCGGTGAAGAAAACGTCGCGGGCGATTGTGATGGACGAAGGCTACGGGCGCTACGGCGTCGCCGCGGAGCTCGCGGCCGTCGTTGCTGAAGGCGCGTTCTACGACCTGGACGCGCCGGTGACCCGACTCGGCGCGCTGCACGTGCCGATTCCCTTCTCACCGCCGCTCGAGGACGCGACCGTCCCGACGGAACAATCCGTGTTCGATACGGCGCGCCGGCTCTGCAGGAGATGACCATGGCGATTCGTACTTTCGGCACGATGGGCGTCGACTGGGAACAGCGGATCGATTTCGATCGACTGCGCGCGGAACGGCTCGCGCGCATCAAGGCGCTCCTGGCCACGTCGGAGATGGGCGCGCTCGTCTGCTTCGACATGAACAACGTGCGCTACATCACCGCAACCCACATCGGCACGTGGGCGCAGGACAAGATCAGCCGCTTCACGCTTTTGCCGCAGGAGGCCGAGCCGATCCTCTGGGACTTCGGGTCGGCGGCCAGGCACCACCAGCTGAATTGCCCGTGGCTCGGCGACCGCTCCCGCGCCGGCATCTCGCTGCTTCGGGGTGCGATGACACCGGAGATGGGTCGCGCTGAGGACGTCGCGAAGAAGATCCGCGTCGAGCTTGAGTCGCGCGGTCTCGCCGGCGAGCCGGTCGGCATCGACGTGATCGAGCCGCCTATTCTTTTCGCGCTCCAGCGCGAGGGCGTGAAGGTCGTCGACGGCCAGCAGCTGATGTCCGACGCGCGGGAGATCAAGACCGAGGACGAAATCTCGCTCCTCACGCACTCGGCGATGATGGTCGACGCCGCGTATCACGAGCTCTATATGGCCATGAAGCCGGGCATGCGCGAGAACGAATGCGTCGGCCTCGTCAGCAAGGTGCTTTACGATCTGGGATCCGAGTACGTGGAAGGCGTGAACGCGATCTCGGGCGAGCGCTGCAGCCCGCATCCGCACGTGTTTTCCGACCGCGTCCTCAGGCCGGGTGACCCGGTCTACTACGACATCCTGCACTCCTACATGGGGTACCGCACCTGCTACTACCGGTCGTTCGCGATCAACTTCGCGTCGCACGCGCTCATCGACGCGTACAAGCGCTGCCGCGACTATCTCGACGCGGCCATCGAGCTCATCCGGCCAGGACGATCCACCGCCGAAGTCGCATCGGTCTGGCCGAAAGCGCAGGACTTCGGGTTCCCGAACGAAGAAGCGGCATTCGCGCTGCAGTTCGGTCATGGCGTCGGCCTCGCGATCTGGGAGAAGCCGGTGATCAGCCGGCTCGTGTCGCTCGAGCATCCGCACGAGATCAAGCCGGGGATGGTCTTTGCGCTCGAAACGTTCTGGCCGTCGAAGGACGGCTGGAGCGCGGCGCGCATCGAAGAGGAAATCGTCGTCACGCCGACCGGCCATGAAGTGATCACGCGCTTCCCCGCGGAGCAGTTGCTCGTCGCGGGCGCGACCTACGTCACCGTCAGCGGTCCGTTGCAGACGACGCGCGAGCTCGAAGGGACGCCGAGCCGCGAGGTCGCCGAGCTGATCGCCGAAAGCGCGAAGACCGAAAGGGTCGGCGCCTGATGGCGGTCAGCGTCGTCATGCCCGCGCTCGAAATGGCGCAGGAGACCGGAAAGCTGATCGCGTGGCGGAAGAAGGAAGGGGATCGGGTCCACAAAGGCGAGACGCTGCTCGAGATCGAGACCGACAAAGCGGTCGTCGAGGTCGAAGCGCAAGCCGACGGGATCCTGGCATCCGTCTCGGCTCGCGAAGGCGCCAGGATTCCGGTCGGTCAAACAATCGCCTGGCTGGTGCAGCCAGGAGAGCGCGCGCCCGTTCGGGACGCTGCAGACGCTCGGTCCGTCGCTTCCGCCGATATCAGGGTGTCGCCAAAGGCCCGCCGGCTCGCGCAAGAGCACAACGTCAATCTCGCGACGCTCCAGGGGTCGGGGCCGGACGGCGAAATCGTCGCCGAAGACGTGCTCGCCGCAGGGAGGACCGATCGGGCCGACGCCGCAGCCGAGCAGGCAGTTCGCCCGCGCGTTGGCGCGTCATCGGTCGCCCGACTGATGGCCGAGCGGACGACTGCAGGGTGGACGACGGTTCCGCACTTCTTCGTGTCGCGCGATGTGGATGCCGGCGCGCTGATGGCCGCCCGTGACCGGGCGGCCGGCGTTTCGCACACCGACGTGCTCGTCTCGTCGGTGGCATGTGCGCTCGCGAAGCACCCGCAGATGAACGCCAGCTGGATAGAGAACCGCGTTCGCGTGAACAGCGACGTCAACGTCGCGATCGCCATTGCCGTCGAGGATGCGGTCGTGGCCGGCGTGATTCACGGCGCGGACGCCCGGTCGCTGACCGACATCGCATCGCGACGAACGGAGCTGGCGAGTCGGGCGCGCGCCGGGCGCCTGCAGCCGGCCGACATCGCCGGCGCGACCTTCACGATCAGCAATCTCGGCATGTTTCACGTCGACGCGTTCACCGCGATCATCGTCCCGCCGCAGGCCGGGATTCTGGCGGTCGGCGCGATTCGCGATCGAGTCGCCGTCTTCAACGGGCAAGCGGCCGTGCGCCCGATGATGACGCTGACGTTGTCATGCGATCACCGCGTGGTCGACGGCGCGCGAGCCGCGCAATTCCTCGACGACGTCGTCTGCGCGCTCGACCAACGGCGCTAGCCACGCGAGCCCCACACGTCGCGGGAGATCTCGACAATCAATTCGAGCTTGGCCCGTTCCTCGTCGAAGGTCAGGGCGTTGCCTTCGGCATTGCTCGCAAACCCGCACTGCGGGCTGAGGGCGAGCTGTTCGAGCGGCACGAAGCTCGACGCTTCGTCGATGCGCCGCTTGATGTCGTCTTTCCTTTCGAGCGTCCCTTTTTTCGTCGTGACGAGGCCCAGCACGATCGTCTTGCCCTTCGGCACGAAACGCAGCGGACTGAAGTCGCCCGCGCGCGCGCTGTCGTACTCCAGGAAGTAGCCGTCGACGTTGAATTCGTTGAAGAGCACGTCGGCGACCGGCTCGTAGCCGCCCTCGGCGACCCAGTGGCTGCGGGCGTTGCCGCGACACAAATGCATGCAGACCGCCATGTCCTCGTGACGGGCGGAGGTCGCATCGTTGATCAGCGTCGCGTACGTGTGCGGCAGCGCGTCGGGATCCTCGCCGAGGCCGCGCGCGAACGCGCGCAGGTTCGGATCGCACAGGAACGCCATGTTGACTTCGTCGACCTGCAGGTAGCGGCAGCCCGCGTCGGCGAGATCACGAATCTCCTCGCGGTAGACACGGGCGAGATCGACGTAGAACTCTTCGATGTCGGGATACGCGGCGGTGTCGATCGCCTTGCGGCCGCCTCGGAAATGAAGGACGCTCGGCGACGGAATGGTGATCTTCGGCGTGGCCTTCGCGATCGATTTCAGGAACTTGAAATCCTCGACGAAGATAGGGTGCCGCCGCGACAGCCTGCCGGTGATCTTGACGCCGGGCGGCGCCCACTCGATCTCGCCTGCCTCCGAGTGAAACTTGATGGGGATTCCTGCCGTCTGCTCCACGTTGGCGAAATCGCACACGAAGTCCATGTGCCACAAGCCGCGGCGGAATTCGCCGTCGGTGACCGACTGCAAGCCGATTCGCTCCTGCATCACGACGACGTCGCGGATCGCGTCGTCCTCGATGCGGCGGAGCTCGGCGGCCGAGATCTCGCCGCGCGTGCGCGCGTCGCGCGCGTGCAGCAGGTTCGCGGGCCTGAGCAGGCTGCCGACCTGGTCGGCTTTGAACGGCGGCGTCATCAGGACAAGATCAGGATTCCTCTTCGCGCCACAGACCCAACGACCGCTGTGCCGGACGGTCGGAAAAAGAGAAAAGAACGGCTTCGTCGCTTGCCCGGTGCGTCACCGGCGCCCAGGACGGAACCACGAAGACGTCACGCGCACCCCATGTGAAGATCTGATCGCCAACGCGGCTCGTGCCGCGTCCCTCGGCCGCGCAGACGATCGTCGCATCCGTCGATCGGTACGGCGTGGTTTCGAAGTCCCCGGGCAACAGTTGAAGGAACGCCGCGATCGTCGGCATCGGGTAGCCGCCCGTCGCGGGATTCACGTACTGCATCTTGATCCCGTGCGTCGGATGCACCGGACCGTTGCGATACAACCGGTCGAGCGTTTCGCGGCTGCGGGCGTACGGATACGACAACATCGGCGAGCGGCGTCCGGGCGCGAAGTCCACCGGCAGCAGCGCTGTTCCGTACCGGGAGAGCGCGTCGCCTTCAGGTCGTGTGACCGGTTGCACGTCGTCAGGGTGGTGTTCCGCGAAGCTCGCGCCGAAGACGTTCACCATCGGGATGTCGAGCCCGTCGAGCCAGATCGCCGGCACGTCGCTCGGATTGCCGTGATCGTGATAGGTCCACGAAGGCGTCAGGATGAAGTCGCCCGCGTGCATCGTCGTCCGTTCGCCGTCGACCGCCGTGTACGCGCCGTCGCCGGCCTCGAGCACGAACCGCAGGGCCGACGCGGCATGCCGATGCGTCGGCGCCGTTTCGCCGGGCAGGACGAGCTGCACGCCCGCATACAAGGTCGGGGAAATCTGCGACCGGCCGCGCAGGCCCGGATTCTCGAGCACGAGGACGCGGCGTTCCGCTTCCGCCGCCGAAATCAGTCCGCCGGCTTCCATCAGCAGAGCGCGGACTTCGTCGTACTGCCAAAGGGCGGGCACGCATCCGGCTCTCGGCTGTGGCGTGACGATCTCGCCAAGCACTTCCCAGAGCGGCGCCGTGTTCTTCGCCGAAAGCCGCTGGTAGAGCGCCTTCAGCCGGGGCGAGGCGTCCGGCCTGTCGTGGAACGTGGTGGTGTTCATGCCGCCCGTACTTTCACCTCCATTGTGCCGATCTTCTCGATGCACGCCTGGATCACGTCGCCGGGCTGGATCGGGCTCACGCCTTCGGGCGTGCCTGTGATGAGGACGTCGCCCGGGTTCAGAGTGTAGAAGGTCGAGGCGTACTCGATGAGCTGTGGGACGCCGAGGATCAGATACCGCGTGTTCGAGCTCTGCCGCTCCTCGCCGTTGACCGCGATCCGCAGATCGAGCGTGCCGGGATCCGGGATTTCATCCGGCGTCACGAGCCAGGGGCCCAGGACCGCGTAGCTATCCGGCGACTTCCTGAGGCTCCGCTCTTCGGGTCCTCGAATTGTGATGTCGAGGCCGATGGCGTAGCCGGCGATGTGGCCATAGGCGTTCACCGCCGAGACATTGTTCGCGCGTTTGCCGATGATGACGGCGAGCTCGACCTCGTGATCATTGCGGCGATCGATTTTTCGCAAGGCGATCCCCTGGCCGGGCCCCACGAGCGCGCTCGTCGCCTTGAGGAATAAACCCGCGGTTTGAATGGGCGCCGCCGTGGCAGCGACGTTGTGATGCAGCGATGCGTCATCGCGCACCTCGTCGAGGTGCTTCTGATAGTTCACCGGCGCACACACGATCTTGCCGGGATTGGCGACGGGACTGAGCAGAGTGGCCGACACCGCTGCCATGGGCCGAGCGGCGGGCGCGACCGCCTTCGCGCGCGCGATGACGGCATCGAGGTTCGCGATCAACGGATCGAACCCCGGGAGGGGATAGCGGTACGCCGGCAGCACGTCGAGTGCCGCGGTGACGTCGCGGATGTGGTCCCCCTCGACGATGCCGAGGCGACTGTCGTTATAGCGGCAGAGTCTCACGTGCGTGCCCGGTGCCTGTTCTCGCCGACTCGCGCCCGGCGTCACGGCCCACGTGCTGCCGGACGACTGTCAGATCAGTGTGCGACCTGAAACGCATTCGCTTCCCGCGGCAGCGCGCCGGCGAGAACAATCGCGGCAGCGGCGCAAATCGCAGGCGCCGTGCCTGCCATGAAGATGCGATCCGGCGTCCACTGCCGGGACAGCAGCAGGCCGCCGACCGACGGGCCGACAATCGACCCGATCCGACCCACGCCGAGCGCCCACCCGATGCCCGTCGCGCGGATGGTCGTCGGATAATACATCGCGGCGAGCGCATTCAGTCCGGCCTGCGCGCCCTGCACGCAAATCCCGAGCACAAAGATGATCGCCAGCGTCGGCGCGAGCGTCGACGCCGTCGAGGCGAGCGAAGGAATCAGGACGATACAGAGCGCAAACTCGACGATGAGCGCCGTGCGCGTGCCGGCGCCGCGCATGAGGTGACCCTGAGTCAGCGTGCCAATCATCCCGCCGACGCTGAACGCGGCGACGGCCTGCACGCCGGCGGCGACGGGCAGTCCCGATTGCCGCAGGAGCGACGGCAGCCAGCTCAAAACGAAGTACAAGATCAGGAGATTCATGAAGAACGGAATCCACAGCAGCAGCGTTCCCGACGCGCGCCCTTCGGTGAAGAGATCCTTGACCGGCACCGACTCGCGCGCCGTCGCGCGCCCGCGCGCCCGGGATTCCATCCATTCCACCGATTCCGGCAGCCAGACGATCAACACGATCGCGAGCGCCAGCGGCAGCGCGCCGCCCAGCGCGAGCACAGACCGCCACCCCCATCGCGGAATCATGAATCCCGCAGCCTGACTCGCGATCACGGCGCCGGCCGGCATTCCGGTGAACATCGCGCCGATGACGATCGGCCGCAGCCGTTTCGGCGTGAACTCGGAAGTGAGCGCGACAGCGTTCGGCATGGCGCCGCCGAGGCCGAGTCCGGTCAGAAATCGAAACAGCACGAGCTCCCGCAGCGTGTTCGCGCGCGCGGTCAGCAGCGTGAAGACCGCAAACGCCAACACCGAGATGACGACAACCCACCGTCGGCCCGAGCGATCGGCGATTGGCCCGCTGCCCATCGCCGCGATCATCAGGCCGACGAGCGCCGCCGAGAGGACGGGGCCGAACTGCGGCAGGGCGATGTGCAGGTTGTCGGAAATCACCGGGACGAGGAAGCCCATGCACTGCGTATCGAACCCGTCGAGGATGACGACAATCGCGCACAAGACGATGACGCGGACCTGTCGAGGCGACATGTCGCTGCTTGGTGAAAACCGAGGCACCAAGTATACTCGCCAGCACTTTTCGGCCATGCAGCGGGCACCAACCGGTTTGCTCGTCGCTCTTGCCGGCGCGCTGGCGCTGCCGCTGGGGGCGGCGCAGAGCCCGCCGCAGGCCCCCGCCGCGTCTGCCCCGTTGCTCCTCGACTACGACGACGAGATCGGAGCCGCCCGAACAACCGTTGCTGCGACGTGCGAAAGCCTGGCGTCCCTGCCGCTGCCGCAGGCCACGATCACCTCGGCGCAGAGCGTTCCGCCCGGGTCGTTCGCGCCTCCGCCGAGCGGCCGGGCCGGCCGCGGGCCGAACCCGTTCACGGATCTGCCGGCGTTTTGTCGGGTCGCGGCGACGCTGACGCCGACGAGCGACTCGGATATCAAGATCGAAGTCTGGTTGCCGACCTCGGCGTGGAACGGCAATCTTCAAGCGGTCGGCAACGGCGGATGGGCGGGGACGATCAGCTATCCAGCGATGGCCGACGCCTTGAAGCACGGCTATGCGACCACGTCGACCGACACCGGTCACGTCGGTGCGACCGGATCGTTTGCGCTCGGCCATCCCGAGAAGTTCGTCGACTTTGCGCACCGATCCGAGCACGAGATGACGGTGAAGGCGAAAGCGATCATCGTGGCGTTCTACGGCCGCGGCCCGAAGCTTTCCTACTGGAATGGGTGCTCGACCGGCGGACGGCAGGGCCTTGCCGAGGTGCAGCGGTATCCGGACGATTTCGACGGCGTCGTCGCCGGCGCGCAGGCCAACCCGCGGACGCACCTGAACGCATGGCAGTTGACGATCGGCAAAGCGATGTTGAGCGATCCGGCGGCGTTCATTCCGCCCGACAAGTACCCGCTGATCCACAAGGCGGTGCTCGATCAGTGCGACGCGCTCGATGGTCTGAAGGACGGCCTGATCAGCGATCCGACCAGGTGTCATTTCGATCCGTCGCACCTCGACTTCCTGACGCCTCGGCAAATCCAAACGCTGCGCACGGTGATGAGTCCCGTGAAAACGAAAGACGGCAAAGAGGTGTTTCCCGGTTACGCGCCAGGCGCGGAGCTCGGGTGGGCCGGACTCGTCGGCGGACCGGAGCCGACGGCGACCGCGATCGATCAATACAAATACATCGTGTTCAAGGATCCGAACTGGGATTGGCGCACGTTCGATCTCGATCGCGATGTGGCGATCGCCGATCAAGTCGACGGCGGCACCATCAACGCCGTCAACCCGCACATCGAGCCGTTTACGAGCCACGGCGGAAAGCTGCTGATGTATCACGGCTGGGCGGATCCGCTCGTCGGACCGGGCACGAGCATCACCTACTTCAACAGCCTGTCGAAGGACGTCCGAAACGCCGTACGGCTCTTCATGGTACCGGGCATGGGACACTGCGGCGGCGGCGAAGGGCCGAACACCTTCGACATGATGGCGGCGATGGAGCGATGGATCGAGCAGGGCGAGCCGCCCGAACGAATCGTCGCATCGCATGCGACGAGCGGTGTCGTCGATCGGACGCGGCCGCTCTGTCCCTATCCGCAGGTCGCGACGTACCGCGGCAGCGGCAGCATCGACGAGGCGGCGAACTTCAGCTGCCGATGACCGACCGGGCTAGCGCGGCCGAGAAACCGGTTTCGCGAACCTCGCTGCATCGACGGCAACGTTCGCCTGCACGTCGGTCCATGTGTATTCCTCGCGTCCGCTGACCCAGGCGTAACTCCACTTGAACGGGAATTGCACGGCGCCGACCGCCCGATAGTCGGAGAAGTCAATCTGCGTCGGCACGCGCCCGACGGCCGACATCCGGTAGTGAATCAGCCGGTTCAGCAGTCCCGTCTGCCTGTCGAAGTACAGCGTCGCGAGCAGGTTGTCGGCGCCGGTGCCCTGCACGACGTCGACGTCCCTGCCGTCCAGTGTGATCGGGAAGCTGACGCGCCAGTTCGCGAGAAATGCCTTGATGTGGCCGGGGAACAGCATTTCGGCTTCGAGCCGGGCGCCCTGGATCGCGCCACCGGTCCATGGATAAACCGGCACGACCGTGAGCGGCAGCATGAAGTACCCGTCCTGACCGTCGAACACGCGGCTCGAGTCTCCCTCGCGCTGGTGAATGATCGTCGCCAGCTGATTCGGCGCCTTCGCGTAGAGCTCCGCGGGATCGCCCTTGCCGACTTCTCCGTAGGCGAGGCTCGTGCCTTTGGCGATGAAGCTGGTGAGGGTCGCGAGGCGCGACGCGCCGCCGAGCGCGGCGACGTATCTGTCGAGAATCTGATCGACTGTCGGCACGCCGGATGTCGCGGCGGGCAGCACGTCGGCCGGCTCCGTGACCGGCTCGCCGTAAATGCGATCCATGGCCGGCGTTGCCGCCGGTCGCGGCTGGCCGCGGTGACATGTCCAGCAGGTCACGACGGGCCGGCCGTTGAAGTTCGTGGCGTTGATCGCCGCGACCATCTGGATCATCCGGCGCGCCGTCCGCTTGCGGGGCGGATCGTCTTCCCATTTCGGATTCGACGTGCCGGCGGCCGTGTGACAGTCGCCGCAGCACATGCTCAGCGCCGCCGAGAAGAGGCCCATCGTGCCCATGAATTCGTCGACGGGGATGCCTTTGAGCGCCTGAATGTTCTTGAACGCCTCGTCCGACGTCAGCGGCCGCTGTTCGGTCACGAGTGCGGCGCTCATCAGCCACACGACCATCATTGCCGCGACCGCCATCGTCGGTCGCTTCGCCCCGGGTGGCATGGGTTCTCCTCCGAAGGGCTACCCGATCACGCGGCGCCTATTGGAAGGTGCCGCTCCACTTGAAGCCGTCCTTCGGACGGAGAATGCTGCGCATGCGCAGCCGGTGATCTTCGGCCGTGCGGCCCGGGTTGCCGGTGATGATCACGTGATCGCCAGGCTTGAGCGTGTCGTGCGCGATGCCGTTCAACTGGCCGGCCGCCGCCCACTCAATCGCCCAGCGCTGCATCTCTCCGTCTTTGTCCGGCGCCTCGACGTGCACGAAGGAATGCGGATTCCGAAACATGAACGCGACCAGCTCGCCTTCGATTTTGACCTCGTCGTCCACGAGGTACGTTGCGGCGAACGAGTGGTGGGCGTAGGCGGTCCCACCGGAAAGAGCGACCGCGCCGAGCAGGCTGAAAAACACGCGTTTCACAGGGCCTCCTCAGGATGTACGGACTAATCGTAGCCGAGGCGCCCGGTTGGCGCATGCGAAGAAATCGTGAAGGCGGCGTGGGCTATCTTTTGTTGCCGAAGGACGCGCGCGCTTTTCTCTCGCGTTCAACCGTGTCCCTGTCGCCCGGGTACCAGTACTCGAGGTGGCAGTTTTCACACGCCACATCGAGATCCGCGGCCGCCTGAAACACCGCGTTCACGTCCTTGCGATTGACCGCTTCGAGCGTTGCCTTCGCGACGTTTCGCAGCGCCTCGACCTTGGCGTTCCAGAGGACCGGATCGTTGTCGAGCTTCGCCTTGATCGCGGTAGGCGACAGTTCGGGGGCGTTCGGACCGACGCTGTTGTTGATGTCGCCAGGCGGCGTGAAGGGCCGCGGCACCTTCAGCAGATAGATCCCTTCCGCGATCGTCACCGCGCCGATTCGGATCTTCTCCCAGTCCTCGTCGGTCTTGGGAACGTGCGAGACGGAGCCTTGCTTGGTCTCCTCCCACCACACGGCATCGAAGATGTTGTCGGCGATCGGATCGATCATGTCGCGCATCAGCTCTTTGACCGAAACCACAGGCTTCATGTCGCCCAGCAGTGAAGCCGACACCTGCGCGCGTGGCGGCGGCGCAGATGCCGGTTTCGAGCACTGCGACCAGGCGGCCGATCCCGCCAACGCCAGCGCGCCGACGAGAACGAGACGCCCACGATGACTGGCCATGAGCCCGCTCCCGTCTGAAGCTTATGCAACGGCCGCCGGCCTGAACTTCCTGAGCAACTCAAACCCAGCGGGGGTCACCCGAACCGAAGGGCGGTCATTGCCGACGACTTCGGCGGTTTGGGTCACGTGTACATGTATTTTACCGCCGCGGTGCGGGGGCGCCGCTGCGCATCGCGCCCGCGTGCCTCGTGGGATCCGCCGGGGCGGCAAATGCCAGATTCAGGCGATCGTTTATACTTGCCACATTCGGATGGCCCTCGAGCAATGACGAGAGCGTTCGTTGGCATCGCAGCCGTGTGGCTGTTCTCGCTGGCGCTGCTGGCCCAATCGCCCGACACGCGGCCGGGCGCTCGCGTCAACAGGAGCGCCGCCCCGACGCCGTCCCCCGCCGCTGCCGCGCCAGGAGACGCGGCCACTCAGACCGTGAAGCAGTACTGCACCGGTTGCCACAGCGAACGGGGCAGGGCGGGCGGTCTTTCGCTCGCGGATTTCGACGTCCAACAGGCGACGGCGCGGCCAGAGGTCGCCGAGAAGATCATCCGGAAGCTGCGCGTCGGCATGATGCCGCCCTCGGGCGCCCGTCGCCCCGATGACGGAACGCTCGAGGAGTTGCGCCGCGCGCTCGAAGCCCGGATGGACGGCTGGGCGGTCGCGAATCCCAATCCCGGCTGGCGGCCGTTTCAGCGCCTCACGCGCGCGGAGTACGCGGAGGCCGTCAAAGAGCTGCTGGATCTCGATGTCGACGTCACGGCGTATCTGCCGCCCGACACGATGAGCCATGGCTTCGACAACATCGCCGACACGCAAAGCTTTTCGCCCGCCCTCCCGCAGGGATACCTGCGCGCCGCCAGCGAAATCAGCCGACTCGCGGTCGGCGACCGCCGGGCGGCGCCGACGACGGCGACCTATCGCGTGGCGGCGACCGAAAACCAGGCGCGGCACGTCGAGGGCACGCCGTTTGGCGCGCGCGGCGGGACTTCTTTTGTCCATACGTTCCCGGCCGACGGTTTGTACCGGTTCCAGGCCACGCTCGTCCGAACGGTCAGCGGCGAGCTGTTCGGCAACACGTCCTTGTACATGGCCGGCGGGAACGAGCTGCTTGTGATTACGGTGAACGGCGAGCGCGTGGCCGTGCTCGAGGTCAATCAGGGGATGAGCGACGCCGGCGAGAAAGGTCTGACGCTCGAGACTCCGCCCATTCCGGTCAAAGCCGGACCGCAGCGGATCGCCGCATCGTTTGTCCCGCGGTCGATCGGGCCAGTCGACGATCTGCTCGCGCCGATCGATCAGACGTTGATCGACACGCGCATCGGCACGGGGTACGGCGTCACGGTGGCGCCTCACCTTCAGGAGATCGCGATTTCCGGGCCCACGAGCGTGACCGGGGTCTCCGACACGCCGAGCCGCCGGAGGATTTTCAGCTGCCGGCCCTCATCGCCAACCCAGGAGAGCGCGTGCGCGACCGACATCCTCAGGCGACTGGCGACACAGGCGTATCGCGGCCCGGTGCGCGACGATCTGAACGATCTCCTCCAGTTTTACGTGCAAGCGCGACGCGAGGGCGGGGATTTCGACGAGGGCGTCCGGTTCGGCATCCAGGGCATCCTGGCCAACCCACGCTTCATGTTCCGCGTGGAGCAGGAGCCCCAGACAGGGAACGATGTCTATCGCGTGAGCGACGTCGACCTGGCGTCACGCCTCTCGTTCTTCCTGTGGGGCACGCTGCCTGATCAGGAGCTGCTCAAAGCCGCGGCTGATGGCACGCTCAGCAACCCGGCGGTCTTCGATAAACAGGTCACGCGCATGATGGCGGATCCGCGGTCGTTCGCGCTCTCGACGCGTTTCGCGGCGCAGTGGCTGCGGCTGCAGGACGTGGAGAAAGTGCGGCCCGACGGCCTCCTTTTCACGAACTGGGACGCGTCGCTCACCGACGCATTCGTCCGCGAGACTGAGCTCTTCTTCGACAGCGTTATCCGGGAGAATCGCAGCGTCCTCGATCTGATCACCGCCGACTTCTCGTTCGTCAACGAGCGCCTCGCGCGGCATTACGGCATTCCGAACGTCACCGGTCCGGACTTCCGGCGCGTCGCGCTCCCCGAGCCGCGCCGGGGGCTGCTCACGCAGGGCAGCATCCTCCTCCTGACGTCGGTGGCCGACCGGACCTCGCCCGTCCAGCGGGGCAAGTGGGTGCTCCAGGTGCTCCTCGGCTCGCCCCCGCCCCCGCCGCCGCCCAACGTGCCGGCGCTCGAGGATACGGCAGGCGCGGTGGACGGCCGGCTCCTCTCGGTCCGCGAGCGGATGGAGCAGCATCGCTCGAACCCCGCGTGCATGTCGTGCCATCGGGTCATCGATCCGATCGGCCTCGCGCTCGAGAATTTCGACGTCGTCGGGCGCTACCGCATGAAGGACAACGGCGTGCCGGTCGACTCGACCGGACAGCTGTACGACGGGACGACGATGCAGGGCGCGCCCGGTTTGCGGAGCGCGCTTCTGAAGTACAAAGCTGCGTTCCTGATGACCTTCGCCGAGAACCTCATGACCTACGCGCTCGGGCGGCGCGTGGAGGCGTACGACATGCCGGCCCTGCGCGCCATCGTTCGCGACGCCGAAAAGCAGAACCACCGCATCGGTGCGTACATCACGGGCATCACGCGCGCTCAGGCGTTTCAGATGAGCCGTCGCGCGCCGGTGGAGACGACTGCCGGCCAGGCGCGGCCGAACTGACTGGAGACCACGGATGATCATCACCAAACGCCATGTATCCCGTCGCACGGTCCTGAAAGGCGTGGGCGTCAGCCTCGCCCTCCCGTTCCTCGATGCCATGGCACCAGCGGCGACGGCGCTCGCGAAGACGGATGCGCGCGGCAAGCTTCGCTTCATCGCCCTCGAAATGGTGCACGGCGCGGCGGGCAGCACCGCGTACGGAGCGCAGCACAACCTGTGGTCCCCGGGGGCGGTGGGCGCCGGATTCGATCTCGGGCCGACGGCGCTCGCGCCGCTCGAGCCGCTCCGCGACTACATCACCATCGTCAGCAACACCGACGTGCGGATGGCGGAGGCGTTCACGACGCCCGAGATCGGGGGCGATCATTTTCGGGCGAGCTCGGTCTTCCTGACGCAGGCGCATCCCAAGCAGACGATGGGATCTGACCTGTATGTGGGCACGTCGTTCGATCAGATCTACGCGCGGCAGTTCGGCCAGGACACGGCGATTCCCTCAATGCAGCTCTGCATCGAGAGCGTCGATCACGCCGGCGGCTGCGAGTACAACTACTCGTGCGCGTACACGGACGCGATCAGCTGGGCATCGCCGAGCGAGCCGCTGCCGATGCTGCGCGATCCGCGCGCCGTCTTCGACACCCTTTTCGGAGCCGGTGCGACGCCCGAGGATCGCGCCCGCCGCCGTCGCGAGGACAAGAGCGTCCTCGATACGATCGTTGCGTCGATCGATCGCCTCAAGCGCCACCTCGGCGCGGCCGACCGGGCGCGGCTCACTGACTATCTGGATGACGTGCGCGAGATCGAGCGGCGTCTCCAGAACGTCGAGGCTGCCAACCTGAGCGGCGAGAGCCGCGAGTTGCCGGGCGCGCCGGTCGGCGTCCCGGACTCCTACGACGAGCACGTGAAGCTCATGTTCGACCTTCAGGCCGTGGCGCTGGCGGCAGACATCACCCGCGTGTTTGCATTCAAGCTCTCGCGTGACGTGTCGGGCCGGGTCTTCCCGCAGACCGGCGTCACCACGGGGTTTCACAACGCCTCGCACCACAACGAACGGCCGGAGCGCATCCTCGATTTCGCGAAGATCAACAAGTACCACATCAGCCTCGTCCCGTATTTCCTCGAGCGTCTGAAGCGGACCCCTGACGGCGACGGCAACCTGCTGGACCACTCGCTCCTCGTGTACGGGTCGCCGATGGGCAATCCGAACGTCCACAACCACAAGCGCTGCCCGCTGTTCCTCGCGGGCAAGGCGGGCGGCCAGATCAAAGCCGGACTCCATGTGAAGGCACCCGACGGGACGCCGATGGCGAACGTCTTCCTGACGCTGGCGCACATGCTGGGCATCGACGACATGGCGTCGTTCGGCGACAGCACGGGCGAGCTCGATGTGAACGCGACCGCGGATCTGTCGGCGGAATAAGGGAGCACCAGATGGCGATGCGACACGGCCTGGGCGGCGCGATCGCAGCCGCGTGCACGGCGGCAAGCCTCTTCTCCGGGTTTGCCCTCCACGCGGCGGAACCGATTGCCGACGCGGCGATGCGCGGCGACCGATCGGGCGTGCTCGCGTTGATCAAGCAGGGCGCCGACGTGAACGCGCCGCAGGGCGACGGCGTGACCGCGCTGCATTGGGCGGCGCGCTACGGCGATGCGGACTTGGTGACGGCGCTCGTCGCGGCGGGCGCGAATGCGCGAGCGGTCACCACCTTCGGCGCGTACACACCTCTGCACCTGGCGGCCGAGCGCGGCTCGGCCGCCGCCGTCACGGCCCTCGTCCGAGCGGGCGCGATGGTCGACGCCCGGACGAGCACCGGCGCGACGCCGTTGATGCTGGCCGCTGCCGCCGGCGACCCGGCGGCCATCTCCGCGCTTGTCGACGGGGGGGCGGACGTCAACGCCGGTGAGAGCGATCGGCTCCAGACGCCACTGATCTTTGCGACCGCGAACCATCGCCTCGAGGCCGTGCACCTGCTCCTCGCGCGCGGCGCCGATCCGAATGCGGCCACCACGCTCACCGATCTCTCGGCGCTCAGCAAGAATGGACAGAACCCTGACGGCCGCAACCTCGCGGTCACGCCGGAGCGGAGTCGACGCGCGGCCCCGGTCAGAATCCTGGTCCCGGGCGCGGAGCGCCAGCCCCTCTTCAACGAGCAGGTGGCGTGGCAGGGCGGGATGACGCCCCTCTTATACGCGGCACGGCAGGGGTACATCGACATCGCGACAGCTCTTCTCGACCGAGGGGTTTCGGTAAACCAGCGCAAGGGCGGCGACCATGCCTCGGCGCTGCTCGTGGCAACGGTGAACGGCCAGTTCGACCTTGCCAGCATGCTGCTCGAGCGGGGCGCCGATCCGAACCTGATCGCGGAAAACGGCGTCGGCCCGCTCTACGCGGCCATCAACCTGGCGTGGGCGCCGCGCGCGGGCTATCCACAACCGCGGGCACAGGCGAATCAGCAGCTGAGTTACCTGGATTTCATGAAGCGGCTGCTCGATGCGGGCGCCGATCCCAACCAGCGCCTCAACAAAAAGGTCTGGTACTCGAACTTCAACTTCGATCAGTCCGGCGTCGACGAAGCCGGCGCCACGCCTTTCTGGCGCGCCGCCTACGGGGCGGACGTCGACGCGATGAAGCTGCTGGTGTGGTACGGCGCCGACCCGAACATTCCCACGGTGAAGCCCGCCGAGCGTCCGGAAACGGGCGATGTCGGCCGCCGGGAGATGCGCGACGTCTCGCCGCTTCCGCCAATCCCGACTGGCGGGCCGGGCGTCCCGCCGTTGCTGGCGGCGGCCGGCGTCGGGTACGGTGAAGGCTTTGCCGGCAACTCCCATCGGCACGCCCCGGGCGGCATGTTGGCCGCTGTCAAGTACCTCGTGGACGCGCTCGGTGCCGACGTCAACGCGCGCGACCATGAGGGCAACACGGCCGTGCATCATGCGGCCGCGCGCGGCGACACCGAGATGATCCGGTTTCTGGTTTCGAAGGGCGCCGACGTGAGGGCCGTGAACCGCGAGAGCAAGACGACGGTCGATATGGCCAACGGTCCCGTGCAACGTGTGCAGCCCTGGCCGGAAACGATCAAGTACCTCGAGAGCCTGGGCGCAAAGAACAACCATAGGTGCCTGTCGTGCTGAACCGATCTGTCGGCATTCTGCTCGTGCTCGCGGCACTCGCGCCGGCTCGCGTCTTCTCTCAAGAACCGGTCAAAGGCGTCGCGAACCCTGAAGCGCTCTTTACGGACAAGAACGCGACGCTGAACACGAACAAGCAGGCGGCGCTTCATATCATGAAGGACCTGCTGCAGTGCAACCACTGGGACGAGGCCGACAAGTGGTTGACCGCGCGCTATATCCAGCACAATCCAAACGTCACGTCGGGGCGGGACGCCGTCGTCAAGTTCTTCGGGAGCCGTCCCAAGACGCCGACATGCGACAAGCTGACGACTCCCGTCGTTGCCGTGCTGGCTGACGGCGACGTGGTGACGGTGGTGATCGCGCGCGAATACAAGGAGTCTAAGGATCCCTCGAAAGTCTATACCTCGACCTGGTTCGACATGTGGCGGTTCGTCGACGGCAAGGCGGACGAGCACTGGGATCCGGCAATGAAGCCCTAGCGGCCCAGGCTTCGGGAGGATACATGCGCCGAAACATCGGGCTCGCCCTGGTGGCGTTGAGCGCCGTCGCCGGCATCACAGTCTTCGCGCAATCGAAGCATGTGCCGGGGGCGTGGGCACCGCCGACGACCCCCGACGGTCAACCCGACCTGCACGGCATCTGGACGAACGCCACGATCACGCCGTTCGAGCGACCGGCCGCTCTCCAGGGCAAGGCGTTTCTGAACGAGGCAGAGGCCCAAGCGTTCGAGCGGCAGGCGGCCACCCGGCGCGAGGAGGACGGTCCGCCGAGCGCCGGTGACGTCGGGAGTTACAACCAGTTCTGGTTCGATTCGGGCGAGCGCGTCGTATCGACGCGGCGCACGTCTCTCGTCATCGATCCGCCCGACGGACGCGTCCCGCTCCGGGCCGAAGCTGAAGCGGCCCGCGACTACGCCATTGCGCACGAAGGCGACTCGTACGAGTTCATGAGCGTGTGGAATCGCTGCATCACCCGGGGCGTGCCGGGCGGCATGTTTCCTGCGGGCTACAACAATGCGTATGAGATCGTGCAATCGCGCGGCTACGTCGTCATCCATTACGAGATGATTCATGAGGCGCGGATCATCCCGCTCGACGGTCGTCCGCACGTGCCGGCGCAGGTGCGGCTGTGGAATGGTGATCCGCGCGGCCATTGGGACGGCAGTACGCTCGTTGTCGATACCACGAACTACAACAACAAAGGGTGGATCGCGACGCAGGCCGCGGCGGGTCGAATCAAGGGGATTCCGCAAACCGAGTCGCTTCACGTCGTCGAACGCTTCACGCCGGTCGACGCGAATACCATCGACTACCAGGCGACCATCGACGATCCGAAGATGTTCACGAGGCCGTGGACCGTCTCCGTCCCCTTGCACCGGAATCCGGCTTATCGGCTCTACGAGTACGCATGCCACGAAGGCAACCGTGCGGTCGAGGGCGTTCTGCGCGGCGCGCGCGCGGAGGAGCCGCGCAGGTAGTTCCGCGGCAGTTCAGCGGCCTGCGATCCTCCAGAGATACAGCGGTTCATTCTCGACGCTGATCGTTTCTTCCGGCGCCCAGTCGCCGATCGGAAACTGCCGCGAGACGATTCGCGTGCCCGGTCGAAGCTCGCGCCGCAATTTCGGCTCCAGGCGCCGGTTGATCGTTTCAGACAGCCACAGGGTCACGACGGTCGCTGGCGAGATGTCGGCGGTAAACAGATCGCCTTCGAGGAATGTCACCCGGTCCGCGACTTCACCTTCACGCGCAATCTGCCGGGAGAGGTCGACGAGGTGCGGCTGCAGCTCGATCCCGACGCCTCGGGCGCGATACTTCTGCGCGGCCAGCAAGATGATGCGACCGTCGCCGGACCCGAGATCGTAGACAACGTCCCCTGTGGTCACCCTTGCCAGCTTCAGCATCGCATCAGCGAGAACTTCGGGTGTCGGCGCGAAGTAAATGTCGGGCTCACGGAGGGGGGCTCGCTGGCCGAGAGCGCGGGCCGCAAAAACGCCCAGCAGCACGGCGACCCATGCGCCTCCGGGTGTGGCGCGGCGCTTTCCAGACACCTGCATTATCATGACGAAAAACCGCGCAGGCGTCATGTTGACGACGGCGCTCGCGCCATGAGGGTGGCTTTTCGACGATGAGGTTGGGGCTCAGATACGCAGTCACGATCGCGCTCGCGGGTGCCGCCGTGTCACTGGCAGGGCAAGGTCAAAATGCGACGAGACCCGAGCCGGGTGAACAGATCGTGAACACCGCCTGTACGACATGTCACGACACCCGACCGATCGACACACAGGCGCTCGACGAGGCCGGCTGGACGCAGGAAGTCAAGGCGATGATCGAAATGGGCGCGGAGCTGAAAGAGACCGACGTGCCTCTGGTCGTCGACTATCTGACCAGATACCACGGTCCGCTGCCGGACGGCCCGGGCAAGGAGGTCGTGCTGATCGTCTGCACGCAGTGCCACGATCTGCAGCGCGTGCGCCGCGAGAGGCTGAGCGCGGAAGGATGGTCGGAGATTCTCCTCGCCATGCTGAACGAGGGCGCGCCGTTGACCGACAGGGACTTCGCGTCGGTCCTGCGCTACCTCGCGAGAAACTTCCGTCCCGAGTGATGCGCGGCTATCGATCGATCGGCGCTATTGATCTTTGTCTTTCTTCGGGACTCGCTCCTGGCAGAGCTCCACGACGCAGATCGATTCCATGACCCGGTTGGCCGGCGGCACCGGCAGGCCCCGTTCGGTCATCATCCTTCGCAGGAGCGCGGCGGTCTCGGGCCGGGTCACGGCCGACTGCACGCCGACCCGCACCAGGCCGTCGGCGTAGTCGAGCGCCTCCCACGTGTGGCCCGACATTGCCGACACGTTGGTGTCGGTGTCGCGGCTGCCCCCGTCGCGCTGGTCGAGGCGGGCGCCGGCCGCGACGAGCATCTCGACCACTTCGTTGCGGCCCTTCAGCGCCGCGCCCATGAGGGGGGTACGCCCTTCCTTGTTGGCGCCGTTCGCGTCGAGGCCCAGGTCGAGCAGCATGCGAACGGCTTCGACGTTCTCCTTCGCCGATCGTTCGTAGGTCACGCCCTCGACCCAGCCGATGCCGGCCGCCGCGGTGAGCGCCGTGTCGGCGTTGTCGGTGACGAGGAACGGATCGGCGCCGTAGTCGAGCAGCAGCTGCATGAGCTCGGTGTCGCTCGATTGCGCCGCGCGGACAAACGGCGTGCAGCCGGCTTCGTAAAACCACTGCATCGTGAAAATCGTGCGCGTCAGCGTGTTGTCCTTGGCGCGGAGGTTCGGGTCCGCGCCATGGTCCAGCAGGAGCCGGAGGTATTCGAGGTGGTCCATGTCCGGCTTCGGCACCGGATAATCGCCGCCTTCGATGTTGCGATTGTCGGTGGCGAGGTAGAGCGGCGTCCATCCGCCCTTGTTCGCGAGATTGGCGTCGGCCCCGCGCGATATCAGAAACGCGCCGAGCCGGTAATGCCGATTGTTGGTGGCGGTCAGGAGCGGCGTCCACCCGTACTCTGTCGTCTGGTTGATGTTGGCGCCGGCGTCGAGCAGATGCTTTGCCGAGTCGAGGTCGCCTTCACGCGCCGCAAACGTCAGCGCGGTCAGACCGCCGCCGCCCGTGCCGACCAGTCCGGCGACGATGACGTCCGCCTCGTCTTCCGCAGTCGGAGCGGTCGCCGCCGCGTCGGCCGTCGGGGGAGCCGCCGCCCCCGGCCTGGCTGGCGCTGATTCCGGGGTGGTGGCACTCGGGGGCTGTCCGTCTGGCCCGGGCCGCTTCCCCCCGGCGCCGAGCACACCGCGGAACCCGAGCGAAATCCGCATGCCCTGCGACGCTTCGTACTCGAGCTGCTGCTCGTACGTGCGGCCGGCGGCGGACGCGGCGGCCTGCCGGCGCGCCGCGTCCTTCACCGCCGCGGTGTTGACGCGGGGCGCCATGTAATTGCGCGGCAATCCCGCGGGCCCCGATTTCGCGCTGTGGTCGGCTCCGACCTCGAGCAGCACTTTCACGGCGTCCGGATGCCGTTGTTCGGCTGCCCACATGAGCGCAGTCGTGCCGCGCAGCGACTCTCTGGCGTTCACATCCGCGCCCGCCGCAGCGAGCCGCTTGATGACCACGGGGTTGCCGTTGCGCGCCGCGAACATCAGCATGGTCTCGCCGTTCGGGCCGCGCTGCTTCGCATTGGCGCCGGCGCTCAGCAACCGGTCGACCATTGCCGCGCTGCCGTAGAGGGAGGCCATCGCGAGAGGCGTGACGCCTTCGCGGTTCGCTACGTCGATCTTTGCGCCCGCCTTGATGAGCAGATCGGCCGCCTCGCCATTGTCGCGATGAACTGCCCAATGGAGCGCCGTCGCGTCGTCGACCTGCGGCGCGTTGACGTCCGCTTTGTGCTCGATGAGGGTTCTGAGCGAGGCGGTGTCGCCCTTCATCACGGCGTCCGCCACGTCGCTCTTGCCGGCCGCTGCCCCTGCCGACGCTGCGCAGATGAGCAGCGCTGCCACGAGAAAAATCATCGTCGGAGGGGTAGGGGCCCCACGACGGAAAGTAGTTTCGTGCATGAGGCCCTTCCTACACGACCTTAGCGAGCCGGCCGGTGCTGTCGCCCTGCGCATCCTTGTGAATGCCGTACAGGTCGAGGACGCTCAGGAGGAGGTTGCCGGTCGTGACCGTCTTGCGTTCGTACGCCAGATGCCGGTTCCCCTTCAACTGACCGTTGGCACCTCCGACGAGAATGTGCGGCACGTCGTAGTGCATGTGCTGGTTCGAGTTGCCCATGTTCGTGCCGTAGAGGATCAGCGACTCGTCGAGCAGCGTGTGGTCTCCGTCCGGTATCGCTTGAAGCTTCGCGGCGAAGTAGGCCAGCGTCGAGACGTGATAGCGGTTGATGTCCGCATAACGGCGGATCTGCACCGGATCCTCCTGGTGGTGCGACGCGCCGTGGAAACCGCCGCTCACGCCGCCGTTCGGGAACAGGTCGCTCTTCGGGAAGACGTAGCTGCGCGCCGTCAGGTCGCGCGCGCCGAGCAGCGTTGCGACGCGCGTGATATCGGCGCGGAAAGCGAGCGCCGTCAGGTCGAAGTGCAGCTTGATGTGCTCATCGAACGATTCGGGAATCCCGGGCGGCAGATCGATTTCCGGGATCGTGGCGCTCGCCTTCGCCGCGAGCTGAAGGCGCCGCTCGATTTCACGGATCTCCTCGGTGTACTGGCTGACCGTGCGTCGATCGTCGGCGCCGAGCTCGCGGTTCAGGCTCGCCAGCTGGCTCCGAATCGAGTCGAGGATGCTGCGGTTCTCGCGCAGCCGCGCGGCGCGAATTTCCGGCGTCGAGCCGCTGCCGAACAGCCGCTCGAACACCGCTTGCGGGTTCAGCTCCATCGGCAGCGGGCTGGTGCGCGTCAGCTCGTTTGGCGGCGTCGGCAGCTCGATCCACGAGATCGAGTTCGTGTAGGAGCAGCTGTAGCCTTCGCCGCAGTTGCTCGAGCTCGAGTTGGGATCTTCCACCGCCAGCTGCAGCGATGGGAGCAGCGTCTCCTGGCCGATCTGGCGCGCGATCGCCTGATCGATCGTTGCGCTGCCGACCGTCGCGTCCGAGCCGGCCGTCTTCCGAGGCTTGATGCCGGTGAGATACGCCGCCGCCACCCAGTGATCGGAACCGGTCGTCCCCTCAGGCGGTTCCGCCGACTTCGACCAGAGACCGCTCAAAACGGTTGCGTGAGCTCTGACCTTTTCGAGCCCCTCCAGAATGTAGGGCAGTTTCGCCGGTAGCGCCCCTTCGACGCTTGGTTCCCAGTGCCCCGGTGCCATGCCGTGCGGGAAGAAGATTCCGACGAACCGCGGCTTGGGCGCCGCCGCCGTCGCGGCGAGCGCCGTCGATGCCGGCACCATCGCGTCGAGCAACGGCAGGGCGAGCGTGCAGCCGGCGGTCTTCAGAAACGTCCGCCGCGGGATGTGCTTCTTCGCGATGTACATAGCTAAAAGGCCCCCTTACGACCGTCCTTGTTCGCCGCTGTAGACGCGGTCGGCGTGGCAACGTCCGGCTTCATGTTCATCTGAAACGGCTTGCTCCGGACGACGCCGAGCACCAGCGCCGAAAACCTGTTCCCGTCACGCCCCGCGTCGCGTGCGATCGCGCGGACGAGCGGCATGTCCTGGTAATCGACGCCCCGACCGAGCGCGTAGGTCAGCAGCTTCTCCGTTGCGACGGCCACGAACTGATCTCGATAGGTCGCGAGCCAGTTGCGGAGGCCGGCCGGTCCGCTGATTTTCGTGCCGTCGTACACCTGCGCCGCCGCGTCGACCGGTGTGCCTTCGTCCAGGCTCCGCCAGAGGCCGATGCCGTCGAAATTCTCCAGCGAAAATCCGATCGGATCCATCAGGCTGTGGCACTGAATGCAGTCGGCGCGCACGCGATGCTCCAGCATCTTCTGACGCATCGTCGGCTCCTTCTTGTTGCCGGCCGCGTCGCCCGCCTTCGGCTTGAGCGGCGGAACGTCCGGCGGCGGGTCCGGTGGGCTCATGCCGAGAACGTTCGTCATTACCCACTTGCCGCGCGTGACCGGCGAGGTCCGCTCCGGCTTCGACGTGGTCGTCAGAAACGCCCCCTTGCCGAGGAGCCCGCGGCGCGCATCCATATCGGGGCCGAGCGTCACGCGGCGGAACTGGCTGCCGTAGACGTTCGGGATGCCGTAGTGCTTCGCGAGCCGTTCGTTGACGAACGTGTCGTCGGCGGTCAGCAGATCGAAAACGCTGCGGTCTTCACGCACGATGCTGTCGAAGAGGAGCTCTACTTCCCGGCGCATGGCCTGCCGCAGCGGGTCGTCGAAGTCCGGGTACACGTTCGGCAGCGGGCCGGCGCTCTGCATCCCGCGGAGGTTCAGCCACTGGCCGGCGAAATTCACCGACAGCGCCTCGGCGCGCGGATCCTCGAGCATCCGCCGGACCTCCCGTTCGAGCACTGCCGGGTCCTTCAGCTTGCCCTGACGCGCGAGCGCGACGAGCTGGTCGTCGGGCGCCGTGCTCCATAGGAAGAAGGAGAGGCGCGACGCCAGGTCAAGGTCGCTCACCCGATACAGCTGCCCCGGCTTCACGTTCGCCGGTTCGGCTTCAATCCGGTAGATGAGCCGTGGATCGGCGAGGATCCGCGTGAGCGCCGTCTCGACGCCGTGCTCGAAATCGCCTTCCTTGCGGCCCGCCTCGTAAAACGCCAGCAGCGACTGCGCCTCGGCCGCGGAAATCGGACGCCTGAAGGCGTGCGTCGCGAGGTTTGTCACGATCTTCCGTGCGCACGCGGGCTCATCGGCTGCGCCCTCGGGCCGGCAGACGAAGATTCTCTCGCGGCTCGGCGATTCTTTTGCCGGCGTCGCGTCGAACGGCCCCTCGATGCGTACGGTGCCGACATGCGGAAAGAAGGTGAAGCCGGGCGTTGGGCCGGTCTGCAGCGTGTCGCGCATGAAATGCTGATCGAGGTCGAGGAGCGGCGCAAAGTTCGTCGCAAGGAACGTCGCGCCGATCGCGTGCCCCCCCGCCGTCACCTTCACGCGCACGGTCATCTTCGGGATGTCGTTGCGCGCGAAACCCGCGCGCCCCCGTCCGCTTCCGGGTGCCGGAGCCGGCGCCGCGCCGCGACCGCGCCCGGACGCAGGGCTCGCCGTGCCGCCGCAGTTGGCCTCCGGCGCGCCGAAACGCCGGCTGCCTTGCCAGTCGAGCAGCTGGACGCGTTCTTCATCGAGGAGGATCTCGAGCTTCTCGCACGGCACCGATCCAAACCCGGTCGGCGACATGTTGTCGCCGAAGATCGGCGTCACGGTGATGCTGTATTCGCCATCGGACGGAAAGACGTGCTTGACGAGCATTCCGCCGCGCGTGCCGAAGGGAAGCCCTTCGATGTGATAGTCCTGCGAGGTGTCTTCCGGAGTACGGTACACGGTCAGCCCGGGCGTCGCAGGCTCACCGATGGCCAGCCTGCTGATTTTGCCGGCCGCGGACACGTACGCTTCGACAAGGGTGGAGGAGATTCCGAGCGCGCCCGCGACATTGTCGAAGCCGTGAGTGGAATCGTCGGACGGGAGATAACTGCCCGCGTCGATATCGAGATCCAGGAGGTCGTGGATGACGTTCGCGTATTCGGTGCGGTTCAAGCGGTGCAGACCGGGAGGCGGCGCGTACGGCGCAGCGTTCCTGTCGAGCTCGGCTTCTAGCGACGCGACGAACGCGTCGTATGCCGCCCTGTCGGGCCTCCGCACGCCGGCCGGCGGCATCATCCCCGCGCGCATCTTCCGGACGACGCGCTCCCAGACTTCGGCCTGATCAGCAATGCGGGTGGTGTCGAGATCGTCGAGCGTCAGCTTGCGCGCCGGCTCCTGACCTGCGGCCTTGCCCTTCTGGTTGTGGCAGCCGACGCAGTAGCGGTCGACAAACGCACGCTGAGCAGCCGGCCCCCCGCTCGGTCCCGGCGCCGGCTGCCCCAGAGACGCCTGGGACTGTCCTGCAGTCACTGCCTGTGCGGCGGTACCTGACGGCGCGCCCACTTGCGCGGTGGCGGTCTCATTTCGCGTTGCGCCGATCCAGAGCAACGAAGCGAGCCCCCCGAACGCGGCCAGTCGTTTCACCATCGGTTGCTGGCTCCTCGTCCCATACCTGTTATATCTATCGCTACATCTTAGCCGATGAACTGGCATATCATTCATCACGAATTGTACCCGTCGGGGTAGCTGCCGGGGAACGCGGACTTGCCCGTCGCGGCTCAGTCCGGGGCTCAGCCAGGGGACCGGCACCGGTCCGGCAGAGGTCGGTCGTCAAAAAAAAAGAGGAACGCCGTGGCGAGAAGCACATCTTCCGTCGGTCGTCGACGTTTTCTGAAAGGCGCGGCGGCGGGCGCGGCAGCGCTGGTCGCAAAGAGCACCCCAGTGTTGGGTGGTGCAGACGCCGCGGACGTTGCCGCAGCCACAAACGTGGCGGATGCCGCGCAGGAGCCTACCGAGCGGCGGCCAGCGTCCGCCGACACGGCCGACGCGCAGCTTCGAGCCGACACCGAGCCCCCGGCGCGTGTCGTTTCGGCGCGGCTCGTCGAGCATCCCGGGTCGGACTTCATGGTCGACGTGATCAAGAGCCTTGGCGTCGAGTACGCGGCGGCCAATCCGGGTTCGAGCTTCGAGGGCCTTCACGAATCGATCATCAACTACGGAACGAACCGCACGCCGGAGCTCTTGACCTGCTGCCACGAGGAATCGGCGGTGGCGATGGCGCACGGCTACGCGAAAATCGAGGGCAAACCGATGCTCGCGCTGCTGCACGGCAACATCGGCCTGCAGCACGCTTCGATGGCGGTCTACAACGCGTACGCCGATCGCGTGCCGGTCATGATGATCGCCGGCAATTGGCGCGACGCCGGCACACGCGCCAACGGCGTGAACTCGTATCACAGCGCGCAGGACATGGCGGTGATCGTCCGCGACTACGTGAAATGGGACGATGAGCCGGCGTCGCTGCCCGCGTTCGCGGAATCTGCCGTGCGCGCGTACAAAATCGCCATGACGCCGCCGATGGAGCCGGTCCTGCTGGTCGTCGATCACGATCTTCAGTTGCGTCCCCTTGGAGCCACGAAGGCGCCCACGATTCCGCGTCTCGTCATGCCGTCGCCGCCGGCGGGTGAGGCCGGCGCCGTGCGCGAGGCGGCGCGTCTGCTCGTTTCCGCCGCGAATCCGCGCATCAATGCAGGCCGTGCCGCGCGCACGCCCGACGGGCTTGCGCTCGTCGTCGAGCTGGCAGAACTGCTTCAGGCGGCGGTCAACGGAGGCGGCGATCGCGTGAACTTCCCGTCCCGCCATCCGCTCGCCGGCGCCGGCTCCGGCCCGGCCGACGTTGTGCTGAACCTCGAAGTCCAGGGCGGCGGAGGACCGGGACCGGCCGCGGGCGCCCGAACATCCGACGCGAAGACGATTAACATTTCCGCGCTTGGGCTCTACATCAAGAGCAACCTCCAAGATTTCCAGCACATGGCCGACGCCGACGTCGACATCGCGGCCGACTCCGAGGCGACGCTGCCGGCGCTCATCGAAGAGGTCAAGCGCCAGCTCACCGCCGAACGCAAGCGCGTGATTCAGGAGCGCGGCGCCAAGCTCGCGAGCCTCCACCGCGAGGCGCGCCTGCAGGCCATGGAAGCCGCGGCGTTCGGGTGGGACTCGAGCCCAATCAGCCTGGCCCGGCTGTCCGCGGAACTGTGGGATCAGATCAAGACCGAAGACTGGTCGCTCGTCTCGTGGCAGGGATTCGTCAGCGGCTGGCCGGGAAGACTATGGAACTTCGACAAGCACTACCGCTACATCGGCGGACAAGGCGCCGGCGCGATGGGCTACGGCGCGCCGGCCGCCGTCGGCGCCGCGCTCGCGAACCGCAAACACGGCCGCCTTTCGATCAACATCCAGACCGACGGCGATCTGAACTACGCGCCCGGCGTGCTCTGGACGGCGTGCCACCACAAGATCCCTCTGCTCACGGTGATGCACAACAACCGGGCGTACCACCAGGAGGTGATGTTCGTGCAGCAGATGGCGAGCGAGCGGAATCGTGGCGCCGACCGCGCGCATATCGGGACGACGCTGCGCGAGCCGAACATCGACTACGCGAAGATGGCGCAGGCTTACGGAATGTACGGCGAAGGCCCGATCGAGCATCCGAAAGACCTCGCGCCGGCGATCGGACGCGCGCTCGATCGCGTCAAACGCGGTGAGCCTGCGCTTCTCGACGTCATCACGCAACCCCGTTGAAGGAGGCGCGTTCGTGCGACAAAAGGTCGTGGCTTCGTGTATCGCCGTGCTCTGCGGGATTGGCGCGGCCGCCCAGACGCCCGCGTCCGGCGCACCGTCTCAGGTGCCGGCGGCGGAGAGCGTGCAACAGGGCCACGAGCTGTATCTGAAATACAGTTGCTACGCGTGCCATGGTTACGACGGCCACGGCGGCGCCGGCGCGCGGCTCGTGCCGCTGGCGATCACCGAGGCGCGTTTCACGGCCTACGTCCGCAACCCGCGGGGGCGAATGCCGCCGTACACCGACAGGGTGCTCTCCGACGCGCAACTGGCGGACCTCTTGGCGTACATCAAATCGCTGCCCGCTTCGCCACCAGCCGATCAGATTCCGTTGCTGAGCCGCATGATGGCTGCGGGAAAGTAGTATTCTTCACGTTCATTTTCATCAGGGGAGCGATCATGATGGCATTGTTGGGTGTGAGGAAACTGTCGCGATGGTTGTCACCCTTCACGGTGTTCGCGATCACAGCGGGTTTGCCGGCGGGCGCCGCCGCCCAGGCGCCGGCCCCGGCGCCGCAACAGGCGCCGCCACCCATGACCAACCTGCAGCTCTATCCAAAGGACACGCCGCGGGCCGAGGTCGTCACCACCATGCAGGGCTTCGTCGCCGCGCTCGGCGTGCAGTCCGCCGGAGGCTGCGGTTATTGCCATGTTGGAACGGCGCCCGCCTTCGACTTCGCGTCGGACGCCAAGCCCACGAAGGGCATCGCTCGGAAGATGATCCTGATGTCGCGGGAGATCACCGCCAAGCTTCCGGACATCACCGGCAAGCCGGCCGCGGAGGTCACGCGTCTTCGCTGCGCGACCTGTCATCGCGGTGTCCCGATTCCGAAATTACTGCCCGACATTCTCACGGACACAGCCGCCAAGAGCGGTGTGGCCAGCGCGGTCCAACAGTACCGCGAGCTCCGCACCAAGTTCTACGGCGGCCAGAGCTACGACTTCAGCGAACCGGCGCTCGTCAGCACCGCGACGCCGCTCGTCAACGCCAACAAGCCGGACGACGCGATTGCCTTGCTGGAGCTGAACGCGGAGTTCTATCCGAAGTCGTCTCCGACCTACGCCGCGCTCGGCCAGGCCTACGCAAAGAAGAACGACACGGCGAGTGCGATCAAGAGCTTCGAGAAGGCCGTCGAGCTCGACCCGAACAACCAGATTGCGAAACGGCAGCTCGATCAGTTGAAGAAGTAGGTCGATAGAGGGCGGCAGGTCCATATTGACATTACAGTCAGGACTTCCCACAATATTGCCTGGCGGGTGGCGGACCCGGCACCCGAGGTGTGTTGTCCGCGGGAGAGACCCGTGGAGTGATCGCACTGTTCTGGAGGCGCATCCCATGACGATGATGAAGGCAAAGCTCGCGGCGTTCTCCGTGCTCGTCTGTTTCGTTCTCGCGGCGCCGGGCGTCCTCGCGCATCATTCCTTCGCGGCGGAGTTCGACGCAATGAAGCCGCTCACGCTCAAGGGCATCGTGACGAAAATCGAATGGGCGAACCCCCACACCTATTTCTACATGGACGTGACGAGCCCGGACGGAAAGGTCGTGAACTGGGGCATGGAGATGGGCAGCCCGAACGGCCTGATGCGCGCCGGCTGGACGCGTAACACGCTGCACGTCGGCGACGAGGTCACCGTCGAGGGCGCGCAGGCCAAGGACGGCACCAACGTGGGCAACGCCCGCGCGGTCATCCTGTCCTCGACCGGCAAACGGCTGTTCGCGGCGTCGAGCCAGACCGAGACCCCTTAGTACTAAAACATTTCAGGGGCTGACGATCGCCACGGGTTGCGAACCATCGAGCTGAGTAAGGAGACGTTGCCGTGAATCGATTTCCTCGCGTGCTGCTCAGTTCGATGATCGCTGTCCCGTTTGCCGCTCTCCTCGCTGCAGCCTTCGTCGACGTCGGCGCTCAACAGCCTGCCGCCCAACAGCCCACTGCCCAACAGTCCGCCGGTCAGCCCGCTGCCCAGTCGCCCGACGCTCCGCCTCCGAGCGTTGGCCGCGGCCGTGGCCCATCCGGACCGCCGCAACCCACCCCACGCCTGCCGGACGGCACGCCGAACCTCGGACGGGCTCCTGGTGAGAAAGGTGTGTGGAACGTCCCATACATTACGAACATGGGCGAGCGGATTGTGGAAGAAGACGGGAAGACATACGCCGAAAAGCATCCGCCGATGTTCGGTCGCGGGCGTGGGGCGCCGGGAGCGGCGGCGGGCTCAGGACGCGGTGACGCTCCGCTCGGCGGTGGGGAAGGCACGGCTGGCGGCGGCGGCCGCGCCGGCGCGAAGGCGGAGCCGCAGACGCCGTTCCAGCCGTGGGCAGCCGCGGTGTACAACTACAACTCGCGCAACAACTCGAAGTACGACCCCGAAGGCTACTGCCTGCCGCCGGGCGGCCCGCGCCTGATGGCAACGCCGTATCCGATGGAGATCATCCAGCTGCCGGAGCAGAAGCGCATCATCATGATCTTTGAAGGCGCGACGCACATCTGGCGCGAGATCTACATGGACGGACGGCCGCATCCGGAGGGGGACGCGCTCAACCCGACCTACCTCGGACACTCGGTTGGCCACTGGGAAGGCGACACACTGGTCGTCGACGTGGTCGGCTTCAACGAGCAAACGTGGATGGACTACTTCGGGCACCCCCACACCGACATGCTCCACGTCGTCGAGAAGTTCTCTCGGCCGAACAAGAACACGCTTGCCTACGAGGCGCGGTACGACGATCCGGGTGCGTACACGAAGCCGTTCACGATTCGGTGGACCATCAATTGGAATCCGAACGGGGAGCTCACCGAGTACATCTGCCAGGAGAACAACAAGTACCTGCAGCGGCTCACCGATGACTTCGGCCAGCCGATCTTCGGCAAGAAGCAGTGAAGTCGTTCAGTTCCGCACCACTCTGAAGTCGCCCTTCTTGGCGCCCTCAATCCATGTGCCGCTGAGGATGCGCTGGTAGGCGCCGATGTTCTCGAGCTTGCCGTCGATCGTGTAGTGCACCGGCTGCCCCGCGGCGTCCTTGCCGTCGCCTTCGATGTGCACACCCCAGGTGTCTGGATTGAGCGTCACGTTCTGCATGGCGACGGCCTTCGGGCCGGGATTGATTCTTCCGGTAATCGCCTTGCCGTCCCAGTCCATCTCGAGCACGACGTGCGTCCGGTTGTCTTTCGTCGGACCCCAGTCGCCGGTCCACGTGCCCTTCAACGGGTGACCGAACTGCGCGAGAGCCGGCCCGGCCATGAGCAACGCGACGAGCAAAGCCGACACGCGACCGAGCGCGACTCGCATCGAGGTCTCCTTCTTGGGAGCCTTACTCTATACCGACTGGAATTGATCTGCCATATCAAGATACCATCTGGCGCTCTCGGGTGCGTGATAGGGGAGGCGACATGAACCGTGGAAGGGAGACGACATGAACGTCGGCGGTTGGCGAATGCATCTTGTCGTCGCCGGGCTGGCGGGTGTCTGGCTGAACGCTCTGCTCATGTCGGCCGGTGCGCAGACCACTCGGCCGAGTCAGGGAGGAGCCAGCGTTCCCGCGTCGGCAGGGGGAAAGAAAGCGGGTGAGTTCTTCAAGAACGTCACGACCGGTCCGCTGAAAGAGCTGAGCGTCGACGATTTCCTTGCGAGCATGGGCCTCATCTCGGCCAACCTGGGCATCGACTGTGCGGACTGTCATCCGAACGCCGGGACCGACAAAGCGGATTTCGTGGTCGACACGCCGCGAAAGATCGCCGCTCGGCGGATGGTGGAGATGGTGGTCGGCATCAACCGCACCAACTTCGGCGGCGTGCAGCGTGTGACCTGCTGGACGTGCCACCACGGCCGCATCACGCCCGCGACGACGATTTCCCTGGATGCGTGGTACGAGACGCCCAACATGGAGCTCGATGACACGGTGCGCCACGAGAACGACCTGCCGACGGCCGATGCGGTTCTCGACAAATACATTCAAGCCCGCGGCGGCGCCCAACGCCTGGCCGGTCTCACCAGCTTTATCGCGACCGGCAGCGCCCTGGGCTACGGCGACTTGGGGGGCAACGCCGAGTTCACCATGTTCGCGAAAACACCCGATCAGCGCACAATTCTGATCACGTACCAGGGCCATCCCGAGCGTCCCGCGAGCAGTTGGGCCTTCGACGGGCACACCGGTTGGATCAAGACGCCAAGAGGCCTCTTCGGTGATTACGAGCTGGCCGGAGGCGAGTTGGACGGCGCCAAGCTCGAGGCGCAACTGGCCTTTCCCGGGCAGATCAAGCAGGCCCTCGCCAATTGGCGCGGCGCCGCGACTCGGAGCATCGGTGACCGCGATTTCCTCGTCGTTCAAGGAAGCGGTCCGAAAGGCTTTCTTGCAACGTTGTACTTCGACCCCGCCAGCGGCCTGCTGTCGCGGCTGGTGCGCTACGGCCCCTCGCCGATTGGACGCATGCCGACACAGATCGACTACGGCGACTACCGAGACGTGAACGGCATCAGGTTCCCGTTCGAATACAAGTTCACGTGGCTGGACGGCCGTTACACCGCGAAGTTGAACAAGATTGAAACGAACGTGCCGATCGATTCGGCCAAGTTCGGGAGGCCCTCTGCCAGGTAGAAAGATCCGATTCTTTGGAGACGCCGGCTAAATCGAGCGCCAGGCTCGAAGTTTTCTTGACATTAGAGTGACGCCTCGTTTACAAGCTGTTACCGTATCTCAGTGTGGAATGTCAGTCTTTGGTATCCGTTCTGAGGGGGGAAAGCTCGAAGGAGGGGTCTCCAATGCGCGCTCTCGCAAAAATTGCGGTCGTGCTCGTGTTCACGGCGTTGGCGCCGGCAGCGGCATTTGCCCAAGCCACGATAACCGGAACGGTCAAGGACGTATCCGGGGCCGTCCTGCCAGGGGTGACAGTGGAAGTCTCGAGTCCCGCCCTCATCGAGCGGGTCCGGACGGCGACCACCGACGGCGCCGGGCTGTATCGCATTGTCGATCTGCGGCCGGGCACCTATTCGATGACCGTGTCGTTGCCGGGGTTCGCCACGGTCAAGCGCGACGACATCGAAGTGACGGGCACGGCGACGTTCACGATCCCCATCGAGCTGAAGGTCGGCGAAGTGCAGGAGACCGTCACGGTCATCAGCGCGTCTCCCGTCGTCGACCTGCAGAACACGCGGCGGGAGACCGTGATCAACGCCAACTCCATTGAGACGCTGCCGGCGACGCGCGCGTACGGGTCGGTACTGAACGCAATGCCCGGCATGACCGTCGACAACAACGGGCAGGCCTTGACGCCGACGATGACGTTCTTCAGCGCGCATGGCGGCAGGACCAACGAAGGGCGCATGTCGATCAACGGCATGACAGTGGCGGCTGCGTTCAACGGCGGCGGCGTCTCCTCCCTGACCTATGACACCGCCAATGTCGACGAGGTAGCGGTACTGGTCTCGGGCGGCCTTGGCGAGAACGAGACGGGCGGTCCGACGATGAACCTCGTGCCCAAATCGGGCGGCAACAAGTACGCCGGACAGGTGTTCTTCAACACGGCCGGCAACTGGTCGCGCGGCGACAACATCGACGCCAATCTGCGCGCCCAGGGCATCACGAGAGGGCCCGGCATCGAGAACGCCCACGACCTGAGCGGCTCGCTCGGTGGCCCCATCATGAAAGACAGACTGTGGTTCTACGGCACGTATCGGAACTATCAGACGACGTCCGGCGTGTCGGGCATCCTCGGCGTCAACAGGTATGCGGGCGATGCGTCGCACTGGGACTACTCGGCGGACAGCAGCGTCGAGCCGCGACTCGTGCAAGGCCGCAACATCTGGGCGGCGCGCGGCACCGCGCAGATCGGCGACAAGAATCGCGTGATGTTCTCGCAGGAGAATCAGTATCGCTGCGAGGGCTCGACGCTGACGCCCAGCGGCCAGGGGTGTAACGTTCGCGGCGCGAACTGGATCGCGCTCGGCTCGACCACCCAGTCCCCGGAGTCGAACACCGGCTACTTCGATTTCCCGTACTGGGTGACGCAGGCGACGTGGACGTCGACGCTCACCAACAGGTTGATGGCCGAGGCCGGGTTCTCGAGGTTTGCCTACCACCACGCGGGCGGGCCAGGACAAGTGCCGCCCGACGGCATCCTCAACCTGATCCCGGTGACGGAGCAATTGTCCCTCGACGGGCACCCTGCGGGCTTCACGTATCGAGGGTTGTCGTCCTATCAGAGCAACTTCGGCAATCCGAACAACTGGCGCGCGTCCCTGTCCTATGTCAGTGGGGCGCACAACATGAAGTTCGGGTACCAAGGCGCCTACTTGAAGGCGGATGCCGAATACGACGCCAACAATTCCCAGATGTCGTACACCTTCAACAATCACCAGCCCGTGTCTTTCACCTATCGTCTGCCGGCGTTCCAGACCGCCGATCGCACGCGCGTCACGGCGTTTTTCGCCCAGGACACGTGGACGCACGATCGGCTCACCCTGCAGGGAGCGCTCCGCTTCGACCAGGCGTCGAGCTTCAGCCCTTCCGAGCACAACGGGACGACACAAACCTCGGTGTTCAACCCCGCGCCGATCACGCTTCCGTACACGGACGGCGTGCACTCGTATCGCGACATCTCCCCTCGCGTCGGCGTCGCCTACGATCTGTTCGGCAATGGCAAGACGGCGATCAAGTTCAACTACGGCCGCTTCCTTGGTCCGGCGACCAACGACACGATCTACACGTCGAACAATCCCGCGAACGGGATCGTGGGCTATAACACGACGACGGTCACACGCAGTTGGACGGACACGAATCGCAACTACATCGTCGACTGCGACCTCAACAATCCTGCCGCGCAGGTGACGCCAGGCGGCGACACGTGCGGCGCCGTGACCGGGAACTCCTTGAACTTCGGCAAGCCCGGAAGCTCGACCAAGGTGAATCCCGCGCTCCTGAGCGGCTGGGGGGTGCGCCCGACGGACTCACAGTTGGGGATCAACCTTCAGCAGGAGCTGGCGCCGCGCGTCGCCCTGGATGTGGGATACAACCGGCGGTGGTGGAACAACTTCACCGTCATGTACAACCAGGCTGTGACTCCATCGGACTACCAACCGTGGACGATCAACGCGCCGGTCGACTCGAGGCTGCCCGGTGGCGGCGGCTATCCGATCACGGTCTACACGCTGACGCAAGCGGCGGCTCTGCGGCCCGCGCAGAACTACATCACGTTCGAGACCGACCTCGGACCGGCGCGGATCAATTACTGGCACGGCGTCGATGCCACGGTGACCGCTCGCCTCAGCAGAGGGACGACGTTCCAGTTCGGGACGACGACGGGACGCGCCATCAGCGATACGTGCGCCAGCATTCTCAACGCGAACAGTCCGGATCCGCGGTTCTGCCGCCAAGTCGATCCGTTTCAGACGACGTTGCGAGGGTTTGGGTCGTACATCATTCCCAAAGTAGATGTCCAGATCAGCGCGACAATTCGCTCGCAGCCGTCGCTTATCTTCGGCCTCAACAACCCGACGATTTTCGTTGGCAACTCGACGACCGGGATTATTCCGAGCAATCCGTCGGGCGCGAATTGGCTGGTGCCGAACACTGTCGTGCAGAGTATCCTCGGCCGGCTCCCGCCAGGCGGCCTGCCGAACGGCAACACGGTCGTGCCGCTGCTCGACAACACGAACCGGATTTCGCCATTCGGCCGCAGGAATCAGCTCGATATGCGGTTTGCGAAAGTCTTGCGATTCGGGCGCACGCGCAGCGAAGTCGGCATCGACCTGCAGAACATCTTCAACGCGAACTACGGGCCTGACACGTTTAGCTACGAGTCGACGTACTCCTACACACAGCCGAACGGCGGAACGTGGCTCAACCAGACGGCGCTTCTCACGCCGCGCTTTGCCCGGCTCAACGTGACGTTCAATTTCTAGGCGCGGCACGATCGCGAAAGGAGGGTCCGGGGGGCGACGCCCTCCGGACTTGTCAATCGAGGAGCTTCATGCTCTCCGGCGGGTAGCGGTCTCCGGCGGCGCTTCCGACCGGAAACAGTCGGTCGAGCGCGGCGGCCTCGTCTGAAGTGATTGGCACGGAGGCCGCCCGAACGTTGTCCTCGAGGTAACGCCGCTGCTTCGTGCCCGGGATCGGCACGATGTCGGCGCCTTTGGAAAGGACCCAGGCCAGCGCGAGCTGGGGCGGCGTGCACCCTTTCGTGCGCGCGAGGCCGTTGAATCGGTCGAGGGCCGTCAGGTTGCGTTCGAGGTTTGCGCCCTGAAAACGGGGCAGGCCGCGACGCACATCGCCGGCCGCAATGGCGGCCGCTTCGCGGACTGCACCGGCAAAGAAGCCGCGGCCGAGCGGGCTGAACGGTACGAAGCCAATCCCGAGCTCGCGGCAGACGGGAAGGACGCGGGTCTCCGGCTCGCGCGTCCACAGCGAGTACTCGCTCTGAAGGGCGGCAATCGAGTGCGTGGCGTGCGCACGGCGGATGTTGTCCGGGCCGGCTTCCGACAGGCCCAGAAAACGCACTTTGCCTTCGCGCACGAGCCCGGCCATCGCGCCGACGGTCTCTTCGATCGGCACGTTGGAATCCACGCGATGGAGGTAATACAGGTCGATGACGTCGATGCCGAGGCGCTCCAAGCTCGCCTCCAAGCAGGCGCGGACGCGTTCGGGGCGCGCGTCGACAGCTGTCGCAGGCCCCGACGCGCTCGGCACGAGGCCGAACTTCGTGGCGAGAACGACGGCGGCCCGACGGTCGCGGATGGCGCGGCCGACCAGCCGCTCGTTGCCGCCCTTGCCGTACGCGTCCGCGGTGTCGATGAGCGTCACGCCCAGATCGAGCGCCGCGTGAATCGTCCGCACCGACTCGTCATCATCGGGGGGGCCGTAGCTCTGCGACATCCCCATACAGCCCAATCCGATCGCGCCGACCTTCAGCCCGCTCCGGCCCAACTCGCGTGTCTGCATCATGTCCGTAAGATTACAACTGCGGCGCGCGCTGGACTAGAATCGAGCGGCATGAAGCGGTGTCTGCTGTCGATCGCGATCCAGGTGTTGCTGCTCCCCTGGACAGCCCTGCTTGCGGCCCAGGACCACAGCTACACGCAGGCTGATGTCGAGAACGGCGCGAGGCTCTATCAATCGAGCTGCGCAGGGTGCCACGGGCCGAACGGCGACATGGTGCCCGGCATCGAGCTGCAGCGCGGGCGCTTCCGCCGCGCGACCGGCGACACCGACATCATACGCATCATCCAGTCGGGGATCCCCGGCACCACGATGCCGCCAAGCAGCTTTACCGATGCTCAGGCCGGCACCATCGTCGCATTCCTGCGGAGCGGGGTGCCTACGACGGACGGCGGGACGCGCATCGTCCGCGGCGACGCGTCGAAAGGACGCGCGATCTTCGAAGGCAAGGGCCGATGCGGCACCTGCCACCGGGTCGACGGTGTCGGCCCGCGGGTGGCGCCCGATTTGAGCGACATCGGTGCGATCCGCCCGGCCCGCGAGCTCGAGCAGAAGCTCGTCGATCCGAACGCGCTCGTGAGGCCCGCGAACCGATTCATCGAAATCGTGATGAAGGACGGAACGAAAGTGACGGGCCACCTGCTCAACCAGGATACGTTTTCCATTCAGCTGCTCGACTCCAGGGAGCGCCTGCTGTCGCTGGCGAAGCGCGATCTCCGCGAATACACCTACGTGAAGGACTCACCCATGCCCTCGTATCGCGACGCGCTGACGGCCGGTGAGCTCGGCGACCTGGTCACCTATCTCGTCTCGCTCAAGGGGGAGCGACCATGACGATCACCTGCCGAGTGGCGGCCTGGGTCGCCGTCCTGTCGTTGGCCGTCGCGCCCGTGCGCGCGCAGGTCTCGTTCGAACGCCTCCTGCACACGAGCCAGGAGCCGCAGAATTGGCTGACCTACTCCGGCACGCTCTTCAGCCATCGCTACACACCGTTGAACCAGATCACGCCCGCCAACGTGAAGAACCTCGAGCTCCAGTGGGTGTTTCAGACCAGGGGGCCCGCCGAGCCCACCGAGAAGTCGGAGGCGACGCCCCTCGTGATCGACGGCGTCATGTACACCGTTCTCTCCCCCAATCATGTGGTCGCGCTCGACGCGGCGACCGGGCGCATGTTCTGGATGTATTCGCCGCGCCTCTCGCCGCTCGCCCGAGTGTGTTGCGGCCGCGTCAACCGCGGTCTCGCGATCCTCGGCGACACGCTCTTCATGGGCACGATCGACGGACACCTCATCGCGATCGATGCGAAGAACGGAAAACCGATTTGGGACGTGAACGTGACGAGGCCGGAGCTCGGCTACTCGCTCACGATGGCCCCGCTCATCGTGAAGGACAAGGTGATCATCGGGCCTGCCGGCGGAGAGTACGGGATCCGCGGCTTTATTGCGGCGTTCGATGCCAAGACCGGCAAGGAATCGTGGCGTTTTCATACCGTGCCCGGCCCCGGCCAGCCCGGATTCGAGTCGTGGCCGGCCGGCAGCAACGCATGGGAGCACGGCGGCGGGTCGATCTGGGTCACGGGCTCCTACGACCCGGATTTGAACCTGACCTACTGGGGCGTCGGCAATCCCGGGCCCGACTGGAACGCCGACCCTCGCCCGGGCGACAACCTGTACACCGATTCAGTCGTTGCGCTCGATCCGGACACCGGCGTGCTGAAGTGGCACTATCAGTTCACGCCGCATGACGAATTCGATTACGACGCGACACAGGTTCCCGTCCTTGCCGACATGGAATGGAAGGGACGGCCGCGCAAGGTGATGCTCTCGGCCAATCGCAACGGCTTTTGGTACGTCCTCGATCGCTCGACGGGGGAGTTCCTGCAGGGCAAGCCGTTCGTCCGCGTGAACTGGGCCGAAGGGATCGACGAGAAAGGCCGCCCGAAGCGCACGCTCAACGCGACGCCCGAGGGCACGCTCGTCTATCCGAACAATCAGGGCGCGACCAACTGGTACTCGCCGTCTTACAGCCCGCGCACGGGTCTGTTCTACATCCCAACCTGGATGGACACGTACTCGACCTATACCAAAGGCGACGTCCAGTACAAGGAAGGAAACCAGTACACGGGACGCTTTCCGACGATGACGGTCCCCGCGCTCAGGACCGGCCCCGGCAATATCAACCAGCGAACGCCGCAGGAAGGCTGGGGCGCGATTCAAGCGTTCGATCCGAAATCGGGCGAACTGAAGTGGCAGTTCAAGATGGCCGACGTCACCGACAGTGGCGTGCTGGCGACGGCGAGCGATCTCGTGTTTGCCGGCGGCCGCGAAGGCTACTTCTTCGCGCTCGATGCGCGCACCGGGGCCGAGCTGTGGAGAGGAAGCGTCGGCGGCCAGGTGTCGGCGGGACCGATGTCGTACGCGGTCAACGGCCGGCAGTACGTGGCGATTTCCGCGGGCAGCGCGCTGTTTGTCTACGCTCTGCATCAATGATCCGGGCAGACGTGCGGGACGTGCCGGAGAATCCGGAATGAAACGGCGAGATTTTCTGACCGGTGTCGCGGCGGTGGGCGCCGCTGCAGCGGTGCGCGCCGAACCGCCTGGAGCCTCGGCGCCGGCGCCACCGGCCCTCGCGGCTCGGAAAGGGCGCATCAAGCAGGTGCTCATGCGCTTCAACTTCGGCGCGGGCTCGACGCTGACGTTCGACGACATGTGCCGTGAGGCCGCGCGCGCCGGCTTCTACGGTTTCGACCTCGTCGGGCCGCAGGATTGGCCGACGCTCAAGAAGCATGGTCTCGTCTGCACGATGGCGCCGGCGATGGGGGTGACGATCCGAGATGGCTTGATTCGACCCGCGCTTCACGACGCCATCGAGAAGTCGATGCACGACGAAATCGAGCTGTGCGCCTCGAACGGATGGCCGAACATCATCACGGTTGGCGGCGAGCGGCGGGGGATGAGCGACGAGGAAGGCCGGGAGCACTGTACGGCGCTCCTCAACCGCGTCAAGGCGCGCGCGGAAGACAAAGGCGTGACGATCTGTATCGAGGTCGTCAACAGCAAGTACACCGATCCCGAGTTCGGGCGCGCCGATGCCATCTTCGATCACCTCGAATGGGGCGCGGAAGTCTGCCGGCGCGTCAACTCGCCCCGGGTCAGAATCCTCTTCGACATCTACCACGTGCAGATCATGGAGGGGGACGTCTGCGCGAACATCCGGCGCTACTTCCCGTGGATCGGGCACTTTCACGCCGCGGGCGTGCCGGGACGGCACGAGCCCGACGGCACGCAGGAGCTCAATTACCGGTTCATCGCGAGCACCATCGCGGAGCTCGGGTTCGCGGGCTACATCGCACACGAATTCCGGCCCACGCCGGGCCGGGATCCGGTTGAGAATCTGCGGCAGGTCATCGAGATCATGGACGTGTGAACCGAGGCGATTCACTCTTACGAAGGGAGTTGTTCGACATGGCGGACTATTTTCTCGGCGAATCCCTGGTTGGTGACGGTAACGAGGTCGCGCACATCGATTTGATCATTGGCTCGAAGACGGGTCCCGCCGGCACGGCGTTCTGCCACGCCCTCACGAACAACAAGGACGGCTTCACGACGCTCCTCGCGGTCGTTGCGCCCAACCTTCCCGCCAAGCCCGACACGATCCTCTTCAACAAGGTCACGATCAAAGGCGCCAAGCAGGCCGTCCAGATGTTCGGCCCCGCGCAGGCGGCCGTGGCGCGTGCCGTCGTCGATTCGGTCGCCGCCGGCGTGATCCCGAAGGACAAAGCCGACGACTACTGCGTCATGGCCGGCGTGTTCATCCATTGGGAGGCCAGCGACGACAAGAAAATCTACGACTACAACTATCAGGCGACCAAAGAGGCGATTCAGCGGGCGATGGCCAAGAAGCCGTCGGTAGACGAGGTGCTCTCCGGCTCGAAGACCGCGAAGCATCCCTACAGCCCGAAGTAGACTCGGAGCAGTGCGGAAGCTGCTCCTGCATCTCGACAGCGCCCGGCACCCGAGCGCCTTCGACCGGATTGTCGCGCTCGATGGCGGCGCGGACGAGGTGCTGAGTTACGGCGCCGTGACCGAGGACGCGGTCCGCGACCTCGTGCACGGCGCCATCTTCACCCGCGGCCTGAAGGACCTGCACAATACCGCCATCTTCATCGGCGGCACCGACATGGCCGCGGGGGAGCGGCTCCTGGCCGCCGCGCGCAAGGCATTCTTCGGTCCGATGCGCGTGTCCGTCATGCTCGACTCGAACGGCTCGAACACGACGGCGGTCGCCGCGTGCACGAAGCTCCAGCGCGCCGCCGGCGCAATTGCCGGGCTTCGTGCGGT
>DATKHR010000319.1:0-3030 GCA_035510155.1 Vicinamibacterales bacterium
GTCGAGGCAAAGTTCGACCGGTTGCCGTTGAAGTTCTTCGATTCGAGGCCGAGCGGTGAGGTGATGAGCCGCGCGGTGAACGACCTGGACAGCATCAGCGGGACCCTCCAGCAGAACCTGACGCAGCTGCTGACGTCGGCGCTGATGCTCATCGGGGTCATCATCATGATGCTCACGATCAGCTGGATTCTGACGATCGTGATCATCTTGACGCTGCCGCTCAGTATCGTCGTGGTCGCGCGCATTGCGAAGCGGTCGCAGAAGTTCTTCATGAAGCAGCAGATGGCGCTTGGCGCGCTGAACGGCCACGTGGCGGAGATGTTCAGCGGCCATCCGGTTGTCGTGGCGTTCGGTCATGAAGGAAAGTCGGCGGTGAAGTTCGATGAGCTGAACGAGAACTACTACGACGGCGCGTGGCGCGCCCAGTTCGTGACCGGCATCATCATGCCGACGATGATGTTCGTTGGAAACCTCGGGTACGTGTTCGTCGCAGTGATCGGCGGCCTGCTCGTGACACGCGGGATGATTGCCATCGGCGACGTCCAAGCGTTCATTCAGTACGGCCGTCAGTTCTCGATGCCCATCACGCAGTTGAGCGGCATCGCGAACATGATTCAGCTGACGATTGTGTCGGCCGAGCGCGTGTTCGAACTGCTGGACGAGCCGGAAGAAGCGCGGGACTCGGAGAGCGCGAAGGTGATTGCCACGCCGCGCGGCGCCGTGCAGTTCGATGATGTGAGTTTCAGGTACAAAGAAACGATCCCCCTCATCGACGATATGTCGCTGGACATCGCGCCGGGTCGGATGATCGCGATCGTTGGCCCCACCGGCGCTGGCAAAACGACGCTCGTCAATCTGCTGATGCGCTTTTACGACGTCGACAGTGGAGCCATCCGTGTGGACGGCCTGGACATCCGGGACGTCAGAAGGAGTTCGTTGCGGCGCACGTTCGGCATGGTGCTCCAGGACACGTGGCTGTTCTCGGGCACAATTCGCGAGAACATTGCGTACGGGCGCGAGAGCGCGAACCGCGGCGGAGAAGGCGTGGGAGAAGACGCCATCGTGAAAGCCGCGAAGGCGGCGCAGGCCGACCACTTCATCCGGACGCTGCCGGACAACTACGACACGCAAATCAACGAAATTGGCAACAACCTGTCCGAAGGACAGAAACAGCTGCTGACGATCGCGCGTGCATTCCTCGCCGATCCGGCGATCCTGATTCTCGACGAGGCCACGAGCAGCGTAGATACGCGAACGGAAGTCCTCATACAGCGTGCAATGGCCGAGCTGATGCGCGGGAGGACGACGTTCGTCATCGCCCACCGGCTGTCAACGATTCGCAACGCAGACGTGATTCTGATGATGGAACACGGTCAGATCGTCGAGAAGGGGACGCACCACGAACTGCTCGCGGCGAAGGGACGGTACGCGGAGATGTATCACAGTCAGTTCGCCGGGCGGGCCGCTCAGTCGCTCTCCGTGGTGTGAGCCCGACCTCGGCGATCAGGCGTCGTATACTGCGACACGATACGGTCGGGCATAATGACGTCGCGACCGCTCGTCTCCGATCAAGCCGGGAGGGCTCCGTCCATGAACCTGAAACTCAGCGCTCTCATTGGAGTCATCGGGCCTTTTCTGATCGTCATAACTCCCTCGGCGGCAGCCACCTCGAATTGTGACAGCCTGCGATCGGCGGCGATTCCAAATGTCACCATTGCAGGGGCGGAAGTCGTCACGCCGCAACCTCCCCCCACCGGTCGCGGGGGACGCGGTGTCCCGACAGGTGCCCCGGGGAACGGGACGGGACGCGCGGCGCCAATCGGGCCTCCCCCGCCTGGTCCTCCGCCGCTGCCCGAATACTGTCGCGTGCGGCTCCTGCTGACGCCGACCTCCGATTCGAAGATCAACGCCGAGCTCTGGCTGCCGACGACGACGTGGAATGGGCGGTTCATGGCAGTCGGGAACGGCGGCTTCGGCGGGTCCATTCAAGGCTTCGGCGAGATGCAGAACGCGCTGCGGCTCGGCTACGCAACCGCCGGAAATGACACGGGGCACTCGGAGGCCGACGGCCCCAATGGGATGTTCGCGCTCGGGCACCCGGAGAAGATCGTCGATTTCGCGTATCGCGCCATGCACGAGATGACGGTCACGTCCAAGACGTTGATCTCGCAGTTCTACGGCCGCGCGCAGCAGTTCTCGTATTACAAAGGATGCTCGACGGGTGGCCGACAGGGCGTCATGAGCGCGCAGCGCTATCCGGAAGACTTTGACGGAGTCATTGCCGGCGCGCGGGCAAACCGGCATATCCAGATGCACACGGCGGGCGTCGCGCGCAGCATCGAGCTGGCCCGGCATCCAGAAGGGCAGATTTCGCCGGCGACGGCGCAGATGGTGACCAACGCGGTGCTGAAGGCGTGCGACACACTGCACGAGGGGTTCCTGACTAACCCGCGCGCGTGCACGTTCGATTTCAAGAGACTCGCGTGCCCCCGCGGCGCAGAGTCCGAGAGTTGCCTGACGGCTCCACAACTGAAAACCGTGGAGGCGTACTACGGCGGCACGAAGAACAGCCGAGGCGAGCTGATCTTCTCGGGCCAGGCGCTCGGCAATCCGCTGCCACCGCTGCGAGGCGCAACGACCGAGCCAGGTGGAGGATACGACACGGTGCGCATCTGGGGATTCCAGAACGCCGACTACGACTGGCACACGTTCGACCTGGACCGCGATATGCCGATCATCAACAGCAAGGTGGGCTTCGTCGACGCCGTTGACCCAGACCTGAGCAAGTTCAACGCTCACGGCGGCAAGCTCATGCTCTATGCCGGCTGGAGCGACACGGGGATCACCCCCGAGAACACGGTGCTGTACTACGAGAACCTGACGAAGAAGATGGGCAACCAGAGCGACTTCGTCCAGCTGTTCATGGTGCCGGGCATGGCCCACTGCCGCGGTGGGGACGGCCCGAATACGTTCGATACCATCGGCGCGATGGAAGCCTGGCGCGAAAAGGGCACCACGCCGACCGAGCTG
>DATKHR010000320.1:0-36245 GCA_035510155.1 Vicinamibacterales bacterium
TGGGCCTTCCGGCCTCATGGCGATGTTCATCATCACGCGCCAAGAGCACGTCGGGGCTCAACAGCCCGGTTCCGATGACAGTGCTCGCGCCTGCCGCCCTCCCAAGGAACGCACGGCGGGAAACCGCGAGACGACCTCGCCTTCGCGGTGATTTCTTGCTTTGCGACCCCTTCCTGCTTCGCGAGGCGCCACGTTTCGCCAATTGTTCGCCTGTGGACTTCTTTGCTTGGGATGCCGAAAGCCCTGTGATAGAGTGCAAACGCTTCCCAGAATGCGGGTGGTTGCGCATTCATCCCCTTTCGTCGCAAGTCGATAGCGTCAGGAGCTTCATTCGGGACTATGCGCGCGCGCCGTTACACGATAGTCATTGCCGACCGAACGAGCGGGGTCGTTCGCCGGATCACCCTCAGCCTGGAGCCGACGCTCGCGATCGTCGCTGGCGTCCTGATGCTGCCCGTTCTCGTCGGCCTTGGAGCGCGCTGGAGCGCCAAGGCGGAAATCGATGAGCTGCGGACCTCCAACGCGGCGCTTGGCGTCGAAAACAGCAGTTATCGGGCGGCAACCGGAGAGCTCGCCGGTCAGATTCAGTCGCTCGAGAACGTCATCACGGACCTGGGGGCGCGCGCGAGATTGGATCCCGCCCAGGCGCGCGCCATGCAGAAACTCCCCGCACTCGTGAAAGCGCGCGCAAGCGGCGGTAATCTCGAGCCGAACGCCGCGGTGTCCGAAATCGCCAAAGCGCCGTTTTTTTCTCCAGAGGATACGTTCGGTGTGCTGCGCGATCTGCTCAACGGGCTCGACAGCCGTCTGCGCTTCGTGCGCCGCGACGTCGAGCGTCGCCAGGCGCTCGCGTCGGCGACGCCGTCGCTGTGGCCGACTCAAGGGTGGCTCACCGGCTCTTTTGGCGGAAGAAGCGATCCGTTCAGCGGCGAGCCCGCTTTTCACCAGGGTATCGATATCTCGACGGACAAGGGGCAGCCGATCCTGGCAACCGCCGACGGATCGGTGGAGTCCGCATCGTACTCGGGCGACTACGGGAATCTCGTCGTCCTTCGGCACGGGTTTGGGCTCGCGACCAGATACGGTCACTTGAGCGCATTTGCCGTGAGACCCGGCCAGCCGGTCAAGCGGGGCGACATCATCGGGTATGTCGGTTCGACCGGTCGCGCGACCGGCTCTCATCTCCATTACGAGATTCTCGTCAACGGGAAACTGATCAACCCGTTGCAGCTCCTCGCGCAGCCAGCCCCCGCGCACTGACGCCAGAGATTCAGGAGTTCCGCGAGCTGTCAGGACGCGCGCGGTTTTCCATGAACGTCCTTTCGGCGCGCCAGTTGAAGCCCCGAATCGATGTCTCGTCCCGACAGTCTGCTACAATTATCGGATAGCATTGGACTTTGCCACCCCGGAGGTCCCTTACCCCCGGAATCGCCACTGCTGTAGATGCTCGATACCCTTCTCGCCAAAGTCGTCGGTACCCAAAACGAACGTGAATTGAAGCGCCTGCGCCCGCTCGTCGCGCAGATATCTGCGCTCGAGCCGGCGATCGTGGCGCTCTCGGACGAGCATTTGCGCGGGAAGACCGTCGAGTTCAAACAGCGCCTCGCCAACGGCGAGACGCTCGACGACCTGCTCGTCGAAGCCTTCGCCGTCGTTCGAGAGGCCGGCCGGCGCGCGCTGAACATGCGGCACTTCGACGTCCAGCTCATCGGCGGCGCCGTTCTCCACAAGGGCAAGATCGCCGAAATGAAGACCGGTGAAGGCAAAACGCTCGTGGCCACGCTCCCCGCATATCTCAATGCCCTCGAAGGCAAGGGCGTCCACGTCGTCACGGTCAACGACTACCTGGCCCGCCGCGACTCCGAGTGGATGGGCAAGATTTACCGATTCCTGGGCCTCTCGGTGGGCGTGATTCAGCACGAGCTCATCGATCCCGAGCGCCAGGTCGCGTACGCGGCGGACATTACCTACGGCACCAACAACGAGTTCGGGTTCGATTACCTGCGCGACAACATGAAGTTCGAGCTCGCGCACTACGTGCAGCGCGGGCACAACTTCGCGATCGTCGACGAGGTGGACAGCATCCTGATCGATGAAGCGCGGACGCCGCTGATCATCTCGGGTCCGGCCGAAGAGTCGACCGACCTGTACTACGAGGTCGATCGGATCATTCCGCGCCTCAAAATGGGCGCAGTCACCCGCGGCGACACGAAAGCGGAGGATCGTGAGGCGCTCGAGGCGACGGGCGACTACATCAAAGACGAGAAGCACAAGACGGTCACCCTCACCGAGAGCGGCATGGCGAAGGCGGAACAGCTCCTTGCTCACCGTCTGCAGCCGGGCGGGCTGTACGACCCGGCGAACATGCCGCTGCTCCACCACATCAATCAGGCGCTCCGGGCCCACGTCCTGTTCCATCGGGACGTGGACTATATGAACAAGGACGGCGAGATCATCATCGTCGATGAATTCACCGGCCGCCTGATGCCCGGCCGCCGGTGGAGCGATGGCCTCCACCAGGCGGTCGAGGCTAAAGAAAGAGTCAAGATCGAGCGCGAGAATCAGACGCTCGCCACCGTCACGTTCCAGAATTACTTCCGCAAGTACAAGAAGCTCGCGGGGATGACCGGTACGGCGGATACGGAAGCCGAAGAGTTCGCCAAAATCTACAACCTGGACGTGGTCGTTATCCCGCCGAATCGCACGCTCAGGCGCGTCGAGCACCCGGATCTCGTCTACCGCACCGAGGCCGAGAAGTGGGACGCCATCGTGAACGAGATTCTGGAGGAGCATCAAAAAGGCCGCCCGGTGCTCGTCGGCACGGTCTCCATCGAGAAGTCGGAAAAGCTGTCGGGAATGCTCGACCGTCGAGGCCTCAAGCGCGGCACCACCACGGGCGGAGGGGTCGACAAACACGTCGTGCTGAACGCCAAGTACCACGCGCAGGAAGCGGAATTCGTCGCTCAGGCGGGCCGCAAGGGCGCCGTGACGATCGCGACGAATATGGCCGGCCGCGGGACCGATATTCTATTGGGCGGCAACGCCGAGTTCATGGCGCGGCAGCAATGCCTCGCGGAGCAGATCGCCGAGCGCCTCCCGAAAGGCGAAGAGAGGTTCCTCGAGGACGAGCAGTACGTCTACTTCTACCACCTCGACGGCTTCTACCGCGTGCCGAAAGCGGAGTACTCCCGGATCTACGAGCATTTCAAGCGCCTCTGCGACGCCGAGCACGAGGAAGTCGTCGCTCTCGCGGGCCTGCATATTGTTGCGACAGAGCGGCACGAGGCCCGGCGCATCGACAACCAGTTGCGCGGCCGCGCTGGACGCCAGGGCGATCCGGGCGCCTCCCGCTTCTATCTCTCGCTGCAGGACGACCTGATGCGCATTTTCGGGTCGGACCGTATTTCGGGCCTCATGCAGCGGCTCGGCATGGAGGAGGGCGTGCCGATCGAGCACGGCATGGTGACGAAGGCGATCGAGCGCGCGCAGAAACAAGTCGAGTCGCAGAACTTCTCGGTCCGCAAACATCTGCTCGAGTACGACGATGTGATGAACAAGCAGCGCGAGAACGTGTATGCCTTGCGCCGCCAGATTCTCGAGGGGCACATCCGGCTGAAGGACGAGAACGACGACGAGGCTGTTCTCGATACGCGTGAGTACCTGATGGATCTCGCGGAAGACATCCTCGACTCGATGGTCGAGACGTATGCCCCGCGCTCCGCCGATTTTGAGGAATGGGATCTCGAGGCGCTCAGGCGTGAAGTCAACCGCGTGTTCGGCATCGACACCGTGGAGCTCGTGTTCGACGACTTGTCTTCGGACGAGATTCGCGATCTCCTCTGGCACCGGATCCTGGCGTCCTACGAGGAGAAGGAAAAGCTGGTCGGCCGCGAGATTCTCCAGCGCGTTGAGCGCGACATCATGCTGCAGATCGTCGATCAGCAGTGGAAGGATCACCTCTACAGCCTCGACCACCTCAAGGAAGGGATCGGTCTGCGCGGTTACGGCCAGCGCGATCCGTTGGTCGAGTACAAAAAGGAAAGCTTCAGCCTCTTTCAGGGGATGAAGGAGCGAGTGGACGAGGAGATCGTCCGGTACTTGTGGTGGCTGCGTCCGGTGCTCGGCGATGAGCCGCCGCCGCGACCGGTCAAGCGGGCCCGTTCGCCGCTCATTCTGACCGGCGGAGCCGAAGCGGTGCCGTCGGCATTTGCCGGGGCTGCCGTCGCCGCGCCGCCCCCGGCGAGTCCGTTCGGCCCTCGGCGCCAAGCGCAGCAGCCGGCCCGGGTTGGCGGCGACGATGCGAAAATCAAGCAGGTTCGCCGCGACGAGCCGAAAGTCGGCCGGAACGATCCCTGCCCATGCGGCAGCGGCAAGAAGTACAAGAAGTGCCACGGAGCGGCGGTTTGATGCTGAAGACCGAAGTCACGCCCACGTTGCCGGGCACCGGATCCGAGATCGCTACCGCGCTCACCTTCGATGACGTCCTGCTGGTGCCCCGGCACTCGGACGTCGTGCCGACCGAGGTGGATATCAGCACGCGGCTGACGCGGCGAATCCGTCTCGCCGTCCCGCTCGTCAGCGCCGCCATGGACACCGTCACCGAATCACGACTCGCTATCGCGATGGCTCAGCAGGGCGGGCTCGGTGTCGTTCACAAGAATCTCTCGATCGAAGAGCAAGCCTCCGAAGTCGACCGGGTCAAGCGATCCGAGAGCGGCATGATCGTGAATCCCATCACGCTCTCCCCGGAACACCGGATCTACGAAGCGCTCGAGCTGATGAAGAAATACCGGATCTCCGGCGTGCCCATCACCGACGACGGGAGCAAGGAGGGGCGGCTGTGCGGGATTCTGACGAACCGTGACCTGCGCTTCGAGACCAACATCAGCCGATCCATCGCCGAGGTGATGACGCGCGAGCCGCTGTTCACCGTGCCCGTCGGCACGACGCTCGACGCGGCGCGCGAGATCCTGCATCGGCACAAAGTCGAGAAGCTCCTCGTCGTGGACAGTCAGTTCCGGTTGAAGGGATTGATCACCGTCAAGGACATCCAGAAGGCGGTGAAATACCCCAACGCATCGAAGGATTCGCTCGGACGCCTGCGATGCGGCGCGGCGGTCGGCATCGCCCGGGATACCGTCGAGCGGGCCGAGGCGCTCGTCGCAGCCAACGTCGACGTGGTCGTCGTCGACACGGCGCACGGCCACTCGCAGAACGTGCTCGACATGGTCAGGACGCTGAGGCGGCGGTTCCCCGACGTCGATCTCGTCGCCGGTAATGTCGCGACCGCCGAAGCGACGGACGCGCTCGTCGCGCTCGGCGTGGATGCCGTCAAGGTGGGCATCGGCGCGGGTTCCATCTGCACGACGCGCATCATTGCCGGCATCGGCGTGCCGATGATCACCGCGGTCATGGACTGCGCCCGCGCGGCCGCCGTTCACGACGTGCCGATCATCGCGGACGGCGGCATTCGTTTTTCCGGCGACATCACGAAGGCGATCGCCGTCGGCGCCAGTACGACGATGATCGGGAACCTGTTCGCCGGCACGGATGAAAGCCCGGGCGAGCTGATTCTCTACCAGGGGCGCAGCTTCAAGGAATACCGCGGCATGGGCTCCATTGCCGCGATGCGGCGCGGCAGCCGCGACCGCTACTTTCAGGACGAGTTCGATCTCGACGCGCCCGGCGGCAGCGACAAGCTGGTGCCGGAGGGGATCGAGGGGCGCGTGGCACACAAGGGCAGCGTCGCGGCGATGGTGCACCAGCTGGTCGGCGGCCTCCGCGCCGGCATGGGTTACTGCGGCGCGGGGAACATCTCGGCGCTCCAGCGCGACGCCAAGTTGATTCGCGTGACGCCCGCGGGTGTCCGGGAGGGTCACGTGCACGACGTCGCGATTACGAAGGAAGCGCCGAACTATCGATCCGAGTGATGGTCAGAAGGCGCGTGTCGTCGTCTCCCGCCTCGATGCGGACGATGATCGCGTTGCGCGGCCGCTGAGGGAATTTTTCGGCCCATTCGACCGCGAGCACGGCCCCGGCGGCAATCTCCTCGAGGCCCAGATCGTCGATCTCGCGCGGGTTGTCCAATCGATACAGGTCGACGTGCACGAGCGGCACGCGCCCTCCGCGGTACTCGTGGACCAGCGTGAACGTCGGGCTGCTGACATCGGTGCCCTGGGCGCCCAGCCCCTCTGCGAGGCCGCGCGTGAACGCGGTCTTCCCCGCTCCCAACTCACCGTAGAGCAGGACTACGTCACCGGGGCCAAGCGTGGTGCCGAGGCTGCGCGCCGCCGCCGCCGTTTCGTCCTCTGAATGCGTGGTCAACGTAAGCAACGATTGCTCCGGGGGGGCCCTCCCCCCGGACCTCAGCTCGACGACTTCTCGACCACCTTGCGCTTCGCGGTGAGGTCGAGGACGGCGTCTCCGATGTGGCCGGCGAGGTCGCTTGCCGTCAGCGAGACTTCGCTCCGATCAGCCTCTGCGAGATCGCCGGCCATGCCGTGGAGGTACACGGCCAGCCGGCAGGCGGCTTCAGCGTCGAGCAGCTGCGCCAGCCACGCGGCAACCATGCCGGTCAAGACATCGCCGGTGCCGCCGGTGGCCATCCCCGGATTCCCTGTCGGGTTGATGAACACGCGCTCGTCCGGCGTTGCGATGAGCGTGCGATGTCCCTTCAACACGACGTACGCGTGATGCGCGACGGCGAAGTTGCGCGCAATTTCGACGCGGCTGGCCTGCACCTCGTCGGTCGACATGCCAACGAGCCTCGCCATCTCGCCGGGGTGCGGCGTGATAATCACATCGCGCCCCTCGCGCCCGGACAAACGGTCGGGATCCCCGGCGAACGCGTTGAGGCCGTCCGCGTCAATCACGAGTGGCATGGTTGCGCGATCGACGAGCTGCCTGATGAAGTGGCGAGTGGCGTCGGCCTGGCCCAGCCCCGGCCCGATGGCGATCACGTCGCGAGCGATCTCGAGCAAGCGATCGATGCCGTCGGGGTCGAGCCCGTTCACGGCTTCGTCGAGCGCTTCGGTCATGTACTCGGCGCCGAGGCTGGCCACGATGCTCAGGCAGCTCGCCGGCGTCGCGACCGTGACGAGCCCGGCGCCCGAGCGCAGAGCGCCGAGGGCGCACAAATGCGCGGCGCCGGTCTTGCCTTTCGAGCCCGCCACGACGAGAACGTGCCCATAATCGCCCTTGTGGCTGTCGGCGGCCCGCGGGGTGATCAGCCGCTCGCTCGCCGCCCGCGTCAGCAGGTTAACGCGGGGACCGTCGACTGCGTCGATGACCTCGGCGGGAATGCCGATGTCCGCGATCACGATGTCGCCCGAGCGCATCTCGCCCGGCGGCAGCACGAGCGGCAGCTTCGGCGCGGCGAGCGTAACGGTCAGCTCGGCTTCGATCGAGGGCCCGATCGGCTCGTGAGAGTCGGCCGACAGGCCCGACGGCAGGTCGATAGCCACGACCGGAATGCCGGATGCGTTGACGTCCGTGATCACGGACTCGATGAGGCCGGCCACGGGAGCGTTCAGGCCGGTGCCGAAAATCGCGTCGACGACGAGCGTGCAACCGCTGAACTCCGAGAAATGAAGCTCCCACGCCTGGCTGTCGTCGATCTCGGCGACCGAGATGCCCAGGCGTCCGAGGATGTCGAGGTTCGTCCGCGCGTCGCCACGGACCTCGGCGACGCGGCCAATCAGAAAGACCGACACGGCAATGCCGCGCTGCGCCAGCGTCCGCGCGACGACGAATCCATCGCCTCCATTGTTGCCGCGGCCGCACAACACGCCGACATGGCGTTCCGCCAGATCCGTGTACATCGCTTCCATCGCGGCGACGGCCTGGCGTCCGGCGTTCTCCATGAGGACGAGCGACGCGATGCCGATGTCTTCGATGGTGCGCCGATCCGCGTCGCGCATTTGCGCTGAGTTCAGGACGCGCATGTTGCGCCGAGAATAGCACAGGCATTACGCTTCATCTCTATGGCAGCGACGGTCAACGTCAACGGGCGCGTGTTCGATCAAGATCACGCGGTGATCTCGGTGTTCGACCACGGCTTCCTGTACGGCGAGGGCGTCTACGAGACGCTCAGAACCTACAACGGCCAGCCGTTTCTCTTCGACCGGCATATGCGGCGTCTGCGCGCGTCGGCGGCCATGCTGTCGCTCGATGTGCCTCTCTCCGATGCACAAATCGACGAACGTTTCCGGGAGACGATGCGCGTCGCGGGTCTCGGCACCGGACCGGAGCGGGAAGCGTACCTTCGCATTCTGATCACACGCGGCCAGGGCGAGCTCACCTACGAGCCGGCCGCCTGCCCCACGCCATCCATCGTCGTCATCGTCAAGCCGCATCTCGCCCCGCCGCGCGAGGTGTTCGAGCGAGGCGTGACGGTGGCGCTCGTTGACGTCGTTCGAAATCACCCCGGCTCTGTCAGTCCGCTGATCAAATCGAACAACCTGTTGAACAACGCGCTCGCGATGCAGGAAGCCTTCAAGCGCGGCGGGTTCGAGGCCATCATGCGCAACTACAGGGGCGAGTTGGCGGAATGCACGCAGTCGAACCTGTTCATCGTCAGGGACGGCGCCGCCTTGACGCCGCCAATCGATGCGGGGCTCCTGGCAGGCATCACGCGAGGGTTCCTTTTCGAAGTCGGCGCGGAGCACGGCATTCCCGTGCGCGAGCAGGTCATGCGCGACGGGGATCTCTTTGGCGCCGACGAGGCATTCTTGACCAGCACGACGCGAGAAGTCGTCCCGATCGTACGAGTGGACGAAAAGACGATCGGAACGGGCGCTCCGGGACCTGTCACGCGCGCCTTGCTGGACGGCTTGCGAGAAAGGGCGCACGGCGCGCAGGCGCTGCGCGAGGTCGCTCAAAAAACTGTCTGGGGCGCGTGAAAACGGCAGCGGCTATGCCGAACGAACGCCTGTCACGCCCGAGCGGGGCGTCATCGCCTCACACGTATTCAGCGACTGCCGGGCACGAGCACATCAGGTTGCGATCGCCGTATGCGTTGTCGATGCGTCCCACGCTCGGCCAGTGCTTGTGCGCGCGGACGAACGGGAGCGGGAACGCCGCCTGCTCGCGCGAGTACGGGCGGTTCCAATCGTCGGCCGCGACGGCAGAGGCCGTGTGGGGCGCGTTCTTGAGGACGTTGTCGGCGGGATCGGCCTTGCCGTCGATCACTGCCTGGATCTCAGCCCGGATCGAAATCATCGCGTCGCAGAAACGATCGAGCTCGTCCTTGGACTCGCTCTCCGTCGGCTCGACCATGACTGTCCCGGCGACTGGAAACGACACGGTCGGTGCGTGGAACCCGTAATCCATCAAACGCTTGGCGACATCCAGCTCGTCGATTCCCGCAGCCGCCGGGCCTCCTCCGCTCCGCATCGCTCCGCTCGCCTGCTTCAGCGGGCGTAGGTCGAAGATCATCTCATGCGCGACACGGCCGTTCTTCCGCGCGTACAGCACCGGAAAATGCGGCTGCAGGCGTGACTTGATATAGTTCGCGTTCAGAATGGCAAAGCGCGTCGCGTCCGTCATGCCGTCCCGGCCGAGCATTCGCATGTAGCCATAGGAAATCAACAAAATGCTGGCGCTGCCCCATGGGGCGGCCGACACGGCATGGATGGCACGGTCGCCGCCTGTCTTGACGATCGGATGGCCGGGCAGATAGGGGAGCAGGTGCGCCGCGACGCCGATCGGCCCCATGCCAGGACCACCGCCGCCATGCGGGATGCTGAACGTCTTGTGCAGATTGATGTGGCAGACATCCGCCCCGATAAGCGCAGGGCTGGTCAACCCGACTTGCGCGTTCATATTGGCGCCATCCATGTACACCTGCCCGCCGCGCTTATGAACGATGGCGCAGACGTCCTGAATCGTCTCCTCGAATACGCCATGGGTCGACGGGTAGGTCACCATCAACGCGGCGAGGTGGTCGCCGTGCTCATCGGCCTTCCTCGTCAGATCCTCCACGTCGATATTGCCGTCCGCGGTGCTCGCCACGACGACGACGCGCATGCCGGCCATGACCGCACTGGCCGGGTTCGTGCCGTGGGCAGATGCCGGGATCAGACAGACGTCACGTTCGCCTTCCCCCCGGTCGCGAAAGTACGCCCGGATGACCATGAGGCCCGCGAACTCGCCTTGGGCGCCTGAATTCGGCTGGAGCGACACGCCGGCGAACCCCGTGATCTCGGACAACGCCGATTCGAGCTCGCGAAAGACGTGCGCGTATCCCTCCGCTTGATCGACGGGCGCGAAGGGGTGCAGCTTGCTGAACTCCGGCCAGGTGATCGGCAGCATCTCCGATGCCGCGTTGAGCTTCATCGTGCACGATCCAAGGGGGATCATCGACGTATCGAGGCCGATGTCCTTTCGCTCGAGCCCCCGGATATACCGCATCATCTCGGTCTCGGAGTGGTACCTGTTGAAAACGGGATGGTCGAGAAAGGACGAGATTCTGCTCAGATTCTCCGGAAACGCCAGATCAGCAGCGCCCTGTTCGAGTGGAGCGGTGTCGATGACGGTCGGCGCCGGCCTGTTCGCGCCCGCGGCGAACGCGCCGACGATGGCTCGAATGTCGTCGCGATCGACGGTCTCGTCGAGCGCCACCGAGATGCTGTGATCCTGCCGGAAGCCGAGGTTGATGTTTGACGCGAGCGCTGCCTCTCGAATCCGACTCACAGACGCTGCACCACCGGGGACGTCGAATCGCGGCGTGTCGAAGTACTGGGCGTTGACCTGCGGGAACCCCAGCTTGGCGATCTCGCACTCGAGAAGCTTGGCATAGGCGTGGACCCGCTTCGCGATTCGGGTCAACCCCTTCGGTCCGTGGTACACCGCGTAGAGCCCGGCGATGTTGGCGAGAAGGGCCTCAGCCGTGCAGATGTTCGACGTCGCTTTCTCCCGCCGGATGTGCTGCTCGCGCGTTTGTAGCGCCATGCGGTAAACGGTATTCCCGTGCGAGTCGATCGACACCCCGATGATGCGCCCCGGCGCCTGACGCACGTGCTTCTCGAGCGTGGCGAAGAACGCCGCGTGCGGACCGCCATATCCGAGGGGCACGCCGAATCGTTGCGAGTTGCCGTAGACGACGTCGGCGCCAAGCTCGCCCGGAGGCGCCAAGAGCACCAGACTCAATAAGTCGGTTCCGACTGCGACAAGAACCCCCGCGTGTTTCGCGCGCGCGATGAACCCGCGCAGGTCGTGGACGCGTCCGGCCTCATCCGGGGTCTGTACGAGCGCCCCGAAGACTCGGTCGTCGAACCGCGCGTCATTCGGGCCAAGGCTCGGCATCATCACAATTTCGATGTCCAACGGTTCCGCCCGGGCTTTGAGAACCTCGAGCGTCTGCGGGTAGCACGAATCGCCTACCAGAAACCGGGGCCGTCCGGCGCCCGCGCCAACGCGCTTGGACTGTACGCGATAGAGCATCGTCATCGCTTCGGCCGCAGCGGTGGCCTCGTCGAGCAGCGACGCGTTGGCGACCTCCATCCCAGTGAGATCCCTTACCATCGTTTGAAAGTTGAGGAGCGCCTCGAGGCGACCTTGAGCGATTTCAGCCTGATACGGTGTGTAGGGCGTGTACCACCCAGGGTTCTCGAGGACGTTTCGGCGGATGACGCTTGGCGTGATGCAGTCGTAGTAGCCGAGACCGATGAACGAACGGAAGATCCGGTTGCGCGAGGCGATCGCCCGAAGGTCGCGCAGGAACTGATGCTCGCCCTGGCCCACCGGCAAGTTCAAAGGCTTCCCGAGCCGAATCCGTTCCGGGATGGCTTCATCGACGAGCGCGTCGATCGAGGGCGCGCCGATGAGGTTCAACATGGCGTCGCGTTCGGCTTCGTCGGGACCGATGTGGCGGGACTGAAAGGGCTCGAAGTCGAAGACAGAAGGGCTCATTTCACCAGGTCTTGATACGCGGTCGCATCGAGCAGCGCGCCGGCTTCGCCGGCGTTGGCCAGCTTGACGGCGATCATCCAGCTGCCGTGCGGATCCTTGTTGACGTTTTCCGGTTTGTCCTTCAAGGCCGTGTTGACCTCGGTGACCTCGCCGGTCACCGGCGAGTACAGTTCCGAGACCGCCTTGACCGACTCGATCGTGCCGAACGATTGCCCTTGCTTCAGCCTCGCGCCGACCTCCGGCAGCTCGATATACACGACGTCTCCCAGCTGGTTCTGGGCGTAGTCGGTGATGCCGATCCTGCCCGTATCCCCCGCGAGGTCAACCCATTCGTGGTCCTTCGTATATTTGAAGCCGGATGGATAGGCCATCGTCGCTCCTATTTCGCGCGCTTGTAGAACGGCATGGGGACGACCGCGGCGCGGGTCCGGCGCCCGCGGATGTCGACATCGAATTCAGTGCCCGGCGTCGTGTGCTCGACCGGCAGGTACACCATGCCAATGGCCTTCTTGAGAAACGGCGTCTGCGTGCCACTGGTGATCGTTCCGGCAGCGCTGCTCCTGCCCGCGACGTGGACCTGGTAACCGGAACGCGCAATGCCGCGCTCGAGCAGCTCGAAGCCGACGATCTTGCGCGCCGTCCCGTTCGCTTTCTGCGCGCGGAGGGCGCCGGCGCCGAGGAAGTCCTCTTTGTTCCAGCCGACGATCCAGCCCAGGTCGGCCTCGAGCACCGTCGTGGTCTCGTCGATGTCGTTGCCGTAGAGGCGCATGCCCGCCTCGAGGCGGAGGGTGTCGCGCGCGCCGAGCCCGCACGGAATGACGTCGAACGGCTTGCCTGATTCGAGGATGGCTTGCCAGACGCGATCGGCTGACTGAGGCGGCACGAAGACTTCGAAGCCGTCTTCACCTGTGTAGCCGGTGCGCGAAATGGTGCATCGTACTCCGGCGACTTCCCCGTGCGCCGACCGGTAATACCTGATGTGTTCCAGGTCGACGCCGGTCAATGGCTGAAGAACGTCGGCACCCTTTGGACCTTGGAGGGCCAGCAGCGCGTAGCGCGAGCTCGCGTCGACGGCGACCGCATCGCCTGCCGCCCTGATCTCGCCTGCGATATACGCGTAGTCCTTTTCGATGTTGCCGGCATTGACGACGAGCAGGAAATGCGACGGGGCGAGGCGGTAGATGAGCAGGTCGTCGACGAAGGTGCCCTTCGTCGTCATGAGACCGGAGTATTGCGCCTGCCCGATTTGCAGCTTCGACGCGTCGTTCGATGAAATGCGTTGCACGGCCGCCAGCGCGTCCTTGCCGGCGATCTCAATCTCTCCCATGTGGCTGACGTCGAACAGGCCGGCGCGCTCACGGACGGCGAGGTGTTCGGCAATGATTCCAGAATACTCGACTGGCATTTCCCAGCCGGCAAACGACACCATTCGAGCGCCGGAAGCGCGGTGACGGGCGTTCAGAGGCGTCTTCCGGAGAGATGGGGCGATGCTCGTTTCCATTAGGGACGGCGTGTGAGCTCCGGCGAAGGGACCCGGAGTGACAACGAAACATGGAACGGTACTATGCGCCGTTCGGGAAGGTCAAGGATCGCACCGCTCGTCTCTCAGCTATCCGCCGCATTCGATTCAGTCTTCGATCGGCTTCGCTCGGTCGAGGGCTCCTCGAACCGCTCGCGAAGATAGGCCTGGAGGGTGTGGTAGCTGATCCCTAGCGCTCCAGCCGTTTCGCGCTTGCGGCCGCCGTGCCTTTCGAGTATCACGCGGACGTATCTCCGCGCCCACGCCCGCAATGTGTCATTTCGCTCGAGGGACGGCCCCAAGGCCGACACGTGCGCTCCTCCGACGAGGGGTGGCAGATCCTCCAACTCGATGACCTCCCCCGCTGCCAGCGCAATCGTGCGCTCGACGAGACGCTCGAGTTCGCGCACATTGCCCGGCCAGGCGTAGGTGACGAGTGCGTCCATGGCTTCCGGCGAGAGCCTGAGCTGCCGCGTCGTGCGGTGGCGCGCCAGAAAGTAACGCGCGAGCTCTGGAATGTCGGCACGCCGTTCACGCAGGCACGGCACCCGGACGTCCACACCGCTCAACCGGTAGTACAAATCGGGGCGGAACGCCTTCTGATGTACGAGGTCCGCGAGCCGCCGATTCGTGGCGGCGACAATGCGGATGTCGATCCGGCGCGCGCCGCTCCCGCCGACGCGCTCGACCGCGAGATCCTGGATGGCCCGCAGCAGCTTCGCCTGCGCTGACGGCGAGAGATCGGAGACCTCGTCGAGGAACAACGTGCCGCCGTCTGCGGCCTCGAACTTGCCGCGCCGCGCACGAACCCCAGTGGCGATCCGATCTTCGATGCCGAAGAGCTCCGCCTCAAGGAGCGTTTCGACGAGCGCCGCGCAATTGATGGCGACGAACGGACCCGCGCGCCGCCAGCTCAGCTCGTGAATCTGGCGCGCGACCAGTTCCTTGCCGACACCGCTCTCGCCTTCCAGGAGAACGGTGAAGTCGGTTGCCGCCACGCGCTCGATCGTGGCCCGCAGCGCCTGCATGACCGGTGTGGATCCGATGAGCGGCGCGGCGCCATCGCGTCTGGTGCGGCCCGTGGTCAGCAATCCGGCGCGCGACAGCTGCGAGCGCAACCGCTCCACCTCGAGGACTAACGCCCCGATGCCCGCCGCGAGTCCCAGAATCTGGAAGTCCCAGTCGCTGAGTGCGGTGGGGACGTCGAGCGTGGTCTCCAAAACGCCCGGTCCGCCAGGCTCGGATCCAGGCACCTCGACGACGATCGACTTGGTGCCCGGTCCCCCGCCACTCTTGGGCTCGCCCGGCGCCGACCAACGGGACCAACGGTTGGCCGGGTCTCGCAGGTGGACACCCCGGACGGGCAGCGCGCGTCCAAGGGCTTTTTCGAACGCCGATCGCATTGCCGACGAGCCCTCCCGCCGATCGATCGCGCGCGTGATGGTCAACAAAAGATCGTCGATTGTCTGCCGTCGATCGCGCCGCCGCGTGACCAGCAGTCGGCTCCGGCTCTCGGAAGACGGTGCGAATGCCGCCATGCCATCGCTCCCCATCGACAGTCGGTCCAATTTCGATGCCACCGCCTGTTGCTGGCGCTCCGCGGAGATCGCTCTGTAAATCACCTGATCCTCTATCGCGCGATGACACTGCATGGGTAGGCTCTGCCCGCGTGGCGCAGCCCAAGCTCGATCCGCGAGGGGAAGGTGGGAAGCACATGCCCGTTGGCTTGGCGTGGTCCGTGCGGCTCGCAGACGTCGGCAAGTGGGCTCCGGGAGGGCCTCGCACAGAGCGGGGAGGTCTGGCCCCAACGCGTGATCGATGTCGCCGACCCGGAGCCTGCCGAGTCATTGGCAAGCCGAGATCCATTCTTCAGCGGTTCGAGGCGTCGGCAGAAGTGATTGGACGAATGGGCTTTCGGGGAAGGCGTCCCCGAATCGCGCCGGGCCGTGCGTGGGGCGCGCGTGAGAGCGACGCCGAACGTTACGCTCGGGCGGTCCCCGTCACCTCGCGCCGGCACCAGTCGAGCGTTCGGCGCAGGCCTTCCTCGAGATCGACACTGGGGGCGTAGCCCAGAAGGGTCTTGGCTTTGGCGATGTCCGCCTGCGAATCCCGGACGTCCCCGGCTCTCGGGCTTTTGTAAACGGCTTCCAGGCTCGTCCCAAGAATGCGGTTCATGGTCTTCAGCAGGTCATTCAGGGAAATGCGGTCGCCCGTGGCAAGGTTCATCACTTCTCCGGCGACGTTGGGCGCCTCGCTCGCGCGGAGCACGCCGTCGACGACGTTGGCCACATAGGTGAAGTCGCGCGTCTGCTCTCCGTCGCCGTAGATAACCGGCGGGCGCCCCTCGAGAAGGGCTGTCGCAAACAACGAGATCACCCCTGAGTAAGGGGAGCCGGGATCCTGCCGCGGTCCGAACACGTTGAAGTACCGAATCGCGACGGTCTCGAACCCGTAGAGCGTCGTGAACAGCCGGCAGTACTGCTCACCGACGAGCTTCTGCAAGGCGTAGGGCGACAAGGGATCGGTCGGCATCCCCTCGTGCTTGGGGAGGGTCGCGGTATTACCGTATGCGGATGACGAGCCTGCGTACACGAAGCGCTTGACGCCTGCGTCGCGGGAAGCGACGAGGACGTTCAAGACCGATGTGATGTTCGCGCGATTCGAGGTGATCGGATCTTGCACCGATCGCGGCACCGAGGGGATGGCTGCCTGGTGGAGGACGTAGTCCATCCCCGCGACAGCCCGCTCGGCTACGACCGGCTCGGCCAAGTCACCTTCGATGAACTCCACGGCCGACGCCTCGCCCCTGATGGCGTCGAGGTTGCGGCGCTTGCCCGTGATGAGGCTGTCGACCACGCGCACGCGGTGCCCGCGGCGAACGAGCTCTTCGCAGAGGTGGGAACCGATGAAACCGGCGCCGCCGGTGACGAGGTAAGTCGCCACGATCAGCTGGTGAATGCGGTTGCAGCTACGTGCGCCAGGCCGGGCGTCACCTTCAACGCGTTCTGGTTATAGAGCTTTCGGAGGACCTGGTCGGGGAGGCCCAGACCATACAGCTTCCAGAACGCGTGGTAGTCGCGGTAGTAGTCGAAATACTCGTCGTTGGTTTCGAACACCCGCCAGTAGTACGGGTACTCGCCCGGCTGATAGCTGTCCTTACCGAAGAGAATCCGGTCCTGGTACTTGACGAAGAACTCGTGAGCTGCCCTCGGCTGGCGGCCGAAGTCATAGAGAACCGCCGCGACGTCGTAGAAGACGTTCGGGTTCTCATCGAGGAGCTTGCCTGCACGCGCCAGGTCGTTGGCATGCCACCCGAAGTGGGCGAGGATGAACCGCGTCCGCGGGTGCTTCTTGATCATGTTGTTGCGCTCGGTCATCAGCTGCTCGAAGCGAACGCCTTCCTGGTGGCGGCGATCCGGGTACAGGGCCAATTCGAGCCAGCGCTCGTTGGTGTAGTCCAATGGCTCGAAGAATGCCTGCGGCTCGGCGACGTGAATCAGCACCGGCACGTTCAACCGGGCGCAGGTCTCCCAGATCGGATCGAGCTCTGGATCATCGACGTGCAGGCGGCTTCCATCAGCTTTTCTGTCGAACATGCCGAGGTCCTTGAACACCTTGAGACCGACCGCGCCGGCGCGAAGGTCCTCCTCGAGTTGTCGGGCGGCCTTGGCGCCGAAGCCGGGGCTGCCCGCGTCCCGGAAATTGACATTGGTGAACAGCACCATCCGGTCTTTGTACTTGCTGGCTTTGATGGCCTCGACGCCCTGATGCAAGCGAGTACCCCAGCCGCCGCTCAGATTGACGAGGATCTGCAGGTTGTTCGCCTCCATGCCTTTGACCACTCTCTCGAGCTCGCCGGCCGAAATGGGGGTCGGCTGGTGGCTGTGGATGTCTATGACGGGGAACTTCGCCCGTGGCACGGGGTGCTGGGGCGTGACCAGGGTCGATTTGGGCTTGTACTCGCGGATCGTCGGCGGGTTGAGCTCGGGTTCACGCCCCTGTGCCGGGCGCGGGCGGACTTGCCCCGGCCCCGCTGGGCCCGCTTGTTCAGCCCTCAATCCGGTCCGCTCCTGCCCCCCACGTTGGCCAAGGCTGAGGGCGGATGCGGCGACCAAGGTGATGAATCCGAGGAGAACGCGCTTGGTGGGGAAAAGTGATTTCATCATGGTTCCAAAGATCGCAGCGAGCCGGTAAGCCGAATTCTGTTCTCCCTCACGGGAGACGACGATCATTCCTCTAGCCCCGCCATCGCTGGCGGGATCAAGCGACCGACCCGGAAGCGTCGAACGGGCCGTCCGTGCCCGATCGGACTCGAGCCCGACCGGGCGTGCTCCCCTATTTGGTCTTGCTCCGTGCGGGGTTTTGCCTGCCACCGCTGTTGCCAGCGGCGCGGTGCGCTCTTACCGCACCTTTTCACCCTTACCCACCGAAAGGCGGGCGGTGTGTTTTCTGTGCCACTATCCTTCAGGTCACCCTGACCGGGCGTTACCCGGCGCACTGCCCTGCGGAGTTCGGACTTTCCTCCCGCTTCGCGCTTTGCAGCGCTTCAGCGGGCGATCGTCTGGCTCACTGCGACTCCGAAATTGTACAACGTAAAGTAAGGAAGTCAGGAAGTAAGGAAGCAGGCGAGCCTAGCCGTCGGTCTCCTGCGTAATCTGATACTGCTCCAGCTTCTTGTACAAGTTGCTTCGCGGGGTATCGATCGCTTCTGCCGTCTTGGAGATATTCCAGCTGTTCTCGCGAAGCTTCTGGACGAGATAGGTCCGCTCCGCGGTGTCCTTGAACTCGCGTAGAGTCCCGGCCCTTACGGCGTCGCCGTCGCCAAGCGCCTTCGCAATTGATCCGGTCCCGCCACCGCCGGTCGAGCCGGCCGAAGGCGACGTTGAACGCACCGCGCTCGGGAGGTCCGCCACGTCAATCGTGTCGCCCCCGGTCATGATGTACAGCCGTTCGACTGTATTCCGGAGCTCGCGGATGTTGCCCTTCCAGCGGTACCGTTGCAGCGCGTCCATTGCCGACGGCGTGATCCGCTTGGGGCGCGCGTTGTTCTCGCTCCTGAACGCTTCCATATAGTGGCGCACGAGGAGCGGGACATCCTCAGGGCGGTCCCTGAGCGGCGGCACGTGGATCGGGATGACGGCGAGACGGAAGTACAAATCCTCGCGAAAATGTCCTTTCTCGATCTCCTCTTCGAGGTTCTTGTTCGTGGCGGCGATGACGCGCACGTCGACCTTGATGGTTCGGGCAGACCCGAGCCGCTCGACCTCGCCTTCCTGGAGGACGCGGAGCACCTTGGCCTGCGTCTTGGCGCTCAAGTCGCCGACTTCGTCGAGAAAAATGGTGCCGCGGTCCGCCTGCTCGAACTTGCCCATCTGCTTCTCGGTCGCCCCGGTGAACGAACCTTTCTCGTGTCCGAACAGCTCGCTTTCGATCAGCTCCTCGGGGATGGCCGCGCAGTTCACCTGAACGAACCGCTCGCGGCTGCGCAGGCTGTTGCGATGGATGGTTCTTGCCACCAGCTCCTTGCCGACGCCGCTCTCGCCGCTAATGAGGACCGTGGCGTTGGTCGGCGCCGCGCGCGAGATTGCGGCCATGATCTGCGAGAGCACGCCGCTTTCGCCGATCATCTGGTGCCGGACCTCGACCGCCTTCTTGAGCGAGCGATTCTCATCGCGCAGCTGGCGTTGGTCGAGGGCATTCCGCAAGCTCACCAGCACCCGTTCACTGGCGAACGGCTTCTCGATGAAGTCCCAGGCGCCCTTCTTGGTGGCCTCGACCGCGGTGCTGATGGTCCCATGCCCGGAGATCACCACGATCGGCAGCTGGTCGTTCATGTTGCGGAGACGCTCCAACACTTCGATTCCATCCATCCCCGGCATCTTGACGTCGAGCAAAACCAGATCGGGCGCCTCCCGTTCCGCGAGCGCGAGCCCTTCCTGACCGGTCGCGGCGCTCAGGAACTCGTATCCCTCGTATTCGAGCGTCATCCTGAGCGAGTCGCGGATGGCCGCCTCATCGTCTATGACCAGAATTCGTGACTTAGGCATACGCGGGCGTTCGCGTGATGGAGGTGGAGCCTAACGCCCTTCCACGCGGATCGTCTTGAGCTGGCGTTGCACCTGATCCGGCGCGTAGATCCAGAGGGTGAGGATATCTCCCGGCCGCGCCGCGCGTGCGATGCGGCGATAGTCCGCGACCGTCTCCACCCGCTGACGGTTGATTTCGAGCAGCACGGTGCCGCGCTCGATGCCGTTGTCGAATGACGAGCTCATCGGCTCCACGCGGGCGATCAGGACCCCGCGGGTCTGCTTCGGCAGCTCGAGGCGCTCGAGCGTCTGGCGATCGAGATCGCGGACGGTCAGTCCGAGCGGCAGCGGATCCGGATCAACCTTGGCTCGATCGGAGGGCGGCTGTCCACCTGGACGGACATTGCTGGTCTCCGCTCCGTCACGCTGCGGCCGTTCCGTGAGCTTGATCAGGACGCTCTGCTCTCGCCCATCGCGCATCGTTCGGAGATGGGCCGTCGAACCAGGCGTCCGGGCGGCAATCTCGCGGATCAGCTGGTCGTCATTGCGGATCACGTGGTCGTCCAACGAAACCACGACATCGTAGGGGTGGAGGCCCGCGTGGTCGGCCGGCGATCCTTCCGTGACGTCCTCCACCATGGCGCCGTGGCTGACCCCCAATTTCAGCGAGTGCTCGATGTCGGGATCGATGTCGCGCAGCGCCACACCGATATACCCTCGGCTCACCCGTCCGCGCGCGCGAAGTTGCGGCAGGATCGCCGCGGCGCTGCCAATCGGGACGGCGAACCCGATGCTGCTCGCCCGCGAGCTGATGGCCGCGTTGATGCCAATGACCTCGCCGCGCGAGTTGATCAACGGCCCGCCGCTGTTGCCGAAGTTGATGGCGGCATCGGTTTGAATGTAGTTGTCGAGGCTCATGTCGAACAGCTTCCGGCCCAGGAAGCTGACGACGCCCACGGTGACTGTATGCTCGTAGCCAAGTGGGTTGCCGATCGCGCACACCCACTCGCCCATCCTGAGTTTCGCGGAGTCACCGAGAGGCGCAACGGGCAGCCCGGCAGGGGCATCGATCTTGAGGAGCGCGATGTCCGTATCAGGATCGGTGCCCACGATTCGCGCCAGGAACGATCGCCCGTCCGACAGCTTGACGCTGATCCGCTCTGCGTGATCGATGACGTGGTTATTGGTCAGGATGCTGCCATCGACGTCGATGATGAACCCGCTTCCGGATCCGCGCCGGGCGCCGTCACGGTCGCTGCGAGGGCCGAAGTCCCACGGACCGTCGGGTGAATCAGGAAGGGTTGTCCGGCCGCGCCGCCGGCGGCCTTCCTGCCCCCGCGCCGTGGCGTCAATGTTGACCACGGCCGGATTGATGCGCTCGACGATATCGGCGAAGCTGACCCCCGGTGCGCTACCGGAGCCCCGCCCGGGCGCGGGTGCGGCGCCGGAACCGGCGTGGGCGGGCATTGTCGACATGAGCCCCGGGCGGGCCGCCGGTCTGCCGGCTACACCTGCCGAGACCGCCGACCGCGAGATGCCGCCGGCGACGATCGCGCCGACCAGAAAGGCAATCACCGCCGTCAGCGCCAGCGTGACGAACGTGAACCGCTTCATTCTCGAGTTTCCATTATAAGCTTCAGAAACTCCGCCTCATCGAGCACGTCGACGCCGAGCTGTCGTGCTTTCTCGAGCTTGCTCCCGGCCTGGTCCCCTGCGATGAGGGCGGAGGTCTTCTTGCTCACCGAGCTGGAGACCTTGGCCCCGAGCCGTTCGAGCCGGGCGGCCGCTTCCTCACGCGTCATCGCGGACAAGGTGCCGGTGATGACGAACGTCTTGTCCGCCAGCGGTCCAGCCGCCTCCGCGACCGGTTCCGGCAAGCTGGTCGTCATCGAGACACCCGCCTCGGCCAGGCGGGATATCAGCGCGCGGTTGCGCGGTTCTTCACCGAACCTCCGAATCGATTCGGCGACGACCGGGCCGATTTCCGGTATTCGCTCGAGTGCCTCGCGAGAGGCGTCGAGAAAAACCGGCATCGAGCGCAAATGGCGCGCGAGCGTGACGGCGGCTTTCTCGCCGACGTGTCGGATGCCGAGCGCGTAGATCAGCCGCGCGAGATCGCTGGTTCGGCTCCGCCGGATCTGGTCGAACACGTTTCGACCGACCTTGCCGAGCTTGCGAGGCACGGCGCGCTCCGAGCGTGGCTCCTTCGGCGTGACGACGAGATTCTCGAGGGTCTCGATGTCCAGGTGATAGAGATCGCTGAAATCGCGCACCAGGTTCTGCTCGAGCAGCTGATCGACGAGGGACGCGCCCAGACCTTCGATGTTCATCGCTGATCGCGACGCGAAGTGCTCGAGGCTTCGGCGCAGCCGCGCTGGACACGAGGTGTTTTCGCACCGCCAGACGACCTCCTCTTCATCGCGCCTGAGGACGCTGCCGCATTCGGGGCACGTGGCCGGCATCTGCCACGGCCGCGCGCCGTCCGGCCGCAGATTCGGCACGGGCGCGACGACTTTCGGGATGACATCGCCCCCCTTCTCGAGGATGACCGTGTCGCCTTCGCGAATGTCCTTACGAGCGATGTCCTCCGCGTTGTGGAGCGTGGCCATTGAAATGGTCGAGCCCGCCAGGAAGACCGGCTCCAGGACGGCGTAGGGCGTAACCGCGCCGGTCCGGCCGACATTCACCTCGATAGCGAGCAGCTTGGTGTGGGCTTGCTGTGCGGGAAACTTGAAGGCCGTCGCCCACCGGGGGAACTTCGCCGTCGCGCCAAGCCGGTCGCGCAGCGCGAGATCGTCGACCTTGACGACCACTCCATCGGTCTCGAACGCGAGCGATGCGCGCTTGTCGGCCCATTCGCCGCAGAAGGCGACGACGGCATCGATGCCGTCGCACAGTTTCCAGTGGGGCTCGACCGGCAGACCCCAGTCCCGCATGGCCGACAGGAGCTCGGCGTGGGCCGTATCGGTCAGGCCCACGACTTGATACGTGAACGCCGAGAGACCGCGCCTGGCGACCATGGCCGGGTCCAGCTGCCGCACGGTGCCGGCCGCGACGTTTCGCGGATTCGCAAACAACGGCTCGCCGGCTTCCTCGCGTTCCCGGTTGATGCGTTCGAACGACTCGCGCGGCAGGAAGACCTCGCCGCGGACCTCGATGCGGCCCCGTGGCGCTTTGCGAAGAGTCAGTGGTATGGCGCGGATGGTCCTGATATTGGCCGTCACATCCTCGCCTCGACTGCCGTCGCCCCGCGTCGCTGCGCGGGACAGGCGGCCATCGTCGTAAGTCAGCGCGATGCTCAGGCCGTCAATCTTCAGCTCCGCGACATAGGCGACGCTGACCACCGGCGCCGCCGCCGTTTCCGAGTGCCCCGGAGCACCGGGCGGGAATGCCCCATTCGCCACGCCCGCCCCCTTCCGGACCCGCTCGTCGAACGCTCGAAGCTCCGCTTCGTTGTACGCATTGTCGAGGCTGAGCATCGGTACACTGTGCTCGACGGTCGCGAACCCCTCGACGGCGCGGCCGCCGACGCGCTGCGTCGGCGAGTCGAGGGTGACGAGCTCCGGGTGCTCGGCTTCCAGGCGCTCGAGCTCGTGAAGCAGCTCGTCGAACACCTGGTCAGAGACCTCAGGAGCGTTGTGCACGTAGTACTGCTCCTCGTGACGGCGGATGGCGTCGCGAAGCTCATGGATTCGGCGTTCGAGATCCGTCACTTCCATGCTCATGCCGACAGCGGGCAATCCGGCGGACCAGGGAGCGGGCGACCGAGCTGTTCCGCCGCGACGGCGGCGAACGCCTCGTAGGCCGCGCGTCCGAAGAGAACGAGGCGGATGAGCTGCAGGGATCGGGCTTGGTGAGCGCGAATGGCATCGATCATGACGGTGGCGCAATCACCGAGCGGGAAACCGCCGACACCGGTCCCGAAGGCGGGAAAGGCAACCGATGAAAACCCGTGCTCCTCAGCGACGGCGAGAGCGTTGCGCGTCGCCCGCTCGATGAGCGCGGCCGACGTCACGAGGTCCTGTCCCATGACCGCCGCATGGATGACGTGCCGTGCTTTGAGCCGCCCAGCGGCCGTGACGACGCACTCACCGGGGGGCACGGGGCCAAGCGCCATGGCCTCCGTCTCGATGGTTGTTCCGCCTTTTGCCTTCAGGGCCCCAGCCACGCCGGCGCCCATCCAGAAATGATTGTTCGCCGCGTTGACGACCGCGTCGACGTCCTCGGCGCTCAGATCGCCGTCGGCGATTTCAACGGTGAGGCGGGCATGGCGAAAAGCAAGCAAGGCAAGTGTGGGCTAGCGGTCCCGCGACAGCACATAATCCGGCAGCGCGACCAACGCATCACGTTCCGGACTGGGCGGAAACGCATAGAGATGCTTCTTCGCGCCGTCGGCGAACTCTATGGCGCGGCGGTAGGCATAGTCGATGGAGGCGTGTTCGCGGAGCCCTCGCCTGAGCTCGTTCCACTGATCCTCGGTCACGCTGCGGGAAGCCACAGCGTCGCGAATGATGCGCGAGCCGATGCCGTCGGGCTCCTGGCGCTGGAGATGGATCAGCGGCAGCGTGACTTTGCCCTCCCGCAGATCGCTCCCAATGGGTTTCCCCACGGTCTCCGCGTCGCCGGTATAGTCGAGCAGATCGTCGACCAGCTGGAACGCGATGCCCAGGTTGAAGCCGTATTCGCGCAGCGCGTGCTCGCGCTCCTTCGAGACCGACCCGAGCAGACCGCCAATCTGCGCGCACCCTCCGAACAGGTACGCGGTCTTGCGCCGCATGATGTCGAAATGCTCTTCTTCGGTAATATCCGCGTCACCGTTTTTCGTGAGCTGGTAAAGCTCGCCTTCGATCATCTTGAGCGTCACATCGCACAGCAGTCGCACGATCTCGAGCGTGTCGTGCGTGAGTGCCAGCGCCATCGACTTGATGTACAGATAGTCGCCCAGGAGGACCGTAATGTCGTTTCCCCACCGCGAATGGACGGCCAATCGCCCACGCCGCAGGTCCGCGTCGTCGATGATGTCGTCGTGCACCAGCGTCGCCGTGTGGATGAATTCGACAACGGCGGCGTAGAGGACGGCGCGGTCGCCGGAATACCCGCTCAAGCGGGCCGCCATCAGGAGGACGGCCGGGCGCATCCGCTTGCCGCCGCTCGTGCGGATGTACTGCCCGATCTGCGGAATCAGCGACACTTTCGACTGCACGTGGCGGCTGAATTCCTCGTCGACTTTCTCGAGGTCCGCTCGAATGGGCTCAAAGATTTGCGAGAGGGCCGGCGACGATTTCTCCACAGCGGTTCAGGTGGGACTTTATCACGGCCTAAACAAAGTGTGAAAGTTGGCCGCCGTGCACCGCGTGAGCTCGGCTACGTCAACCGCGCGCACCTCCGCGAGCGTCGCGAGAACTCGGGTCACGTGCGCCGGTTCGTTGCGCTTGCCGCGGTAGGGCACAGGCGCGAGAAACGGGCTGTCGGTTTCGACCAGCAGACGGTCGATTGGGACGTGCCGAGCCGTGTCGCGCAATGACCCGGCTTTGGGGAACGTCAGAATGCCGGCAAACGACACGTGCAAGCCGAGAGCAAGGCCCGTGTGCGCGAGCTTCGTGCTGCCGGTAAAGCAGTGCAAGACTCCGCCGATCTCGCCCGCGCCTTCTTCGCGAAGAATCGCCAAGGTGTCATCGTCCGCTTCCCGGGTGTGGATGACGATCGGTCGGCCGAGCTCGCGTGCGAGCCTCATTTGCGCTCGAAACACCTCCTGCTGCACCACCCTTGGTGAAAAGTCATAGTGGTAGTCGAGTCCAATCTCTCCAATGGCGCGCGCCGCCGGCGTGTGGCCGAACTGCTCTCGCACGACGGTGGCCGCCTGCGGAGGATCCTCTGAGTACCGATGCGCCTGGTGCGGGTGGACGCCAATCGAGACTCGCGTTTCGGGCCACAGCTCGTCGAGGTGCCGTGCCTGCGCGGCCTCGCTCGCGTTGCCAGCTTCGAGAATCACAAGCGCCCGCTCCAGTCCAGCGGCTTTTGCGCGCTCGACAACGGCCGGCAAATCGGCGGCGAACACGTGGTCGGCGAGATGGCAATGGCTGTCGATCACAACGGTTGCGCGTAGGGTACGCTCTCCCCGCGCGGGTCCAATCTTCCCAGACGTCAGCGAACTCGCGTGCCTGGCTCCGGCGGGTTCGCAAAGGTCACGACCTCCGGCTTTCCACCCTCCGGGCTTGCCGCGAGCACCATGCCGTTCGATTCGATGCCCATCAGCTTGGCCGGCTTCAGGTTGAACACGACGACGACGGTTTTGCCGACGAGCGCCTCCGGCTCGTAGGCCTCGGCAATGCCCGCCACGAGCGTGCGCTGCTCGCTCCCTACGTTCACGAGCAGCTTCAGAAGCTTCTTTGACTTCTCCACCCTCTCGGCCGTCATCACTTTTGCGGTTCGCAGCTCCACCTTCATGAAATCGTCGATCGAGATGCGATCGGTTACGGACGGGGCCGGCGTGGCGGTCGCGCCGTCGGTCGAGAGCGGGCTCGTCGGTGCCGGCACGGCGGGCATATGAGCGCCCGGCGCCGGACCATCTGGGGGCAGTGGGTGATCACTCACAATCGTCGTCTCCTTGCGCGGCCAGAGCGCGCCTTCCTGGAGCAGCCTGCGCTCCCCTTCCCTCAGCCAACGGCCGTCGCGGTCGAAGCTGAGCGCGTCAGATCTCGCGCCAGTCCGGCGACCGCCGCCGACCGGCGCGCCGACCCGGCGAAGAATCTCCCGGCTCGACGCTGGCATGATCGGCGCGAGCATGACGGCGGCAAGTCGGATCGCCTCCGCGGCGTCGAACAATACCTGAGACAAGCGGTCGGACTTGCCCGGATCCTTCGCCAGCGTCCACGGCGCGGTTGCCGCGATGAACTCGTTTGTCGCATCGACCAGGCGAAAGGCGGCCGCGGCACCTTCGTGCAGGGCCAGCGCATCCATTGCCTTGCAGAAATCGCGGACGGCCTGCTCGCCCAACCGTGCCAGTTGATCGTTGCCCGCCGCCGCCGGCCGCACGACGCCATCTCGATACCGGTTGGCCATCGCCGTCACCCGGCTCACGAGGTTGCCCAGGTTGTTGGCCAAATCCGCGTTGTACCGCTCGGCGAGGCGATCGAATGAAAAATCGCCGTCCCCCCCGAATGGGATCTCCTTGATCAGATACAACCGAAGCGGCTCGGCCTTTCCCGGGCCATCCGGACCGACGCTATCGACGGCGACGACCGGATCGATGATCGTCCCGAGCGTCTTGCTCATGCGCTGCCCGTCGATCGTCATGAAGCCGTGGCCAAAGATCTGGCGCGGCAACGGGAGCTTCGCCGCCATCAGCATGGCGGGCCAGATGACGGCGTGGAACCGCGTGATGTCCTTGCCGATCACGTGCAGGTCGGCTGGCCACCAGGTTTCGAAGAGCTGCCGCTCAGGGGCCTCGGGAGCGCCGAGCCCGACGGCCGACGCGTAGTTGATGAGCGCGTCGAACCAGACGTAGACGACGCTCGACGGATCGAACGGCAGGGGAATGCCCCACGACTGCCCCGCTCGGCTGACCGAGACGTCGAGGAGCCCGCCTTCGATGAGCCGCAGGATTTCGTTTCGGCGCGCGTCAGGCTGGAGAAACTCTGGATGCGTGGCAAAGTGTTCAAGAAGCGGCTGCTGATATTTCGACAGCCGGAAGAAGTAGTTCTTTTCCCGAATCCACTCGGGCTTGATCGTCGGATGCAGCGGGCAACAACCGTCGACCAGATCCTTCTCTTGTTTGAATTCCTCGCAGCTGACGCAGTACCACCCCTCGTACACACCCTCGTAGATGTCGCCGCCGGCGTAGAGCCGCTCGGCCATCTCGGTGACGCCGGCGGCGTGGCGTGGCTCGGTCGTCCTGATGAAGTCGTCGAAGGAGATGTCGAGATACCGCCAAGCACGGCGGAACTGCTCCTCCATCCGATCGCAGTACGCCAGGGGGGACAACCCCTCCTCCGCCGCCTTCTTGAACACGTTCTGTGAGTGCTCGTCGTTTCCCATCAGGAACCGCGTCTCGAAGCCGGCGAGCCGCTTGTAGCGCGCAATGACGTCGGCGCACACTTTCTCATACGCCGTGCCGAGGTGTGGGGCGCTGTTGACGTAGTCAATCGCCGTCGTCAGGTAAAAGCGCTTCACGGTTGATACGCCTTGATCGCGATCCGCTGCACGTCTTTGACCGACAGGTTGTTCGACGCGGCGATCGCGGCGCAATCGTCGAACTCGGGCGTCGCCGTGACCACCCGGCCGTCGCGGCGGGAGACCTTGAATCTGACGGCTCCAAGCGGCGTCTCAACGCTCACGATCTCCCGCGCGAGACACTCGCGGTCTGCCTCGTAGTGACGCAGCCCGATCGTCGTCGTCTCGGTGAACACGATGTCGGCAATCTGTCCGAGTTTCTCGGGCGGAACGATCACCGTCAAGAGCGTGCCAGGGCGGTTCTTCTTCATCTGAGCTGCGACGTAGAACACCTCCAGCGCGCCTGCCGCGTAGAGCTTTTCCATGGCGGCGCCGAAGATCTGCGGATTCATGTCGTCGATCTCGCACTCGACGACGGTCACGCGCTCAACGGGCGCATCTGACGCGGCGCGCCCGATCAAGACGCGGAGAACGTTCGGAGTGGACGGATGGTCCCGGTCCCCGGCGCCGTAGCCGATGCGCTCCACCGACATCGGCGGGATCGACCCGAACGACGACGCATACGTCGTCGCGATGAGCGCGCCGGTCGGCGTGACCAGCTCGTTCTGGACCGCGCCACCGTATATAGGCGCGTCCCCCAGCAGTCTCACCGTCGCCGGGGAGGGAACGGGGAGCAGACCGTGCGCCGAGCGCACCATGCCGCCGCCGATATTCAGCGGCGAGCACACCACGCGGTCCGCGGCGGCCCATTCCATCGCGAACGCAATGCCGACGATGTCGATGATCGAATCGAGCGCCCCGACCTCGTGGAGATGGACCTCATGGATCGGCATCTCATGGATTGAAGCCTCGACCTCCGCGAGCCGCTGGAACATGCCTTTCGCGCGATCCCGGGCGGGCGCGGAAAGTGACGCGTTGTCGATCAACCTGAAGATCTCGGCCAAGCTGCGGTGCTCGTGGACGGGATCGGGCGCATGGGTCGAGGGGTTGGCGGGGGGCGCGTCGGTCGGTGTCGCAGAATGGCGGTGATCCTGATCGTGCTCCTGATCGTGAGCGTGCGCGTGAACGATGAACTTGGTCGCCGACACGCCGGCGCGCAGCACTTTCCTGGCGTGCACATGGGCCGGGCCGAGCGCCAGGCTGCCGAGCGCGCGCCGGAGGTCCGGGAGCGGCAGCCCCGCGTCGAGCAGCGCGCCGAGCGCCATGTCGCCAGACAATCCGGAGAAACAATCGAAGTACAAGAGGCGGCTCACAGCCCGACCATCTCCTTGAGGCTGCAGAATCGTGAATCCCCCAGAACGATGTGATCCACCAGCTCGATGCCCATCAATACCCCCGCAGCCGCCAGGCGCCGCGTCAATGCCACGTCCTCGGGGCTGGGTGTGGGATCGCCGGAGGGGTGGTTGTGGAACACGATAACCGCAGCTGCGTTGCCCATGACGGCCTCGCGGTACACGTCACGGGGCTCCACGATGGATGAATTCAGCGTCCCCGTCGCCAGCACCTTCGCCCGCAACACGCGGTGTTTGGAGTCGAGCAGGACGATGCCGAACTGCTCCACGGGGCGCGAGCCGAACTGCGGCAACAGGTAACCGCCAGCCGCGCCCGGATCGCGAAGATGCAACCGCGCTTGCGGCGCGCGCGCAAGCGCCCGCCGCCCGAGCTCGAACGCAGCCGCAATCTGCGCCGCGCGCGCCCGGCCGATGCCGGCGACGCTCGACAGCCCATCCGGCGTAGATCGCACGAGACCGTGAAGGCCGCCGTGCGAGGACAGCAGCTCGTTCGCGACGCTCAACACCCCACCGCGGCGCGATCCCTGGCCGATGACGAGCGCGACGAGCTCGTTGTCGCCAAGCGACGCGGCGCCGTGCCGCAACAGCTTCTCTCTTGGCCGATCGTCCAGCGACAGTTCTTTCATCGTACTACAGCCGCACGTATACTTGAATCGATGCCGCCGCGTCTCCTGCTGTCGCTGGCCTTCATGGCGGCGCTGACCGTGGCCTGCGCCGATCCTCCCGACAAAGAAATGCAGCAGGCGCAGGTCGCGATCGATGCCGCGAAGGCCGCGGGCGCCGATCGGTACGCCGCAACTGATTTCACCGCCGCGCAGGAGGCGTTGAAACAGGCCAACGATGCGGTCGCACAGCGCGATTACCGGCTGGCGCTCAACCACGCTCTTGACGCGAGGGAGCGCGCGCAGACTGCCGCGAAGGACGCTGCAGACCGCAAAGCTGCCGCCCGCATCGACTCCGATCGCGCGGTCGCGCATGCGAGCACAGCACTCGGCGAGGCACGAGCCCGGCTCAAGGCTGCCGAAAATGCCCACATCCAGCCGCGAGCGCTCACCGACGCGCGGCGTGCGATCGCCAGCGTCGAGCAGACCGTGCAAAAAGCGCGCGCAGCCCGCGAGCGGGAAGATTATCTCGACGCGATGGAGATGGTGAATGGCGCAGCGTCACGCTTGCAAGGAGTTGTGCGCGAGCTCGACGCGGCGACCCCCGCGGCGTTGCGACGGCGCCACTGAGGCGCGTCGAAGAATCTGCGCAGTGGTTGGTCAAATCGGTATGCGGATTCTGCCTCCCGCTTGAGAACTTGCCGAGTCTAGCCGGGCTCTGCGGACCAGATCCCCTCGAACAGCACCTCGGCCCAGCCTGTCAGGTAGACGCCGTCGTCCCGCCATTCGACGCGCTGTGCGCCGCCGGGCGCGATGACTTCCGCGCTTCGCGCAGCGCCCCCAAACGACGCGGCGGCGATGAGCGCAGCGCAGGATCCCGTTCCCGACGACGACGTCGGCCCCACCCCGCGCTCCCAAATGAGGATGCGGATGGTCCCCGGCGCCTCGACGTGTGCAAATTCCACGTTGGTTCGGGCCGGGAAGAGTTCGTGCCGCTCGAGAGCGGGGCCGAGCCGGTGAAACGTGGCCGCGTCGGGGAGCGGTCCGAGGAGGACACACTGGGGGTTGCCGAAGTCCATGACGATCAGGCGCACCGAATCGCCGCCGGCCGCCGCCGACACTTGCCGCAGGTCTCGGGGGGCGCCCATGGCGGCCACGAACGTCTGGCGGGAGCCGAGCCGGCCCGTTCGGGTCAGGCGCTTCTGGCCGGCTTCAGTGTGGATGACGACGTCGCCGCCCGCGCTGCTGTCGTGCCGCAGGAGAATTGCGGCGAGCCCCCGCACGCCGTTGCCCGAGACTTCGGATCGGCTGCCGTCCGCGTTGTAGAGCTCCATCGACACCCCGGCGGGCGTCGGGGAATAGAAGACCAGACCGTCAGCGCCGATCCCCCGGTGACGGTCGCACAAGATCGGCGCCAGGCGCGCGGCTGCGACCCCCGCGGCCTGATCCGCCCGAATGTAGAGGAAGTCGTTGCCGTAGGCGTGGGCTTTTACGAATGGGAGCACGGCGGGAACCACGAGCCACGAGTCATTTGGTGCAAAAAGCGAGCAGGTGCCAGCCGTAGCGGCGCACGAGCGGGCGTGGGAGCGCGTTGAAGGCGCCCACAAAAAAGGCATTGAACGCGGCACCCTTCCAACCCTTGTGCAGCCTCGACCTTACCGGAAACCGTTCGGGCACGATCCGGACGTCGCGAAACCGGGACACCAGCTGCTCAAGCTCGCGGATGCTGAACGTGAGCAACACAGGAGCGTCTTCATGCTCCAGCGCGACGTTCATGAGCTTTCCCAGGGCGTTCAACCACGAAATCCTGTTGTAGACCTGGAACACGGCCTGACCTCCCGGCTTGAGCACGCGCCGGCACTCGTCCACCAGTCGCTGGGGATTCGCCGTGTACTGGACGACGCCATGGGCGTACACCAGGTCGAACGAGCTGTCCGGGAATGGCGAGTGCTCACCGTCGGCGACCTCGAAACAGCCGGCGAGGCCCTGTTGCTCGAAGTTGGCACGTGCAAGGGCTATCGCGGACGGCGCGAGGTCGACGCCCGTCACCAGGGCGCCGCCCCTGGCGAACCGCGCGAGATCGATCGCGGCGCCGCAGCCGACCTCGAGAACCATCCGGCCGCGCCAGCCGTCAAAGTCGACGAGCCGGAGCAGGTGATGGAGCTTCTCGAAATGATAGTGTTCGAGGTCCTCGAAGAATCCCCTGGAACCAACGGGATGCCTCGAAACGGCCAGGTCGTGAATGTGATGGTTCCAGTACTCGCGGACTTCCGCCGTTGTCGCCACGCGCACCAGACTATCGCGTATTAGGATGGCCTCTCAATGATTCGCGATCCCGATGAACTCGGCGGCTGCCGGTTCGACGTTCTGGTTCTCGGTGGGGGCGTGTACGGGCTGACGATTGCCTGTGACGCCGCCGAGCGCGGCCTCTCGGTCGCGCTCATCGAGCGAGACGATTTCGGGTGCGGCGCGTCGTTCAATCACCTCCGCACGATCCACGGGGGGCTGCGATACCTCCAGTCGCTCGACATCGGCCGCGCGCGGGAATCGGTGCGCGAGCGCCGGACGATCGCCCGGATCGCGCCGCATGCGGTCAAGCCCTTGCCGTTCGCCTTGCCCTTGTATCGCTCGTTCATTCGGGGCAAATTGGCCATGCGGCTGGGGTTCTGCCTGGATCGCCTCGTCTCGGTCGGGAGGAATCGAGGCGTGCCGGCGTCGCACCGGCTCCCCGGCGGGCGGGTCTACTCAAGGGGATCTGCGATTCAGCGTTTTCCGGGGTTGAAGCGGCAGGCCCTCACCGGCGCCGCGGTGTGGTACGACTATTTGACCGTGGAACCGGATCGCCTGACGTTCTCGTGGGCCAAGGCGGGGGCAGGCCATGGCGCGGTCTTGGTGAACCATATGGAGGCCGTCGAGCTCCTCAAAGAAGGCGGACGAGTCGCCGGCGCCCGCGCGCGAGACACGATCGGCGCCCGAACGATCGATGTGAGCGCGCGCGTGACGGTCAACGCCACCGGAGCGGCTCTCGACCGACTGCTCGAGCCCATCGGGGCGGCGACCCGCACGCCGATGATCAAAACCATGAACCTGGTCACGCGACGCGACGCGGGAGAGGAATCCCTCGGGGGGCGCTCGCCGTCGGGCCGCTATCTCTTCATGGTGCCGTGGCGGGAGCGGGCGCTGTTCGGCACGTGGGAAGCCGGTCGGGTCTCGGACGCCTGCGACACTGCGGTTTCCGACAGCGAGGTCGCTGCTTTCGTCGGCGAGCTGAATCATGCCTTCCCCGCCCTGGATCTGACTTTCGCGGACATCACGCTCGTTCACCGCGGCGTTGTCCCTGCGGCGGTCCGAGGTGGGAAGGCCGGTCTCGAGGGTCATGATCAGATCAGGGATCACGCGGCGGAGGGCACGGAAGGGCTGGTGTCCGTGGCCGGGACGAAGTACACGACCGCCCGCGCCGTGGCCGAGCGCGTGACCGACCTCCTCATGCAGAAGCTGCAGCGTGCGCCGGTGACATGCCGGACAGCCACCACTCTCCTGCCGGGAGGCGGCACCCGTGACGTCGGGCTGGCCATTGCCGAGGCCCGCCGCGAATATGACGAAGGGCTGCCGACCGACACCATTCCGCATTTGATTGCCGCCTATGGGTCGCAGTACGGCGATGTCCTGAATCTGACGACAGCCCGGCCCGAGCTGAAGGCACGCGTCGCCAGGAGCTCGCCTGTCATCGGCGCCGAGCTGGTGCTGGCCGCGCGAAGCGAGATGGCGGTCACGCTTGCGGACGCGATGATTCGCCGCACGCCGGTAGGCGCGTTGGGATATCCAGGCGATGACGCGGTGAGCCGCGGCGCCGACTTGGTCGGCGCCGAGCACCGGTGGTCGGAGGATCGCAAGCGGGCCGAGATCGCCGCGATGAAGTCGTTTTACTGGAAGGTCTGAGGCTCAGACTGACCGAACGAATCAGGGAGCGGTGAACGCATCGAACACGTAGGTGAACCCAGCCGTCACCCCGATCGTGGGATCGAGGGTCGTCAACCCGACGTACACGGCTCCGTCGATCCGCAAAGAGCCGCGGGTATAGCGGCCGCCAAACTTGAAGATCGACCGGCTCTCCGTGCCGGGGAACGGTTCGCCGCTTCGGACGGACGCTCGTCCATTCACTTCTCCTACGACCTCTGCTGACTCGGTCAGGGCCCGAGCGATGGACAAGCCGTACGTGATGACATCATTCTGGCGCGTGCCCGATGTCGGATCGCCGAGGATGGCCACACCAACGTTGCCGACGAAACGGACTGATTCGGCCGTTTTCCCGGCCAGGAGCGACATGTGGAAATCGGTCGTGTTGAGACCAAGCCCGCTCTCGACCGACGCGGTCGGCACCTTGGTTGCGAATCGAACACCCAGCGCCGGCCGGCCGGCTGCTTCGGACAAGACGCGGATTTTCGTCGCGATGATCGTGTCCTCGATGTCGTGAGTGCTGTCTCCCGTCGCCGTGACCGCAGATGACAAGGCCGCAGGATGACGCTCGCTGATGCTGAGGGCGTCGAACAGGCCGCCGTCGATCCGCAGCTCGACAATCGATCCGAGCCCGACGCTGAGACCGATCACCGGAAGCCGAAGGAGGTTCCCCTTGAGGCCGGAGGCCGGATATTGCTGATTGTGCGCGAAATCGACGCCGCCATCGACGAGCACACGGCCCCCGCCGATGGTTTCCGGGTCCTGTGTGACGAGGGGACGTTGCTGCGCGTAAATCAGAGAGCCGTGCACGAGCGAGACAAAGAGGGTGAGGGAGAGAGGTGCGAGTCGTTTCATCGTCTTCTCATACCTGTCGCTTCCGGCTCTCAAGTACGAGCGTCACTGGTCCGTTGTTCACGAGCGCGACTTGCATCATCGCCTGAAATAGGCCGGTCCGAACGGTCAAGCCCGCCCGCGTCAGCCCGACCACGACCGACTCATAGAGCGGCCTCGCCATCTCAGGCGGCGCCGCGTCATCGAACGATGGCCGTCGCCCTTTCCTGCAATCAGCCGCCAGCGTGAATTGCGACACCACGAGGACCTGGCCGCCGATGTCACGGACCGACCGCATGAAGTTCCGGCCGCCCGCGTCGAAGACGCGGATATCGCCAACTTTTCTCGTGATGTATTCCGCGTCCGCCGGGCCGTCGCCGCGTTCGACGCCGACGAACACCAGCAGGCCTTCGTCGATCCTGGCTGAGTAGTCACCAGCGGCGACGCTCGCCGATGAAACACGCTGGACGACGGCCTTCACTGCGACGTCCGGCTCGAGCCGGACATCTGGGGTTCGAGCAGGGACGCGTGGGCTCGAAGCGCCGCGGGCGGATTCAGACGCGTGTCGAGAAGATGGCGGGGCTGTACGTTGCCGAGCGCCTTGAGCATCGATATCTTGACCCCGGGGTGCTCGCGTTCCAGCTCCAGGAGGAGCCGTTTCGCGCGCTGACGCTGCAGGCCAAGGTCGCCGCACGCCGGGCAGCAACACCCAATCACCGGCAGGTCGGACTCCTTCGTGTACGCGCGTGCTTCGTCTTCGCCCACGTACACGAGCGGCCGGACGACGACATGCGCGCCGTCATCGGACACGAGCTTGGCTGGCATGGCCTTGAGCGAGCCAGCGAAGAGGAGATTGAGCAGGAGCGTCTCGATGAAGTCATCCGCGTGGTGGCCCAGCGCGATCTTGGTCGCGCCGACCTCCGTGGCTATTCGATACAGGACTCCACGGCGCAGCCGCGCGCACAACGAGCACGGCGTCTCGCCATCGTCAAGGATGTCGTCGATCAGCTCGCCAATGCCCGTGTGCTCGATACGGTACTCCCAACCGCGCGCCCGACACGTGGCGGCGATAAGGCCGTGCTTGTAGTCCTTGTATCCGGAGTCCACGTTCACGGCGACGAGCGTGAAACGCACGGGCGCCCGCTGCCGAAGCACGTCGAGTATCTGCAGAAGCGCCCAGCTGTCCTTGCCGCCGGACAGTCCGACCATGACGCGATCGCCGTCTTCGATCATGTCGAAGTCGACGATGGCCTTCGTGGCCTTCTTGGCGATGCGCGACTCGAGCTCGGTCCGGTAGGGCATCTTGGTTCTTGGTCCTAGCCACCTGCGATCCGAGGCACCAAGTGTACCTCGCTCGCGGAGGTGAGCTCCTGGTAGCCCGGCTGCTGGTAGATCTCGCCGTCCACGGCGACGGCGATTTCGTCGAGCTGGTCTCGGAGCGCGGGGTAGCGCGCCGCGAGCATGTCGAGGGCGTCGCTGACGCGCGTGGCATCGATCTCGATGACGGTCACGCCGCCGGTGAACTGTGTCAGACCGCTCGACAAGTGCACGGTGGCCATGGTCGGCTCTCAGCTGTCAGCTTTCACCGCGCTCAGCTCGTCGGACGTTCGGACAGGCGTCGGCTCGTGATTGAGGGCTGCGAGGACGCGCGGCGGCGACAACGGCAGCTCGGTGAACCGGATGCCGGTTGCGCCCCGCATCGCGTTGGCGACCGCGGCCAGCGGCGGCACGATCGGCACTTCCCCGACCCCTCGCACACCGTACGGATGCAGCGGGTTGGCCACTTCGATGAGCACGGTCTCGATCATCGGCAGGTCGGACGCAACGGGCATCCGATAGTCGAGGAAGCCGGCGTTTTCCATGACGCCGTTCTTGTCGAACACGTACTCCTCGTTGAGCGCCCACCCGATTCCCTGCGCGGCGCCGCCCTGGATCT
>DATKHR010000321.1:0-3757 GCA_035510155.1 Vicinamibacterales bacterium
ACGCGGCATTCGGCTTCTTCGAGCATCATTTCCAGCTGATTCAGTACGCCATCGCGGGCGGGATCGGGTTCCTGATTGGGAGCGAGGTGCCGTTCGCGACGCGCATCAACGAAGACTTCCGCGGCGTGCCGCTCCCGAACAACCTGGGGTCGATCTTCCTGTGGGATTACCTTGGCGGCTTCATCGGCGCGATCATCTTCGCCAGAGTCCTCATGCCGAAGGTGCCGCTGACCGAGATGAGCTTCCTGCTCGGGGCAGCCGTGCTCGTCACGGCGTTCGCCAATTATGTGTACTTCATGACCGCGAAACGAGCGGTCCACTACGCCGCGTTCCTCGTCGTCGGCGCCACGCTCGGCTACGGGTACGCCCACAACCGTCAATGGAATGTCGCATTGGAGCAGCGGTTGTACGCGGATCGGATCATTTATGCGACGACGACGGCGTACCAGCGAATCGTGCTGCAGCACAACGACGCGAAGAACGAGTACCGGCTGACGCTGAACGGCGGCCTTCAGTTCAGCTCGCTGGACGAGGCGCGGTACCACGAGTTCCTCGTGCACGTGCCAATGGTGTTCGCGCCGGGGCGGGGGGCGATGAGAGTGCTCGTTCTCGGAGGCGGCGATGGCCTGGCGCTGCGCGAAGTGTTGAAATATCCGAACGTCGAGAGCGTCACGCTCGTCGACCTCGATCCGGGGATGACCTCGTTCGCCGCAACGCATCCGGTCATGACGGCGCTCAATCATGGCTCGTTCGCCGACGCGCGCGTTGCGGTCGTTGACGCCGGCGGACTCGTGGAAGGTCGGCCCCGCCTCGTGACCGGCCAAGAACCCCATCCCCACGCGCGGCACGTCCCGGCGGAGGACGTTCCCGTGGCAAGCGTGAGCGTGGTCAACATCGACGCCGACAAGTTCCTGCGCGACATCCAGGACGTGTACGACGTCGTGCTCGTGGACTTCCCGGATCCGCGAAGCATCGAGCTGTGCAAGCTGTACTCGAAAGAGTTCTACCTGAAGCTGCGGCGCGTGCTCGCAGAGCACGGCGTGGCCGCCATCCAGAGCACATCGGTGTACTACAGCCGTGAAGCGTACCTCATGGTCGGCCGGACGCTCGAAGATGCAGGGTTCTCGATTCTGCGGTATCACCACGAGGTGCCGTCATTCGGCGACTGGGGCTGGCATCTCGTCTGGAAGGACGAACGTACAGCCGATCAGATGAGAGCGACGCTTCGATCCGTGCGCTCGCTGGATGTTCGGACGGACTACGTAACGCCCGACCTTCTCGCAGCGTCGCTGGACTTTGGCAAGGGCGCGCTGAAGGCAACCGACGGTCACATCAACACGCTGATGGAACCGCGGCTGCTGGATGTCTACCTGAAGAGCTGGGTGGTCGACTAACCGCTGTGGGAGATCGCGGCATGCGAAGGCAGAAGCGAGCAGCGCAGAGTCTTGCCCTGGCGATTGGCGTCGGGGCTGCGACAGTGACGATGAGCTGTGCGGGTGAAGGCGCACGCCAGTTTCTAGAGACGCCGGCCGGAACGTACGTGACGTCGAGCTTCCAACTGATGGTCAATGGCACGGCTCAGTCCGCCGACGGCGCGCAGATATCGAGTGACTTCTTCAACGCGGCCGACGTCCGCCCGCTGTTGGGCCGTTTCTTTGTCGACGCCGAATACCGAGCCGGCGCGCCTCCGGCGGTCGTCCTGGGCTACGACCTGTGGCAGCGCGCGTTTCAGGGATCGCCTCAAATCATCGGCAGCACCATTCAACTGAACGGACGGCCGGCCACGGTCGTCGGCATTGCCGAACGGGGGTTCAGCGTCCCCAAGGGCGCGACGCTCTGGGTGCCGAAGCCCGCCGCGTGACGCGTTGGGCCAGGGCACGGGCTCATGGCTATTCGAAGCGCAGGGCTTCGATCGGATCGAGCCGGGCGGCCTGGCGGGCAGGAAAGTACCCGAAGAACACGCCAACCGCCGCAGAGCATCCGAACGCCAGCGCGATAGCGTCCAACGACACGCGTGTCGGCCACTGGAACATGTCGGCGATGGTTCGGGCACCCAAGGTGCCGAGGGCGATCCCGATCGTGCCGCCGATGAGACTCAAGATCACGGCCTCCACGAGAAACTGGCGAAGAACGTCACGCCCACGCGCACCCACCGCTTGACGTAAGCCGATCTCCCGCGTCCGCTCGGTCACGGATACGAGCATGATGTTCATGATGCCGATGCCGCCGACGATCAACGACACGGAGGCCACGGCCGCCAGAAGCGCCTCCATCGTCTGCGTCGAGTGCTTGACGGCTTCGGCGATTTCGGTCGGGTGTCTCAGGTTGAAGTCATCATCGGCACCCGGGCGAATATGATGACGCTCGCGCATGAGGATGGTGATCTCCTCCTCCGCTTGATCCACCACTCTCGCGGACGTGGCGCTGCACAGGATGTCGTCGAGCCAGGGCTGGCCCTTGATCTTCTTCATCACCGTCGTGTACGGCATGAGGAACTGGTCGTCCTGATCCTGGCCGGTCGCGGACTGCCCTTTCACCTCGAGCACGCCGACAACCATGCACGGCTCGTTGTTGACGCGAATCGTCTGTCCAACGGGATCCAGTGAACCGAACAGCTGATCGACGACCGTCTGGCCCAGCACGCACACGGTGTTCGCGCGCTCCACGTCCACGGCGGTGTACATGCCGCCACGGACGACATTCCAGTTCTTGAGCGCGACGTATTCGGGCCCTACACCGCGAACAGGCGCGTTCCAGTTCTGGTTTCCGTACACGATTTGCACGCGCGTGTCAGCCTGCGGGGTGACGTTGGTCACCAGCGGAATATGTTCCTTGATCGCCTCGTAATCGCCGAGCGTCAGCGACTTCGTCCCGAAGGCACCGGTCCGCACGCCCGCCCGGTTCACCCCTCCGGCCTCGACCCAAATCATGTTGGCGCCGATGTTGGTAATCGCGCGCTCGACGCTCGCCGAAGCGCCCTCGCCGATCGCCACGACGCAAATCACGGCGCCGACGCCGATGATGATCCCGAGCATGGTCAGCCCCGTCCGCAGGGCATTCTGCGCGAGCGACTTCAGTGCGAAGCGTGGAATGTTCAACAGGTTCACAGGATAGGCTCCCGCCAACCGATCTCATCGGCCCCGGCGTAGCCGCGATCGCCCCATCGGATCAGGCGCGGCTCGTCCTCCGACCACCACAGGAGGACCCGTCCGACGAGCGACTCGTCGGTCGCCAGGTAGAGCACGGCGCCCGCGATCTGTTCCGGCGTCAAAAGCACGGATGGCACGCCGCGCTCGCGACGTTCAACGGGCGTCAGCGATTCCCAGTATTGACGCGGACCATCGGTCGCGATCCACCCAGGCGCCAGGCAATTGACGCGAATGCCGTACTGCGGCATCAACCAGTCGAGGGTGGTGGTCAGACGAATGACCGCGGCCTTGGCCGCATCGTATGGGGCCGATGCGACGCCGGTCGTGATCCGCCGCCCGTGCCAGAGAGCCGAAATCGAGGACACGTTCACGATGGCGCCGCCGCCGCGGTCGCGCATGGCGTCGATGGCGTACCGAATCCCGTAGAGCGTGCCGAGCAGCTCGGTCTGGACCGTGGATGCCCAGTACTCGGCCTGCTCACCGGGTCGAAACGGTCCGGAGGCGTTGTTGACGAGCAGTCGAATGCCGCCGAACGTGGCCACGCTGAACTCGAGCAGCTCGCGCACCTGCGCCTCTTCGCGCACGTCTGCGCGAACAAATGCCGCCCG
>DATKHR010000322.1:0-38242 GCA_035510155.1 Vicinamibacterales bacterium
TGGGACGAGGGGCCCCAGCACGAGAAACATTAAGGCGTCGCATGCCTGACAGGACCGAGCGCGAAAGGATCCACGGGCCGGGAGGGAGGAGCGCCCGGAGCGAGAAGCAGCCGATCGCCGAAAACCGCAAGGCGTTCCACGACTACCACGTGCTCGACACATTCGAAGCCGGCATCGCCCTCTTGGGGACCGAGGTCAAGGCGATTCGCGAAGGTCGCGTCAACCTTCGCGACAGCTTCGCGCGCGTCGAGGACGGCGAGGTATTTCTCTACAACGTCAACATCAGTCCCTACAGCCATCGCGGCTACGCCGACCACGAGCCGCTCCGCCGGCGCAAGCTGCTGCTGCACCGCGAGGAGATCCGCAAGCTCATTGGCAAGACGGTCGAGAAGGGGATGACGCTCGTGCCCCTTCGCCTCTATTTCAAGAATGGCCGCGTGAAGGTCGCTGTGAGCCTCGCGAAGGGCAAGAAGGAGTACGACAAGCGCGAAACGATCAAGCGGCGTGAGGCCGACCGGGAAACGCGGGCCGCGATGAAGGCCCGCAGGTAGAATACATTCGCGCCCGAGGAAGGGACCCCGGGGGAAAACATCAAGAATGCCCGTGCCGTTGCTCGACCTGCAGGCTCAGTATCGGCCGCTTCGCGAGGAGATCCTGGCCGCGATGACGCGCGTGGCCGACAGCCAACGCTTCATCATGGGGCCGGAGATCGACGCCCTCGAGGCCGAGCTGAGCGCCCTGCTGGGCATCAAGCACGTCATCGCCGTATCGTCGGGCACCGACGCGCTGCTCCTTGCCCTGATGGCGCTCGACGTCAAGGCCGGTGACGAGATCATCACGCCCACATATTCGTTCTTTGCGACGGCTGGGTCCGTCGCGCGAGTCGGCGCGCGACCGGTGCTGGTCGATATCGATCCGTTGACGTATACCGTCGATCCTGACGCGGTGACTCGGGCGATCACTCCTCGCACGAGGGCCATCATGCCCGTGCACCTCTTCGGGCTGAGTGCCGATCTCGATCCAATCCTCGATACCGCCGGGCGCGCAGGCATTCCGGTGATCGAGGACGCCGCGCAAGCCATCGGCGCGACCTACGGGGCTCGTGCGGTTGGCGGCATCGGCGCGCTCGGGTGCTTTTCGTTCTTCCCCAGCAAGAATCTCGGCGCCTTCGGTGACGCCGGTCTCGTCACGACGCACGATGAAACGCTGGCCAGGCGCGTGCACCTCCTGAGAACCCACGGCATGGAGCCCAAGTACTTCCATCACGCTGTAGGCGGCAACTTCCGCATGGATGCCTTGCAAGCCGCGGTCCTGCGCGTCAAAGCACCACACCTCGCGTCGTGGACGGACGCGCGGCGCGCCAATGCGGATCGGTACCGCAGGCGGTTCCGCGACGCCGGACTCGACCGCCCCATTGCCCTACCGGTCGAGCCGCCCGGTCGACGGCACATCTTCAACCAGTTCATCATCCGGTACCCGGGGCGCGACGCGTTGAAGCGACATCTCGACGAACGGGGCATCGGCAACGAGATCTACTACCCGGTACCGTTCCACCTTCAGCCATGCTTCGCCGGGCTGGGCTACCGGCGCGGAGACTTCCCGCACGCGGAACGCGCGGCTTCTGAAACGCTGGCGATTCCGATATACGGCGAGCTCACCACCGCCGCGCAAGATCAGGTTGTCTCGGCCATCGGTGAGTTCGTGGCGCAGCGCGGGCCCGACTAATGTCGCCCTCGCACGGCGAGATACCGCAACCCGGTCGCCGCGAGCCGGATCCGGTCACGTCGCTCCACGCCGGATCCCGCGAGCGGGGAGTCATGTCGCGCAACGTCACAGCCCAGATCGTCATGGGCCTCGTGCTCGGCGTCATCGCCGGCTACTTCTGGCCGTCGTTCGGCGCCGGCGTGAAGCCGCTCGCCGACGCTTTCCTTCGGATGATCAAGATGATCATCGCCCCCCTTGTCTTCTCGACGCTCGTCGTCGGCATTGCCGGCACGGGCGATATCAAGGCGATGGGGCGCATCGGGCTGAAAGCGATCGTTTACTTCGAGATCGCGACGACGATCGCGCTTTTCCTCGGGCTGACGTTGGTCAACGTCTTCCAGCCAGGCGCCGGGCTAAGCCTGCCGGTGGGAGCCGACGCCCGTGCCGCGGCCGGGCTTGTGCAGAGCCAGCAGCACGGCTGGGACATCTTCCTGCACCTGTTTCCCACGTCGGTCGTCGACGCGATGTCACGGGGAGACATCCTGCAGGTGGTCGTCTTCTCAACGTTCTTCGGGATCGCCGTCGCGGCGATTGGACCGAAAGGGCAGCCGGTGCTCGCGGTGTTGGACAGCACCGCGCAGGTCATGTTCCGGTTCACGGGATACGTGATGATGTTTGCGCCAATCGGCGTCTTCGCGGCGATCGCGGCCACGGTCGGCACGAGCGGGCTCGGTGTGCTTTTCACGCTGGGCAAGCTCGTGGGCTTGATGTACGTCGGGCTCGCCATCTTCGCCTCGATCATCCTCGGTGCCGTGTCCTTCCTCATTGGCGTCCCGTTTCTCGCGTTCGTGCGCGCGATCCGCGAGCCCTTCCTGATCGCGTTCACCACCGCCAGCTCGGAAGCCGCCCTGCCGAAGGCCATGGAGGTCATGGAACGCTTCGGCGTGCCGAAGAACATCGTCGCCTTCGTGTTGCCGACCGGGTACAGCTTCAATCTCGATGGCAGCACGCTCTACCTCTCGCTCGCGAGCATCTTCGTCGCGCAGATTGCCGGCGTCCGGCTCACGATTGGCCAGCAGCTCATCATGATGTTGACATTGATGCTCACGAGCAAAGGTGTCGCCGGCGTGCCGCGCGCCGCCCTCGTCGTCCTGGCCGCGACGCTGTCGCAGTTCGGCCTCCCGCTCGAAGGCGCTGCGATCCTTCTCGGCATCGATCAGATCATGGACATGGGGCGGACGGCGGTAAACGTGATGGGCAACTGCATCGCGACGGCGGTCGTGGCGCGATGGGAGGGCGTGCTCGACGACGAGCGGATGCACGCGTTCGCGCAGGACCGCCGGGCGAAGGTCGCCTGATCGTGAGAATCGTCGTTGTTGGCGCTCGCGGACAGCTGGGTGCCGCCGTCGTGCATGATCTCTCGACCTCGCCGCAGCGCCACGACGTCGTCCCGCTCACGCGCCACGAGGTCGATGTCACTGACGATCGGGCAGTCGCTCGCGCGATCGAGCTGGCCCGGCCGGATGCGATTGTCAACTGCACGGCGTACAACCAGGTCGATGCCGCGGAGGACCATCCGGTCGAAGCGCTCACGCACAATGCGTTTGCGGTTCGCGCGCTGGCCCGGGCGGCCGAGCGCGGCGGCGCGGCGCTCGTGCATTTCGGGAGCGACTTCGTTTTCGATGGCATGACCACGACGCCGTATACCGAAGACGCGCGCCCGAATCCGCTGAGCGCGTACGGCGCGTCCAAGATGCTCGGCGAGTGGTTCGCCTTGGACGCGCCGCGCGGCTACGTCCTGCGGGTGGAGAGCCTCTTCGGCCGAGCGCCGGACGGCCCGCCGCCGAAGGGCAGCGTCGCCGGCCTTGTCAAGGGCCTGCTCGCCGGATCGTCGCCGCCGGTGTTCGTGGACCGGACCGTGACTCCGACCTACGTGATCGACGGTGCGCGCGCCACGCGCCTGTTGCTCGAGTCGAGCGCGGTGCCCGGCGTGTACCACTGCGTGAATTCGAATGCCTGCACGTGGCAGGAATTCGGGTATGAGGCGGCACGCCTGCTCGGCGTCGAGGCGAAGCTGACGCCGGTCAAGGTGGCCGACGTGACGCTTCGGGCGCGGCGCCCGCAATTCTGCGCGCTGTCGAACGACAAGCTCCGCCGGGCCGGAATCGAGATGCCCACGTGGCAGGACGCCCTCGCCCGATACGTTCGGAGCGTCGTGGTCCCCCGGCCTCCGGCGCCGTCGGGACCGTCAGGGGCGACACGCGGGTCACCGAACGTCGGCGATTCCAGGGCGTAGCCCGCTCTTGGCCATCACCGCGCCGCCGTGGTAGTCGTCGCCGGCTGGAGCAGGTCGATGTGCTCGGTGACCGATTCGATGCGCGATCGTGTGTAGAAGATCGGGAAGTACTTGCCGCGCGCCCACAGCTCGAACAAGTCGCGATAGTGCGGACTCCGGGGATCGCCCGACTGTCCAGGGTTGTTCAGCGCGACGGAATGGTCCCAGTCGTCGAGGTCGGCAATCATCTTGAGCGAGCCGCCCGAGGTCTGGTTGTCCGTCCCGCCGGTTGCGGTCACGGTGTAACTGTCTCCGCCACGCGGCATCGGCCCGACGTCGACCAGCGCGCGGGTTTCAGTGTTCAGAGCAGAGCTGAGGGGATGGTGAATGACCGCGCGATGGTACTTCGCCTGTCCGTATTGCCATTGGCTCGGATCGGGACCCAGCCTGCGGGTCAGCTCAGCAACGGCCTGCTCCAGGCTGTTTGCCAGCAGCTTGTCGCGGCCACCGATCGGATCGGCGCCGAACTGCCCATCGGGCGCGATGAGGAGATCGATCAGCCTCTTCATGCCGATCGGTCCGAACGAGTCTCGCGCCTCTTTCGGCACCAGCAGATCACGAGCGTTCGCGAGCAGCCGGCGTTGGAACATTTCGTAGGTGCCCGCCGACGTCGAGCCTTTGTCGAGGACGTCGTTCCACCCCACCAGCGCGTCCCGCGCCTGAGCCAGGCGTGCGTCCGCGATCGCCAGGTCGCGCATGAGCGGAACGATCGACCGCGCGGGAATCGAGAGGTCGTCGTTCTGCAGCCGCATCATGTCCGCGACCGAGTGCAGCACGCCCGACTGAAGGAGCTCCGAAATGCGATCGGCACGGAACGGATCGGTCGCAGTATGGTGTTGCGCTTCCGGGTACGGATAGCCAGGCGGGAACTGATAGTTGTTCGCCGTGACCCAGAATCCCTTGTCGGGATCGTACGCATGCGGAAGCGCCAGGATGGGAAGATACCCGTCCCACTCGTATCGACCGTCGCCCGGGACCGGCACCAGCCCGCTCCAGTTGCGGCGGATCGGCGTAACAGCGACCGCCTGATACCCGATGTGGCCGTCCACGTCCGCCCAGACCATGTTCTCAGCCGGAATTCGGCTGTACTTGCAGGCTTCGCGGAACTCTGCCCAGCTCGACGCTTGATCCATGCGGAGACTCGCAAGGTAGGGCGCTGCGCCGATGTCCATCCACGCCGCGCGCAGCGCGTAGGCCTTGCGGTGATCCTTGTCCTCGTAGAGCACCGGTCCGTGACGCGTGTACTTCAGATCGACCGCGACCGGTGACTCGCCTTTGATCGCAATCGAGTCCTTGACGATCCGCATGTCCTCCCACCGGCCGTTGTACCGATACTGATGGGGGTTGGCCGGATTCGTCTCGTAGACGTACAAGTCTTCGCTGTCGGTTCCAAAGATCGTCAGACCCCATGCGCCGTGTTCGTTGTGTCCGATCGACACGCCCGGCAGCATCGGCTCGCCGCCGCCGATGACGTTCCAGCCCGGCGCCACGAGGTGCGACCAGTAGCGTAGCGACGGCGCCGACTGCAAGCGGTGGGGGTCGTTCATCAGCAGCGGTCTGCCGGTCGCGGTCAGCTTTCCGCTCAGCACCCAGTTGTTGCTGCCGATGTCCTCCTGCCGCTGACTGAGATCGTCTGCCGTCACGCCGGCTGCCGCCTCGGCGAGCTCGCCCGGAGCGCTGGCTTTCCCCCGATACTCGGGTGCGATCTCATCGGGTGTGAATCGGATCGGCTCACGAAACGCGTTGTACAGCTCGAGAATGGTCTTGCCGAGGAGCGAGAGATCGATGGACGGATCGACGTCGAGACTGGGCTCCCCTCCGTAGAATTCAGACAGGCTCCGCACCTTGTCGGCGCCCATCGCGCGGATGGCGAGCGCCGTATTGAGCTCCTGGCCGATGTTGCCGAGGAGACCATTGTGCCGGGAGATCAGCACGGCCGTCGTCCAGTGCGCCGGCTTGATGCCCAGCATCTTGAAGTCGATCGGCAGTTCCACCGGATTGCGGAGCGCTTCGTCGATGTACGCGTTGACGCCGTCCACAAAGGCCGTCGCGACCGCCTCGCCGTGGGGGTGGTACCAATTCAACTCTGCCTTGAGATCGCCGCGGAACATGTGCAGCCTGGCGCCGATGTCGCGCTTCAGCTCCTTCGGTCCCAGGATCTCGGCCACGGTGCCGGTCGCCTGACGCCGCCAGAGCTCGAACTGGAACAGCCGATCGCGCGCCGCGCAGTACCCTTGGGTGAAAAAGAGATCGTGCTCGTTCTTCGCGTAGATGTGGTTGACGCCCCAGCGATCGCGCAAGACCTCGACCGGCTCGATGAGACCGCTGACGCGCAACGTCGAGGACGCGTGCGTCGCGGGCGCAGGCTGCTGTCCGAAGGCACAGGAGGCGAAGGCAAGAAGGATGGCGCTCGTCCGCAGGACGTTGAACATAGGAGGCCTCTCGCGCTGACTATACGCCTGGATCGGCCGCGATGTTCGCGACGAGGTTCCCCACCGCGAGGCAGGAGGTCAGGCCCGGCGAATCGATCCCTGCCGCCTGAATCACGAACGGGTTCGAATGATCACGCCGAATCAGGAAGTCGGCGAACGACTCGCTCGGCGGGTGCAGCTTCGCGCGGATGCCGCTCCCACCCAGTCGTAAGTCCTCGAGCCTCAGCCCGTTGAGTACTCGCCGAGCCGGCTCCACGAACGCGTCGACCGGAAGCCGATCCTTCTCATAATCGTCTTTCTCACGCTGATACCTGATCGTCGGCCCCAACCACACCTGCCCGCCCGTGGTCTTGACGACGTGGACGCCCAGTCCGTGGCCTGAGGCGTGGGGGAGCGGATAGACGAGCCCATTCACGAGCGCGCGCTTGGAGGGGACGACTTCGACGTACTCCCCGCGGCACGGATAGATCGTGAACCTCTCTCCCCCAAGCAGCCTCGACACATCGTCCGCATACAGCCCCGCGGCGTTCACGACGATGCGGGCGTGAATCGACTCGCGCTCGGTCCGGATGACGATGCCGCTTGTCCGCGTGTCGGCCCCGATCACGCGAGAGCCGGGGAGAAACACGACGCCCCTGTCCACGCCGGCACGGAGAAGCGCCTTGACGAGCTCCTCGGCGTTCACGATGCCCGTCACCGGTGACCAGAGGGCTGCCGTGCCGGAGACACCCGGCTCGCGCGCGATCATGAACGCTCGATCGACGATCCTCAGATCTTCGACGCCGTTTGCGAGCCCCTTGGCCCACAGCGCCTCGAGCTCGCTCAGCTCGCTGTCATCGTGCGCGACAATCAGCTTGCCCGAGCGCGCGTGCGGCACGCCGTAACGGGCACAGAATTCGTACATCAATCGCCGCCCCTCGACACACAGGCGCGCTTTGAGGCTGCCTGCCGGGTAGTAGATCCCGGCGTGGATGACGCCGCTGTTGTGCGTGCTGCTGTCTTGTCCCGGGCGGGGATGGCGCTCGAGCACGCAGACCGTACGGCCGCTGAGCGCGAGGGCATGCGCAGCCGCCAGGCCGGTGACGCCGGCGCCGACCACGATTACATCGATGTGTTCCACAGATAGAGAGGAATGGCGCGTACGCCCGCTCCGCGGACTTTTCTCACATGCCGCTTCGCGGGTCAGGCGCGGTACCCCACCGCGGCGTAGTCGAGATGCGTGAACATCAGGTTGTTCAGAATCACCGCGTTGACGTTCACGGCGTGCGCCAGCGCGGTCAGCGTCGTATCGGCCGCGACGTCCGGCGGCAGATCCACGGTTCGCATCTTCATGTGATCCGGGACTGGCGCGCTATACCGGATCTCGACCCGCTCGAACCCGCTGGCGCGAAGCAGATATTGCAGCGTGTCGGGGTGCACTGGACGGACGTGCGTGAAATCGCGGAGGTAGCTGCCGAAAAACGCCAGCCAGCACGCGACGTTGATCGTCTCGAGCACGATCGGCGCGCCACGCCGCAGCTTGCGCGACGCCGTGTCAATCAGCCGCAGCAAATACGGCGGCTCGAGGTGCTCGACGACTTGAGTCGCGATGATCCCGCCGAGCGACTCGTCCTCCACAGCCTCGAGAAAGGCCAAGGCGTCCCCGTGAACGGCGTCGAGCCCCCGCTCCCGGGCATTCGCGACCATGTCGGCGTTGGCGTCCACCCCGCTCGCGCGCACGCCCGCCGCCCGAAATGCCGCCAGCAGCTCGCCGCGCCCGCACCCGAGATCGACGACGCGATCGACGCCCGCGAAGATCGGCACATATGTGCGCTGCCTTTCGCCGATGACCGCGTCAGAACCGCGAAATTGATCCTCGAACGCGACGTACGTGAAATCGTTCCTGAAAGCATCCTTTCCCGCGCTCGGTGCGGCACTTGGCGCGATCGGTGCTGAGTGCCCGGCGAGTGACGTCTCGAGGCCGCCCACGTGAGACCGGCGTTCGGTTGGCACCGTGGGTCCAGGCGAGCCGGCGTCGTGAGGCGCTCGCGTCAGCGCCTGGATCGCGCGCTGCACGACGTTCATCTGCATCCGCAGCTCGGCGACCGGATCGAGCGTCCGCTCGATGGCGGCCATCCGCGCATTGGCAGTGGTCACGATCTCGCGATCCTTGCTCTCGACAAACGCCGTGATCCGCTGCAGGAACTCCATGAGGGCGGTGCCGATCCGTGCAAGTTCTCCGGCATCCGACGCCGCAACGACGGCGGCGTCGAGCGCGGTCAACGCGTTGTTGTATCGGCGGTCCGCCTCCTGCCGCTCGCGCGCGAACCGCTCCACCTCGTCAGCTATCGTCATGCTAAAATCCAGAGTTTCATGTCCAAGCGAGTCATTATCACCGGAATCACCGGCCAGGACGGGTCCTATCTCGCGGAGCTGCTACTCGAGAAGGGCTACGAGGTGTACGGCATGGTGCGCCGGTCGAGCACGCCGAATCTCTGGCGCATTCAGGATGTGCTCGACCGTGTCACGCTCAAACCGGCCGACCTGCTTGATCAACTGTCGCTCATTCGCCTCATTGACGAAGTCCGACCCCACGAGTTGTACAACCTTGCCGCGATGTCGTTCGTACCGGCATCGTGGGACCAGCCGATGCTCACGGGCGAGTACAACTCGCAGGGCGTGACGCGGCTGCTCGACGCCATCCGGCAGGTGGATCCGACAATCCGGTTCTATCAGGCATCCTCGAGCGAGATGTTCGGCAAGGTCCGCGAGATGCCCCAGACGGAAACGACCCCCTTCTATCCGCGCAGCCCGTACGGCGTGTCGAAAGTCTTCGCGCACTACATCACGGTCAACTACCGGGAGAGTTACAACCTGTTTGCCGTGTCAGGCATGCTCTTCAACCATGAGTCTCCCCGCCGCGGCGTCGAGTTCGTCACTCGAAAGGTCACCGACGGCGTCGCGCGCATCAAGCTCGGATTGACCGACACGCTGTCGATCGGCAATCTCGACGCCCAACGGGATTGGGGATTCGCGGGAGACTATGTCCGGGCGATGTGGCTGATGCTCCAGCAGGACACGCCCCGGGACTACGTGATCGCCACCGGCGTGAGCCATTCAGTCCGCCAGCTGGTCGAGATCGCGTTCACTCACGCCGGCCTCGATTGGGAGAAGCACGTCCGGGTCGATCCTGCCCTCTTGCGCCCAGCGGAAGTCGAGCATCTGCTGGGCGACGCCACGAAAGCGCGCCGGGAGCTGTCCTGGAAGCCCGAAGTCAACTTCAACCAGCTCATCGAAATGATGGTCGACGCGGATCTCGAGCGCCTGTCAGTTTCCAGATCAGCTGAAAAGGTATCCTCGCGATGACTACCCCCACCACAACACCGGCAGGCTCGCTCCACGCCTTGCTGCTTGATCGCATCCGCAGCAAGAAGGCGAACGTTGGCGTCATCGGTTTGGGGTACGTCGGTCTGCCGCTGGCCCTCGAATTCGCTCGTCACGGCTTCAGCGTGACGGGGTTCGACGTCGACGAAACGAAAGCGCGCGCCATCAATGCCGGACGCAGCTACATCCCGGACGTCGCCAGCGGCGATCTCGGTGCGGTGGTCAACAGCGGCAAGCTCCGCGCGACGTCCGACATGTCGGGGCTGGCCGGCATGGACGTCATCGACATCGCCGTCCCGACGCCGCTCAGAAAGACGAAGGACCCCGACCTCTCCTATGTCGTCAAGGCCGTCGAGGCCTGTGCGGCGACGCTCAGACCAGGACAGCTTGTTGTTCTCGAGTCGACGACGTATCCAGGCACGACCGACGAAGTGGTTCAACCGATGCTCGAAGACAAGGGCCTTCGCGCGGACGTCGACTTCTTCCTGGCGTTCTCGCCCGAACGCGTCGATCCGGGGAATCAACAGTTCAATACGCGCAACATTCCGAAGATCGTCGGCGGATCGGGTCCGGCGAGCACCGAGGTCGCCGCGGCGCTCTATTCATCAGCCGTCGATCGCGTCGTCCCCGTCAGCTCGACGCGCGTCGCCGAAATGGTGAAGCTGCTCGAGAACACGTTCCGCGCCGTCAACATCGGTCTCGTCAACGAGATCGCGCTCATGTCCCACAAGATGGACATCGACGTGTGGGAAGTGATCGACGCCGCCAAAACGAAGCCGTTCGGGTTCATGCCCTTCTACCCGGGGCCAGGTTTGGGTGGACATTGCATTCCGATCGATCCGTTCTATTTGTCCTGGAAGGCGCGTCAGAACGGCTTCGAGTGCCGGTTCATCGAGCTCGCCGGTCACGTCAACGCCTCGATGCCCGAATACGTCGTCGAGCGCGTCGCCGAGGCGCTCAACACGGTGCGGAAACCGATCAACGGATCGAAGATCCTGCTCGTTGGGGTTGCCTACAAGAAGGACGTGAACGACATGCGCGAATCGCCGGCGCTTGACATTCTCGAGCTGCTGCTGCGGCGGGGCGCGCGCGTGAGTTATTCCGATCCGTGGGTTCCTGAGCTCAAACACGACAAGCACGCCTTCACGTCCCTGGATCTCGCTACGGCGCTCGCCAACAAGCCGGATTGTGCCGTTATCTGTACCGACCACTCGAAGTTCGACTACCAGACGCTCGTGAAGAGCGGCACGCTTGTCGTCGACACGAGAAACGCGCTGCGCGGTTTCAGGGACGCCTCCATCTCGCGGCTATGACCCTCGGTCGAATCCCGAGTCCCGAATCCCGAATCCCGCCGTTAGTTCTCGTAAAACACCTTGACCTCGCCGACCTGCACCCCGACTTTGCGTAAGTCGCTGCTGCCGGGCAGATAGACGGCTGGCTGCCAGGTTCGGGGGACGCGCAAGTCCACGCGCTTGTACCGCTGCAGCGATGGGAGAGGCGGCAGAACCACGTTCAGGACGGTCCACGAGCTGCCGACGAGCGTGCTTCCCGCGTTGCCGCCAGCCACGTGCGCCTCCACGATCGCCGGGTCTAGCCCGGGAACGTCGATTGGCAGCCGCGCCGGAATGTACACGCGGGTGGCGCCGCGCGGGACGAACACGCTCGCGTAATCGTGCGTCCATCTGTACCGTGTGCCGTCGGTGTCGGTCTCCCACGGCTCTAGTCCGTCGACGCCTGGCGAGGCCGCCGGAACCAACGGTTGCCTCGCGGCACGGAGGCCGCCGAAACCCGCGACTGCAAACACGACAAGGACGGCAACTGTTCGCCAGCGGCGTGGGCCGTCAGTCGCGGAAAGTCCTGGTGCGCGTTCCGCTACGTCGACGCCGTCTGTAGGGCGGCGGAGATCGATGAGCACGGATCCACCGAGTCCGGCGACCAGGCCGAGCAGCATCCAGAACGGGAAGGCCACTTCGTCGAGGAGCAGCGGATGCCCCGCCAGCGACGTCGCCAACATCACGACCACCCCAGCGAGGCAGCCGAGCAGGCGCGTGTCCTCGGGACGGTGGGCGAGCGCCCGCGCGCCCCGCGCCACGATGAGTCCAACGAACCCGACAAAACACCCGAGCCCGACCAGGCCGAGCTCGCCAGCCACCTGTAGGAAAAAATTGTGCGCGTTCTGAAAACCGTACACCCACGCCATCTGCGGAGTCAGAAATAGCGGCGACGCATCGTAGTACCGCCCCACCCCGACCCCGAGCGCCGGTCTCGCCGCAATCATGCGAACACTCGTCGCAGTGAACTGGCGGCGAAACGCGGTGCCCGGGTCACGGCGAAGCGTCCACGCGCGGGCGCCGCCCGCCAGAACGGCCGTGATCAGAATCGCGGTGACGGCCGCGGCGCGCGCGGTTGGCCGCCATGAAGCGCTCAGGGCGCAGACGGCGGTCACACCGAATGCGATCACAGCCACGGCGATCCCCGTCCGCGACCCGGTCATCCAGAGCGCGGCCGCTTCAATGATGGCCGCCGCCAACCATGCGCCGCTCGGCCAGATGGTCGACTTCCTCCGCCTGGCCGCCATTCCAAGCGCCACGAACACCATCATGCCGAAGTAGCTGGCAGCGGCGTTGACGTCGCCGACGTGAGCGCTCGTCCGCGTTGCAGTACGGGCATGCTCCGCGAGCACCGCCGCCGGCGCGATGCCGTAAGCGACGAGCAGACTGCTCGCGGCCGCTAGCGCCGCCGCCACGGTAAGGACTGCCGGCAGGGAAAGCGCCAGCCAGGGTGTCGCGCGGAAGAGTGTGGTCGTGGCGGCGACGAGTGCGATGCCCTCAATCATGCGCGCCCCCGCGCCAAATCCGATGTGATCGGGCAACAGGTAATACGCTTGATAGAGCACATGCAGCGTGTCCGCGAGCTCGCCGGGATACGCCGCGGCGCTCCATGCCTGGACGCCGACCGACGCAACGACGATTGCGGCGAGAAACCAGCCGGCCGCAGCCGGCACGCGAGGGCCGGATGCGGCGGGCCAGGGGCGGGCGAGCCAGCCAGCCAGGAACGCCATCACGACGGCTTCGCCAATTCGAAAGGGCTCGAGGCCCAGACTGGTTTCGAGAAGGTGCCCGAGCGGCGTCACGAGCGCGACGCCCAACAGTCCATGGCTTGGCGACACGAGCGCCGCCGTCAGTACCGAGCCGATCAGGAGTTTGGTTGTCCACGGCGTATTGAACACGAGGACAGCAATGGTGAACCAGGCGGGAACTGCTGCGAGCGCAAGACGGACGGCGCGTGACCGCCAGACCAGAGCCCCCCCACGCGGCAGCCGCAACGGGGATTCCGCCAGCGCGGGCCGCCGCATCACGCCCGGCCGGACCCGGGTGACTGCATCCCGGGCGGCTGCAGCCCGGCCGGCCGCACGGCGCGCGACAGCTCCTCGACAAGTTGCCTGAGCGCCGAGAGCTGGGCTTCGACGTCGCCAAGCCGCATGTCATGACGCCGATCGCGTGTCAGCGCCACGTCCGACGCCTTGAGGACCTCATCGGCCACGGCGTTGATGGCGCCCGACAGCCCCCGCAGGAGGCCGGCGACATCGCGATCCCGCGTGTCTACATACGGCGTGATCTGCTGCAGGTAGACGACGAGGAGGCTCTGAAAGCGCACCAGCTCCGCGATCGCGTCGTGCAGGACAGTCAGCGTGCTCGCGATTGACGCGCGCGTCTCGCGCGCTACGGGGACGTTCCGGTTCAGATGATCGACGACCGCGGCGTTGAACCGCTGCTGATGCTCGAAGAGCGGCGCCACTACGCGCCGGACGATTGCCGCGAGCCGTTCGCCGATGTAATGACCTGCGCGGCCGACAGTGGGGGATGTCTCGATTTTCCACAGCACGTTCAACGGCGTCAGCTGGTGCTCGTCGGGGCCCGGCGGGGCGTGGGGAAAGTCGTGCGGCAGCTTCTGGATCGCGCGATCCAGACGGGTGAGCGCCTCGTTGTATGCGCGATCGGCGGCGTCTCGCTCGGCTTTCAGGGCCGCGAGATCGTCAGGGTGCGGCATCGACTACGTTGACGGTGTCAGACAGGGCGTCGTCACGTCGCAGCTTCGGCTCACCGCCCGACCATGCCTTCCACGGGACTGCTGGCGCTTGCGTACATCTTCCGCGGGATCCGCCCAGCCAGGTACGCCAGGCGGCCGGCGCGCACCGACAGCTTCATCGCTTCCGCCATCGATACCGGATCCTGCGCGCCTGCGATCGCCGTGTTCATCAGCACGGCGTCGGCGCCGAGCTCCATCGCCAGCGACGCGTCCGACGCCGTCCCGACGCCGGCATCGACGATGAGCGGGACGTGCGAGCCCTCCCGGATGATCCGGATGTTGTTGGTGTTCTGAATCCCGAGCCCGGAACCGATCGGCGCGCCAAGCGGCATGACGGCGGCGGCGCCGGCCTCCTCGAGCTTTCGGCAGACGATCGGATCGTCAGTCGTGTACGGCAGTACCACGAATCCTTCTCGCACGAGGACGCGCGTGGCCTGGAGCAGCGCCTCATTATCGGGAAAGAGCGTCCGCTCGTCGCCAATCACCTCCAGCTTGACCCAGTTGGAGAGCCCGGCCTCGCGGCCCAGACGGGCGATGCGAATGGCTTCATCCGCGGTGTAGCAACCGGCCGTGTTTGGCAGAAGGAAGTATCGTGAGGTGTCGATGTAGTCGAGCAGCGACTCGGTCTCGCGGGCGAGATTCACCCTGCGCACGGCTACCGTCACCATTTCGGCGCCCGACGCGTCGTGCGCCTTCACCATGACGGCCGGGGATGAGTACTTGCCCGTGCCGACGATGAGCCGCGATGTAAACGTTCTTCCGGCGATCGTGAAGCTGTCCACTATCCACCTCCGACGAAGTTCACGATCTCGACTTCGTCCCCCTCGCGCACCACCACGTCGTCGAACGCGAGCCGTTTGACAACCGCCAGGTTGTGCTCGACCGCGACGCGACGGGCGTCGATGTTGAGCCGGGTCAGCAGTTCCGCCACGGTGACGGGGCCGCCGAGCTCGAACCGGTCGCCGTTGAGCGTGATAGTCACGTCTGAATCCCGAATCCCAAATCCCGCCCCCCCGAATTACGCAAATCTTAGCGCACATCGACAGCCGCGCGATTTTGGGTCAAGATGCCGGGATGGCTTCACAGCAAATGGTCCCGCTGGATATCGTCGAGCGTTATCGCCGTAACCGGGCGCGGTCCCGCGCGATCTTCGACCTTCTCGCAGACCAGGCGTACTACAGCCGGCCAATTGCGCTCCGCCACCCGATCGTGTTCTACGAAGGGCATCTGCCGGGCTTCAGCTTCAACACCTTGGTGAAGAAAGCGCTAGGCGGAAAGAGTATTGACGCGCGGCTCGAGGCGCTCTTTGCGCGCGGCATCGACCCCCACGAATCCACGAATCCCGACGCTCGACATCAGGATCACGCCGCGAGCTGGCCCGCTCGCTCGACCGTGCGAGCGTTCGCGGACGAAGCCGATCGCCGCGTCATCGACGTCCTGCGAACTGCGGACCTGGATCAGCCGGGACACCCGCTGCTCGATCACGCGGAAGCCGTGTTCGCGATCCTCGAGCATGAAGCCATGCACCAGGAAACGCTCTTGTACATGTGGCACCGCCTGCCCTTCGAGCTGAAAACAGCGCCCGAACGCTATCGCCCGTTGACCGCCGGACCGCCCGCGCGTCAGGAATGGATAGACGTTCCCGCGGCGTGCGCCACGCTCGGCGTCGATCGCGGGACGATACCCTTTGGCTGGGACAACGAGTTCCCTGCCTGCGCGGCCGAGGTCGCGCCGTTTGCCATCGAGCGGCACGACGTCACCAATGAACGCTTTCTCGAATTCGTCGATGCGGGCGGGTATCGCGATCCCCGCTGGTGGACGCCGGAAGACTGGAAGTGGGTGCAGGACGAGCGCGTCGAGCATCCGGTGTTCTGGGAACGGTCCGGGGCCACTGGCGAAAAAGACCACACACGCGACAACGGCGGCAGCTGGCGCTGGCGGGCGATGTTCGAGTTGGTGCCGTTACCGCTGTCCTGGCCGGTATACGTCAGTCATGCAGAGGCGTCGGCGTTCGCTCGGTGGCGTGGCGCCCGGCTTCCCACCGAAGCCGAGCTTCAGCGCGCCGCCTACGGCTCCTCGGACGGTGAGCGCCAGCATCCGTGGGGAGACGCCGATCCGACCTCAGCCGAAGCGGTTGTGGATTTTGCCAGCTGGGATCCGGAGCCCGCCGGTAGTCATCCTAAAGGAGCGAGCGCTTGGGGCATCCAGGATCTCGTGGGGAATGGCTGGGAATGGACGAGCACCACGTTCGAGCCGTTCCCGGGCTTTCAGCCGATGGCGTCCTACCCCGAGTATTCTGCCGACTTCTTTGACGGCCAGCACTTCGTCATGAAGGGAGCTTCACCCGCGACGGCGCGCGAGCTGCTGCGGCCCACGTTCAGGAACTGGTTTCGCGGGCGATATCCCTATGTCTATGCGACATTCCGTTGCGCAAGAGACAGCAAGAGCCGAGCGTAAAACCTTCGCCGACGACGTCGAGTACTACCTGTCGCTGAGCCCGCGACAGCTGCCCTCGCAGTACCTCTACGACGAGTTGGGCTCCGCCCTGTTCGAAGCCATCTGCCGGCTTCCGTGGTACCCCATTACTCGAACCGAGCAGCGGCTGCTCGCCTCGCGCGCCCGCGACATCATGGCCTGCCTCGATGGCGACGTTGACGACATTCCACTGTCCACGTTGGTGGAGCTCGGACCCGGAAGCGGCGAGAAGCTCATGACGCTGCTTGACGCCATCGCCGCGCGCCGTGTGTCGATGCGCCCGGGCGCGGCGCATGCCGTGGCGGCCCACGCCGCCCAATTGGCGCACGGTCGCGCGCGCCACGCGATCACCGTGCATCTCGTGGATATCTCTGCATCGGCGCTCGAAGCCGCTAGCCGCGCGGTCGAGTCGCACACCGACGTCGCTATCGTGACGCACCAGACGACGTACGAGGCCGGACTCGCCGAAATCGGCGCTGAGATCAGCCATGGGGTACCGCCCGCCGGCCGCACCCTCGCGCTCTTTCTCGGCTCGAACATCGGCAACTTCGATCCTCCGGGGGCGCACGCTTTTCTCCGAAACATCCGGGCCGCGCTGTCCCCGGGCGATGCGCTGCTCGTCGGCGCCGATCTCGTCAAGAGTGAGCGCGATCTGCTGCTTGCCTACGACGATCCCCTTGGCGTCACGGCGGCATTCAATCGCAACCTCCTCGTGCGGGCGAACAGGGATCTCGGGGCCGACTTCGACATCGACGCCTTCACCCATCGCGCCGTCTGGAACCGGGACGCGTCAAGAATTGAGATGCACCTCGTGAGCGCCCGCCGGCAGCGCGTGCGGATTCCCGAATCGCGCCTCGACGTCACGTTCGAGGCCGGCGAAACGATCTGGACGGAGAGCTCCTACAAATACCAGCCTGCCGAGATCATCGGCATGCTCGAACGGGCGGGCTTCCGGCGATGGGAGCAATTCCTCGACGGGCGGCGGACGTTCGCGCTGACGCTGGTCCAGGCGGTGTAGCGCCCTGACGGCGCCGGCCTTTTCTTTGCACGCGCGCCGGGTACACGGATCGTGTCCATCTTCGCCGGGCGGGTCGATTGACTCGCTTCGGAAATCCGTCGTACCTTTGAAGTTCCCCTACTCTTATGAATTTGAGCGAAGCAGAGTCGTCAGCCGCGCCGACGACCGCACTCGGCGTGGCCGGTTACACGTTTGCGGATCTCCATCAACCCCATCGTCTCGAATCTTTGTACGAACGGTTTTGTGAGGAAGTACAGGCCGCGGATCCGACGTTCTGGAGCCAGTGGGATGCCTATCGTCGCGCCCCGGATGCCTCGCGCCCGCCGGTAGAACTCTCGACCCTCCTCGTGGGCATGGCGCCTCATGTCAGTCGCTTTCTCCGCCGACTGTTCGACGTCGATGCGCCGGCATCGGCGATGAGCGAAGCGACGCGCGCCCAGGATGCGATCTTCCGCTTCAAGGTGGACTTCGTCCGGCGGCGCGTGCTGCCGCTCGTGAAAGCCGGCGCGCGCGTGCCGCGTTCGGCGGACGACGACGCCATCGTCGAGCGCCTGATGGCCGCACAGGACAGCGGCCTCCGAGGTGGGAGCCGCGACGAGCTTTCTCTCGCCCGCGCCGGCTGCGCGCTCCTCGACGCTGAGAGGCCCGATTCGCGAATCCCGAATCCCGACACTGAAGCGCTGAAGCGTTGGTGCGCCGCCCGCATTCACGATCCCGCCTACCGCCGCTGGGTGATTTTCAAGTTTCCGGAGACGCTCGATTATTGGCATCTCGTTGAGACGACGCCCGCTGGTCTCGGCGTGTTCGGGCCCGAGGCGCGGCTGCGGCGACGCGATGGCTTCAAGCTCACGGACCCGCGCATGACGCCGCGGGAGGTGCTGAGCGAAATCCACTACTGCGTGCTGTGCCATGAGCGCGACAAAGACTCGTGCTCGAAGGGCCTTCGCGAACCGGCCAGGAAGACCGGTGGTGCCGGCGCGGCACCCGTGTCGGGGGCAACGCCCGCCGTCTTCGCCGTGAACCCTCTTGGCATCGAGCTCGAAGGCTGCCCGCTCGACGAGAAGATCTCAGAGATGCACGCCCTGCGCAGGTCAGGCGACGCCATTGCCGCGCTCGCCCTCGTCACGCTCGATAATCCGATGTGCCCCGGTACAGGCCACCGCATCTGCAACGATTGCATGAAGTCCTGCATCTACCAGAAGCAGGAGCCGGTCAACATTCCGCAGATCGAGACCGGCGTCCTCACCGACGTTCTGTCAATGCCCTGGGGCGTCGAGATCTACGGCCTTTTGACGCGCTGGAACCCGCTGAACGTCCGCCGGCCGTACGCACTGGCGTACAACGGCAAGAACGTCCTCGTCGTGGGCCTGGGTCCCGCCGGCTACACCCTCGCGCACTATCTCGTCAACGAGGGCTTTGGTGTCGTCGGGATCGACGGTTTGAAGATCGAGCCGCTGCCGGGGCATCTTGTCGGATCCTCGTCTGGTCCGCCCAGGCCGATTCGCGACTGGGGCGAGGTCTATCGGGCGCTCGATGAGCGCGTTTTGGAGGGATTTGGCGGCGTCTCGGAGTACGGCATTACGGTTCGCTGGGACAAGAACTTCCTGACGCTGCTGCACCTGACGCTCGCGCGCCGGCAGAGCCTCCGGATGTACGGCGGCGTCCGCTTCGGCGGCACGATGTCCGTAGACGATGCGTGGGTGTACGGCTTCGACCACGTGGCCATCGCAAGCGGCGCCGGCCGCCCGACGATTATCGACATCAAGGAGAATCTGATCCGCGGCATCAGAAAGGCCAGCGACTTCCTGATGGCGCTCCAATTGACCGGCGCATTCAAGCGCCATGCGCTTCCCAACCTGCAGGCGAGGCTGCCCGCCGTCGTCATCGGCGGAGGCCTGACCGCGATCGACACCGCGACCGAGTTGATGGCGTACTACCCGGTGCAGGTCGAGAAGACGCTTGACCAGTACGAAACGCTCGCTGCGGAGTTCGGCGAGGCGCACGTCCGCGGCCTCTTCGACGCCGAAGAGCAGGAGTGCCTCGATGAATTCCTCCGGCACGGCCGCGCGGTTCGTGCCGAGCGCGGACGGGCTGCCGAGGCCGGCGAGGCCCCCGATCTCGCCGGTCTGGTGCGCTCGTGGGGCGGCGTGACGATTGCCTATCGAAAGCGATTGGTTGATTCGCCGGCGTACCGGTTGAATCACGAAGAGGTCATCAAGTCGCTCGAAGAGGGCATCGCTTTCGCGGAAAACCTGAATCCGCTCGGAGCGGTCCCCGACGCGTACGGCGCGATCAAGGCGCTCACATTCAGAAAGGAGGGTGAAACCGGTGGAGCCATCGAAGTCGACGCGAAAACCGTCCTCGTCGCCGCCGGTACCACCCCCAACACCGCTTACGAGAAAGAGCACGCCGGCACGTTTCGGCTCGATGCAAAAGGCAAGTTCTTTCAGCCGCATTCCATCTCGCGCGAAGGCCCTCATACCGGGTGGCGCCTGACGCCGGATCCGCGGGGCTTCTTCACTTCCTACCAGTCCAACGGCCGCTTCGTCACCTATTACGGGGACAACCACCCTCGCTACGCCGGCAACGTCGTCAAGGCCATGGCGTCGGCAAAAGACGGATTTCCCAAGGTCCGAGCCTTGTTTGCCGACGCGCTCGCAACCCTCGATCCGGCCACGCAGTCCGAACGCGACGCGGCCTGGACGCGTCTCGTCGAGCGGCTCGACAACGACCTCCTGGCCTTCGTCGAGGACGTCGTTCGCCTGACTCCCACGATCGTCGAGGTGATCGTTCGCGCGCCGGCTGCGGCGAGGCGCTTCCGCCCCGGGCAGTTCTATCGTCTGCAGAATTACGAGTCGGTTGCCCGGCGTGTCGGGTTGGATGGCGCTGCCGCGGCCGGAGAAGCCGCGAGGTGGGGCGGCGGGGTCGATGGGGTTCGCCGCGTCGACGGCGTCCCTCTGTTGATGGAGGGCATCGCGCTCACGGGGGCCTGGGTCGACACCGATCGGGGCCTGCTCTCGCTGATCGCGCTGGAGCTCGGCGTCTCGAGCCGTCTGGTCGCGTACCTGCAAAAGGGCGAACCGGTTGTCGTCATGGGGCCGACTGGCGCCCCCACGGAGATTCCAACCGGCCAGCACGTCATGCTGCTTGGCGGCGGCCTCGGCAACGCGGTGCTTTTCTCAATCGCGAAGGCCATGCGCCGCAACCGGAACAAGGTTGTCTATTTTGCCGGGTACAGAAGAGGGGAAGATCTCTTCAAGCGCGAAGAGATCGAAGCCGCTACCGATCAGGTTATCTGGAGCACCGACACCGGCGCGGCCATCGCGCCAAACCGGCCGCAAGACGTGCATTTTCGCGGCAACATCGTCCAGGCGATGCTGGCGTACCAGGCGGGCCGGTTGGGCGAGCCACTGGTCCCACTGTCTTCCGTGGACCGGATGATTGCCATCGGATCGGATCGAATGATGGCCGCGGTTCAAGCCGCGCGACAGGGTGTGCTGGCGCCTCATCTCAAGCCACAGCACGCCGCCATCGCAAGCATCAACTCACCCATGCAGTGCATGATGAAGGAGGTGTGCGCGCAGTGCCTGCAGAAGCACATCGACCCGGCGACCCGCGCGGAAACCATCATCTTCTCGTGCTTCAACCAGGATCAGCCGATCGATCGCGTGGACTTCGTGAACCTCTCGGCACGGCTGCGCCAGAACACGGTGCAGGAGAAGCTGTCGAACCTGTGGCTCGACCATCTGATGCGCGGCGTCACGCTCCCGCACGTGTGAAGTCGATCATGGATTCCGCGTCCGCGCGGCCATCACCGGCGCAGACGATCAAGGCGGGGCGGTGGCACTCGCGACAGAAATGGCGGCGCGCACGGAGCGGTGAACCGGGTGCCGGACTTCAAGCGACCTTCCAGCCTTCACTGCGCAACGAGTTCATCAGTTTCACCGACCGCTCGATGAGCTCAGTGGGCTCGTCGACTTCTTCGATCGATTCGGTCCCATCGGGCCGGGTAATGACGACCCGGTAGCGTCCGCGCTCGCGCTGAATCTCATAGCGGAGCCGCTCCCCGTTGCGATCAAAAAACCAAATCATCGAACCACCTTGAGTAGCGCCAAGCTCTCAAGAATACTCCAGGCTTTTCCGTTTCCGCGCGCCCGCGTTGTGCGTTTGTCGCGCCTGTTCGTTCACTGTCGTTCGTGTCAGATAGAGTTCATTGTCAGATTTGCAAAGACTGCCGCCCCCAGCAGGCCGGCCTCCTCATTCATCATGACCTTCACGGGCATTGCGCGCAGCATCGCCTCGAGCGGCGGCTTCGCGCAGAACGCACGCATGAAGCTTCCGCGTGTGAGCGAGGGGACGATCTTCGGCGCAATACCGCCGCCGACGAACACGCCGCCCGTCGCCACGCTCCGCAAGCCCAGGTTGCCCGCTTCCGCGCCGTACGCTTCCACGAACAGGTCGAGCGTTTCAACGCAGCCAGGGCAGCGGCCCTCGAGCGCCGCTGCCGTGATCGCCGCCGGCGCGTTCGGGTCCGCGAGGTCGATTGCCGCCTCGCAGTGACCGGCAGGCGCCACATGACGTTCGGATGAGTGGCACACGCGGTGGATGTTGACGAGCCCCCGACCCGAGATCACGTGCTCCACGTCCGCGCGCCCGTAGCGCCTGGTCAGGTCCCGCATTACCGCGATCTCCCGCTCGGTCCGCGGTGCCCAATCAGCGTGACCGCCTTCGGAAGGCGACGGAATACGCCGGCCGCCGATGTTGTGCAGCAGCGCTTCGCCGAGTCCTGTACCGGCCGCGATGATCGCAATGTTCCCGTTCGGATCTGGCGCGCCGGCCTGCAGCACGAGCAGTTCCGCGTCGGTGAGGACCGTCACGGCGTAGGCCATGGCTTGAAGGTCGTTCAGCAAATGCACGCTGGCGAATTCGAAGCGACGCGCCACCTCTCGCGCGTCGGCTTGCCACGGCACGTTCGTCAGCGTTGCCGTCCGATCGATGACCGGTCCGGCCACGCCGAAACACGCCGTGGTGATCCGATCGCGCGACGTGCCGGTTTCCTGGAGGAACGCGTTGATGATCTGCGGCAACGCGTCATGGGCGAGCGTCGAGAATGCACGCACCACCAAACGCCGGGGGCGCACACGATCGGGTTCGAAGAGACCGACGAGCGTCTTGGTGCCGCCGAGGTCTCCCGCCATCAGCAAATTCGCCATTGACTTCGGCGTCATTCTCCTTCATCTTCTGGGCGATTGGCGTCTTTCTCTTCCAATCCGTCGGGATCAGATTCGTCAGGTCGCGATCAGTCGGTGCGAAAGCCGCTGGCGGGGCAGCTGGTCGTCTTCACTGGAAAGCTCAGCTCGTTGGGTCGGAAGGATGCGTGCGCGCTCGTGACGCGCCTCGGCGGCATGACGGCCGACGATGTGAGCGCGCGGACGACGGTGCTGGTGGTTGGCGCGGAAGGGTTTGCCGCTGGTGCTGAAGCCAAAAGCCAGAAGCTCAAACGCGTCGAAGAGTTGAACGCGGCGCGCGAGGCGGACGCGCCGCAGGTCCAGATTCTCAGTGAGGATGAGTTCTGCCGACTAACCGGCGTGCCGACTCCCGACGCGCTCAAGCGCCAGTACCATGCCATGCGCGACCTGCTGGCCCGGTATCGATCGCTTCGTGAGGACCATCTCCGTTACCTCATGAAGTGCGGCATCCTCCGCCCCGTGCTCCGCACCAACGCCGACACGTTCTTTGGGTTTCCCGATCTGCCGGCGATCAAACAGGCGAACGAAGGGCTCGAACAGCGGCTGGCGTTCCGCGGCATCGTGCGCTCGCTGATGGCGTCGCGTCAGGGCCAGCTCGAGCTCGATTTCCGGATCGATGCGGCGCCTGCGAAGATCTTCGCGCTCCGCCGTCCGGCCGAGCGCTCCGCGCAGCCGCAGCCCGCGACCACCGCGGTTCCCCCGCAGGACACGCAGCTCGCCGAGGAGTACTTCCGCGCCGGCTCGGCGCTGGACGATGGGGACGAGACGCGGAGAGAGGAGGCCGCTGCGGCGTATCGAAAGGCGCTGGAACTCGACCCGCATCTCGTGGCAGCGCTCATCAATCTCGCCAACATTCATTACAGCCGCGACGAGCTCGTCGAAGCCCAGGCGCTGTATGAGCGCGCGATCGGCCTCGAGTCAGACTTCTTCGAAGCGCACTTCAACCTCGGCAACATTTATCACGATCTGGGAAGATTTGCCGAAGCCCAGGCGTGCTATCGCGATGCGCTGCAACTCAATCCGTTTTACGCCGACGCGCACTTTTACCTTGCCGTGACCTTCGAGAAGATGGGGCTCTCACAAGAGGCGCGTCCGCATTGGCGCATGTATCAGCAGCTCGCGCCGCATGGGGAGTGGGTCGAGCTCGCGCGCGAGTTTTCTGAATAAAGATCCGTCAATAGCCATCAGCCATGACGAGCGTCAGTACCGGTACTCGTCAGGCGGCCGTTTCTTCGGGGTGCGCCGAAGCTTGAAGAACGTGCAGTCGGGGCACCAGGCTTCAGGGTTGAAGCTCGTGCCCGCGATCGGCAGCACGTCACGATGCCCGCAGCACTCGGGGCCATCTTCCGGTGGGCGGCGCCACCGGCACGACTTGAACTTCGCGACAGCCGGCGACAATCCCGCCGTCTGATCCCCTTCCGCAGGGGCGGAGGGATCGGTCGGTCCCGGCGCGTCCGGGAGCGCTGGCGCGGTCAGCGAGTCAGACATGCCCCCTCATTCTAGACGAACGCCGACGGCGTTGGCCACTTGCGCGAGCGTTCGGCGCTCTTCCGGCGACACCAGCGTAATCGCGTGTCCGACCTCATCGGCCCGGCCGGTCCGACCGACCCGGTGCACGTAGGTCTCGGCGGAATCAGGCACATCATAGTTGATAACGGTGTGGATCGCATCGATGTCGAGGCCGCGTGCGGCGATGTCGGTGGCGACGAGCACCTTGTAGCGCCCGCTCTTGAACCCCTCTACGGCCACGCGGCGCTGATCCTGGCTGCGGTCGGCGTGCAGCGCTGTGCACTTGATGCCGGCCGCGGCCAGCCGGCGCGCGAGGCGATCGGCGCCGATCTTCGTGCGCGTGAACACGAGCACAGGCCCCTCGGGGCGACGCAGATGGTCGATCAGCCAGCTCGGTTTTTCGTTGGATGGCAGCCGCTCAACCCGGTGCGTGATGCCGACAGGCGGCGCGCTGCGGCGGCCAATCTGCACGTACTTCGCGTCTCGCGTGATCTCGAGCGCGTCCCTCACCACGTCATTCGGCATCGTCGCCGAAAAGAGCAGCGTCTGGCGCCCGCCGGCGGATGCCGGAGTCCCCGGTTGGGCGCCCGCGTTCACGCGGGACCCGGGTTGCGGTGGTGCGTCCGGGGGAGCTTCGGGTGCAGGCGCCCCCTGCCGGCGTCCCGTGTGCGGTTCGGGGGGCGGCGCCGGGAGAGACGCGATAATGCGGCGGACATCGGGCCAGAAGCCCATGTCCATCATGCGATCGGCTTCGTCGAGCACAAGCATCTCGATACCGGTCAGATCGGCGTTCTCCTGCCGCATGTGATCGATAAGCCGTCCCGGCGTCGCGACAATGATGTCGACGCCGGCCCTGAGCGCGCGCTCCTGGGGCCCCATTTCGACGCCGCCGTAGATGGCGGCGCTCGTGAGGGTCGTGTGGTACGCGAGGCCGTGAATCTCGTCTTCGATCTGTACGGCCAGCTCGCGCGTTGGCGCGAGGATGAGCACCCGTGACTTCTTCGCGTCGCCGGGCTGCTCGAGGGGGCCTTCGCTGGTCTTCAACAGTCTCTGTAGTATCGGGACGACGAATGCTGCGGTCTTACCCGTCCCGGTCTGTGCGCACGCAATAATGTCGGCACGCGCGAGTGCGAGCGGAATGACGGCACTCTGCACCGGCCTCGTCTCGACGAAGCCGAGGTCACGAATGCCCTCGAGCAGCCTCGAGTCGAGGCTCAACGAGGCATAGGGCACCGGCGTGGCCTCGCACGGCGTCGGCTCGAGCGTCGGCCCGCTCGGGGCGGCCGGGAGGACGTGGGGCGGCTGAAGGTTGGCGGATCCGCGCCGTCGCGGACCATGGCGCGGACGCCAACGGCGGTGTGGGCCGCGAGCTCTGTCGGTTGTGTTGGAATTCAAAGCTGATGGGCTGGCTAGCGGGCCCGGAAGGTGATGATGCCTCGGACCGGGTCGTACGGCGAAACGCCGACGGTCACACGATCCCCGGGAACCACTTTGATGCGAAAGCGGCGCATTCGGCCGCTGAGCTGGGCTAACACCTCGTGGCCGGCATCGCATTGCACACGGTAAAGCCCGCCACTATGAACCGCGACGACCGTACCCTGCATGTCGATGAGATCATCCTTACTCAACTGCTAGCGTTCCTTTCTTCAGACAAACATTATGCCACAATTCATAAGGCCCGGACCGCACGTTCGACACGTCCAGCCAGCGACTCGTAGCTGTCGGCGCTGGTTGCATTTATCGGCGGCCCGAACGCCACGCGCACGCGCCCGGGCTTGGCCATGCGCGCAGTCGTCGGCAGGACTCGGTCGAGCCCGTCGAGGCGGACTGGCACGACCGGCAGGCCGAGGCGCAGGGCCATCATCCCGATGCCCGGCCGAAAGCGATCGATCGACCCGTCGTTCGTGATCTTGCCTTCTGGAAAGATGAGGACCGAAAAGCCATCGCTCACCACCTCCCCAATGTAACGCAACGTCTCTCGCGCGCCCGCCTCGCGCTGCGGGAGCGGAAAGCAGTCGAAGAAGAGCGCCGCCAGGTAGTAATTCAGGCTGTTGGTGAACCGGGCGGCCCGCCCGAATTGCTCGGGATGAAAATGCGCCGCGAAAAACTCCTTCGCCATCGCGGGCGCCACCCGATAGCGCAGCCTCGGTGGCAGCGCGGCAAGGATCACGGGAACATCCATGTGGCTCGTGTGGTTGGCCGCAAACAGCACCGGCGGTTCGACCCCCCGCAGATGTTCGCCCCCTTCAACATGCAACCAGGCAAACACCCGCGCCAGCGGCAGCAATACGGCCGGCAAGCTTACCCGCCGCACCGCTCGCGCCGGCCAGGATCGATTCCACGTAGGGAATGCCGCGACGTCCAGCGCTTCGCCCGCTGACTGCACGCCGCTGGCTCGCTGGCTACCGGCGCTCACGTGACTGCCATTTCCCGGCACGGGGCTTCGCCGCTCGTCCTCCCCCCGTGAGCCGGCGACCAGCGCGCGCAGTTGCTCGAGGTCGCGGACGTCACTGAATTGGCTTTCGTCGATGCGCGTTTGAAAGGCATCCTCGAGAGCCACCATCAAGTCGATGCGATCCAGAGAGCTCAGGCCTAGCTCCTCGAGGGTCGTCGAGGGCGAGAGATCGCCGCGTCCGGAATACTTGGCCACGAGCGCCGCCACGGGATCGGTCCCATCATGAACCGCTTCCGGTGCCGCGCCGGTCGCGACCCATGCCCGGATCGCGGCTCGTTTGAGTTTGCGCGTCCCTTCGGTGCGAGGCAGGTCGGGCTCAGGCCAGACGAGCCCACGCCGGATCTTCTGGTGATCATCCAGCCGGGCGTTCGCCTCCCGCACAACGAGGTCGGGGTCGACGCCCGGATCGAGCACCAGGACCGCAAACACACGCTCGGCCCCGCCAGTCCCGCCCGCCCCGCGCGACGCACCTGACCCACCCGATCCAGCGGCCGCGCCCGTGCTGGCGCTCCCTCCGGTCGCCGCACCCACCACCGCCGACTCACGAACGCCGGGCACCTGGTTGAGCACTCTCTCGACGTCTTCCGGAAAGACGTTCAGCCCTTCCGGCGTGACGATCATCTCCTTCTTCCGACCACGGATATAGAGCTGGCCGTCATCTCCCATCTCGCCAACGTCACCCGTATGAAACCACTCGTCGTCGAACGCCTCTGCAGTCTCACGGGCTCTGTTGAAATAACCCTTTGTCACGTTCTCGCCGCGAACCAGGATCTCGCCGTCGGGCGCGATCTTGATGTCCACGCCCGCGATGGCCTTGCCGACCGAACCTTTCTTCATGGCAAACGGATGATTCAAGCTGACGATCGGCGCGGTCTCAGTCAGACCGTATCCCTGCACCACCGCGAAGCCCAGCTCACCCCAGAAGGCCTCCAGCTCGGCGTCGAGCGGCGCCGCGCCGACGACAAACGCCCAGAACTTCCAGCCAAACAGTCGATGGATGTGCCGGTACCGCCACCAGCGCAGTACGAAATGGCCGCCGCGCGCGGCGTTGATGTCATGTTCGCTCCGCGCGCCGGTGTCCGCCCGCGGCGCAGCCGGCGAGCCATTACGCGCGCGTGTGATGCGCAAGACCTGGTCACGCAGCACGTCCAGAATCTTCGGGACAGACACGAGCACAGAGATCCGCCGCTTCTTGATCTGCCTGATGATCTCGACCGGGTTGTAGCCGCGCATGAAGACGACTTCTCCCTCGACCATGGGTGGGATGAAGGTGGCCATCGCCTGACCGAACATATGGCTGAGCGGGAGCAGCTCCAAGAATCTCAGCGGAGAGAACGGCCACGCGTATTTCCGGTATTTAAGGATCTCCCGCTCGATGGGAACGATGTTCGCGAGCACGTTGCGATGACTGATCAGCACGCCTTTGGGCTCGGCCGTAGCGCCCGACGTGAAGATGATTTCGGCGATGTCGTCTCGCGTCGTCGCGACAGAAGGGGGAGAACCATCGCGCCACTCGATTTCATGCAGCTTCCAGATCGTGGCTTCTGCAGGCAGGTCGGGCGCGCCGCGCAGATCCGTTGGCACGTCCTCGCCGAGGAGCACAAGCTTTGCGCGCACGATGGCGCTGACGCGCGCGAGGAACGCCGGCGACGCCCGAAAGTCAACCGGGACGATGACTACACCGTTCAGCAGGCAGCCCCAGAATGCAACGATCCACTCCGGCCGGTTTTCGCTCCAGAAGACGGCCGTGTCTCCCTTTTGCAGACCAAGCCGATGGACGCGCTCCGCAAACCCTCGCGCCGCGCTGCCGACTTCCTGGTACGAATGCGCCCGGCTGCGGAAGCCGTCATCGTGCACGAGAAAATTTCCGCGTGTTTGCGAGAGATCGTGGAAAAAGTCAATGAGCGTGTCGCGGGGCACGACTGAACTATGATATACGGCCGCGATGCGGATCTTTCTGACGGGCGCCACGGGATACATCGGCGCCGCCGTACTCGACTCGCTGGTTCGGGCCGGCAATGACGTCACGGCCGTCGTGCGGAACAGTGAGAAGGCTCGCCGCGTCGCCAAGCGCGGTGCGCACCCGGTCATCGGCGAGCTGTCGCAACCGGATACGTATCGCGCCAGCGCGGACGGTCAGGACGGTTACGTGCACACGGCCTTCGACGCGCGATCGGGGCGCGGCCCGGCGATCGATCTCGTCGTACTCAAGACGCTACTCGCAGCCGCGCAACGCCCGCGCACCGGCGGATCGCATATTCCGTCGAGACGCTTCGTCATCTATACCTCGGGCGTCTGGGTACTTGGCCGGTCTCCCGAACCGTTGTCGGAGGACGCGCCGACCAACCCGGTCGAGCATGTATCGTGGCTCCCGCAGCACGAGCAGATGGTCCTCGACACCAACAGCGATCACCTTCGCAGCGTGGTCGTGCGTCCTGGCGTCGTGTACGGCCGTGGAAACGGCATCGTCGCGGACCTTTTCAAGTCGGCGAGCAACGGTCTGGTCCGCGTCATCGGCGACGGCAACAACCACTGGCCGCTTGTCTACGATCGTGATCTGGCTGACCTCTACGCGCGGATTGCTGGACGCGAGGACGCGTCGGGCGTATACCACGCCAACGACGAGGGCGACGAGCGCGTCAACGACATCGTCGACGCGATCAAGCCGTATCTTCCGCTCAAGCCGGACGTGCGCCACGTGCCGCTCGATGAAGCCAGGCACAAGATGGGGACGTACGCGGAAGCTCTCGCACTCGATCAGATCGTCCGCAGCCCGCGCGCTCGAGCGATGGGGTGGACGCCGACGCTGCATTCGGTTGCTGGAAACCTGCCGCGCTTGCTCGAGGAGTGGCGCGCCACTCGAAACTAGGAAGCGTCCCGCGCTTCCGCCCTTCCCGCCGATCCGATGTCCTCTGGCCGCTCCCGCGCGGCCTCCTGCGCTGCGAGTGGCTCCATGACGGTCGGTGCATCGCTCGAGTCGATCGGCACGACCTTGGGTTCTGTCAGTTCGCCGGCGACGACGGCGTCGATCAGGCCATAGTCTCGTGCACGCTGGGCGTCGAGGTACAAATCGGTGCGCTTCGTGTCTTTGATGATCTGCCGCAGCGGCCTGCCCGATCGCGACGACAGAATCTTGTAGATCTGATCCTGCATCTGCTTGAGGCGCTCCAGGTGCTGCGCCGCGGCACTCGTCGACTGCCAGCCTGCCCACTTCGCCGGCTCATGAATCATGATCCAGGAGTGCGGGAATGCGAGTCGTCGCCCCTCGCTGGCGGCCTGGAGCACGACCGACCCCATCGAGTACGCCATGCCCTGGACGATGATTGTGACGTCGATGCCTCGGCTGACGATATGTCGAACGGCGTCGTGGATGGCCAGGCCGTCGGTGACGTTTCCGCCGGCGCTGTTGATGTAAACAGATATGGGGCGGTCGTTCTCGCCCGCCAGCTCGCGCAGGCGCTCAATGCAGCTGCGCGCGGTGTCTTTTTCGATGTCGCCGATGAGATAGACGTCGCGCAGCCGATCGCCGGCTTCCTTGCGGAGCTGACCGCGGACGGCGTCGATCAGCTCGGCGATCAGACGATCGCTCAATTCACTCATCGAGTCACCCACCCCACCGCGTATGCCGCGCCGGGCCCAACCGGCATTATCGCACCATGGCTGAAGCAGAGCTGCCTGCCTTTCGAAACCTCGTGCTTTACTCGTGGTGTCTTGGCCTGCTCATCCTTCCCGCTCCAGCCCAAGCAACTCCTTCGCGCGCGCCAAGGCACCGTCGAGCGTCGTGATCGCGCCGTCGAGTTGCTCCTCGTAGACCGCTCTCATAATCTCGCCGACCCGAGGTCCAGGTTGGAGCCCCAGGTCCAGAACATGGCGTCCCAGCAGAATCGGTGGCGGCGGCCCCGTGTCGGCGCCGATCGATCGCGCTCGCTCCAGAAACCAGTCCATCGCGCTGCAGTCGAACGTGCCAGGCGCGCGGCCGAGGCAATCAGCCTTGGCCAGCCGCGCCAGCAGCTCGAGGTCCAGCTTTAGCGCCAGTCGCCGGAACGCGCCGTCACCGACCTCGTTGCGCACCTTGAACCACATACCGGGCTTGAGGTGCTGCGCCGTCATGCCTAGCACCTGCCGCCGCACGTCGTAGCCTTCGATTGAGTGCACGTTGAGGCGGTCGAGCAGCGCCGTGGCTGGCGCGACGCCTTGTTCCTCGTGATCGATCGATCGAATGCGTCCATCGAGGAACGCGGTTGTGGCTGGCTTGCCCAGATCGTGGCAGACAGCCCCCAGCATGACCGCAATCTGTTGTGCCCGAGTCAAGTCGTCCACGCGCGCGCGTGCCTGGTCGACGACCTGCAGCGTGTGCACCCACACGTCGCCTTCGGGATGCCACGACGGTTCCTGCACGCAGCCGACCAACGCTGCCAGCTCGGGGAACAACTTGGCGACCACGCCGAGCTCCAGCAGCCATTGAAGACCGATCGACGGACGGCGTGCAAAGAGCAGCTTTTCGAGCTCCGCCCAGATGCGTTCGGCCGGCAGGTCATCGAGCACGATGCCCTGGCAGAGTGTCCGCGTCGGCTCATCGAGGACGAACTCGAAGCGCGCCGCGAACTGCGCCGCCCGGAGCACGCGCAGACTGTCATCGCCAAATGTCGCCGGATCGACGGCACGGATGATCCCCCGAGCGATATCGGCCCGGCCATCAAACGGGTCGACGTATTCACCGGTCAGCGGATCCCAGCCGATGGCATTGATGGTGAAGTCACGGCGTCGCGCAGCCTCTTCCACCGACATCCAGGGATCGCCGCTCACCATGAAGCCACGATGCCCGCGCCCGGACTTCGATTCCCGCCGCGGCAGCGACACATCGAGGCCGCCGATCTTGTACACCTGAAAGCTCTCGCCGACGGCGTCGACGCGTCCGAATCGCTCGAGGAGAGGACGCAGCCGTTCTTCAGGGACGCCAAAGACCTCGAGGTCGACGTCCTTCGACTCGCGACTCATCAGACGGTCGCGCGTCCAGCCTCCGACAATCAGCGCACGGCCGCCGGCGTCGCGGGCGGCCTGCGCGATGGCGCCGGCGAGCTCGACTGACATGACTATGCGGGCGCGGGTGGCCTTTCGGGCCGGACCGGCTTCCGTCCAAATCGTTTGACGACGCGGTCGGTAAGCGCCGGCGCAAACGCGTTCAACCACACCAGCGCCCGCGATGGAAAATGCGGATAGACCTCCGCAACGGGGTGCGCGATCGCTCGCGCAATGGCGTCGGCGACGACGCTCACATGCTGGCGCGGACCGCGGCGGGTGACGATCGTGCCGGTCTCGCGCGACATGACGTCGAAAAACTCCGTATCGGTCGAGATCGGATACACGACGCTCACGTGGATATCCGTCCCCGCAACCTCTGAGCGCAAGCATTCAGCCATCCCGACCTGCGCGAATTTGGTCGCCGCGTAAGCGGCCATGTACGGCACGCCCCGCTTCCCCGCGATTGACGAGACGATCACGATGTGGCCAGCGCCCGGCAACCCCTCGGAACCCTGCTGGCGAAAGACCCGGAGTGCGGCGCGCGCCGCGAAAAAGGTGCCCATGTAGTTGACGTCGATCAGGTTGCGCATCTGTTCAGGGGCGATGTCGTCGATGGCCCCGGCTATGCCGAAGCCCGCGTTGCATATCATCACGTCGAGCCGGCCGAATCGCTCGACGGCCGCGGCAACGAAGCGATCCATGTCCTCCGCGCGCCTGACGTCGGCAACGACAGTCATTGCGCTGCCGCCAGCCGCGCGAATCTCGTCAGCAACCGCCGCGAGCCGGTCCGCCCTGCGGGCGCAGATCGCCAGGGCCCCCCCGGTTCGCGCGAGGCGGAGCGCCGTCGCGCGCCCGATACCCGCGGATGCCCCCGTAATGGCGACCACACGCATCCTTTCAGCTTAAGCTATCAAGGCATCGACATCAGCCATCAGCCATTTTCCCGTGGACCCCACTCTCCGCCTTCTCTGCGACCTGGTCGCCATTGATTCCGTCAACCCGACACTCGTGCCCGGCGCGGCGGGCGAAGGCGCTATCGCCGAAGCCATTGCCACCGCAATGCGCGGGCTCTCTCTCGATGTGTCGGTAGAGCCGGTCGCCGCTGGCCGGCCGAACGTGGTTGGCGTGCTCGAAGGCCGCGCGCAAGGCCGCACCCTGATGTTTTGCGGCCACACGGACACGGTCGGTGTTGCCGGCATGAGCCATCCGTTCACGCCCACCATGCGCGGCGGACGTCTCTACGGCCGCGGCTCGCAAGACATGAAAGGCGGCCTCGCGGCGATGATCGCGGCTGCAGGCGTCCTCGCCACCCGCGGGTTCCCGGCAGGCCGGATCATCGTTGCTGCAGTTGTGGACGAGGAACATTCGAGCATCGGCGCCGACGCGCTCGTGGCTCGGTTGCCTGCCGGTGTCCGCGGCGCGGCCGGCGCGCGGAGATGGCCCGTCCACGCCGCTGTCGTGACGGAGCCCACGGATCTCACGATCGCGATCGGTCACAAAGGCTTCGAGTGGGTCGAGATCCTCGTGGAAGGAAAGGCGGCGCACGGAAGCCGTCCTGCGGAGGGTCAGGACGCGATTCTTCGCATGGGCCGAGTGCTCGCACGGCTCGAGGCGCTTGATCGTGAGCTGCAGCGCGGGCCCCGGCATCCACTGATGGGCACTCGGTCGTTGCATGCGTCGACGATTGCCGGCGGGCGCGAGTGGAGTAGCTATCCGGACGCCGCAGTCCTGCAGGTGGAGCGGCGCACGCTCCCCGGTGAATCACTGACCGCAGGAATCCAAGAAGTTGAAGAAATTTGCGGCGGCCTTCAGCGCGAAGACACGACGTTCCGGACGCGGGCGAGGCAAGTGTTCAGCCGAGGTGGGTACGAAATTCAGCAAGATCACGAACTTCCTCGCGCGCTCTCGGCCTCGCTCGAGCGCGTAGGTGGGACGCCCACCATGTCAGGTGCCAGCTTCTGGACCGACGCCGCAGTTCTCGATCAGGCGGGCATTCCCTCCGTTCTCTTCGGTCCCGGAGGCGCCGGCCTCCACTCCGAAGAAGAGTACGTCATTGTTGACGATGTCCTGCGATGCCGTGATGCGCTCGTCGACTTGGCGTCACGCTTCTGTTAAGCCTCGATTGAGCGCGGGTCAGATGTGCCCCCGCGCCCCGGATCGATCGGCACCGTCGGATTGGCCGCGCGCTGTTGTCTTTTCCTACGCGACCCTCCGCTCACTGATGAGCTGCACAGGACGAGGCTGCACGAGAGGCTGGGTGGCGGCTTCGGCGTGCGACGCGGCAGTTCGGGACACGGGGTTGGGGGCCTCCTCATTCAGTTCCCATCCGGGTGTCTCGTGACCACAAGATACGCACCGTAGATACATACGATCGCGCTCGAAGTGCAACAGCGTGTCGTGTCCGTGCAGTCCGCAGACCATCTGCCGGACGCGATCCACCATACGTCCCGTCAGGTCCCCTGGGAGAGTCACCATGGCTTCCTGCTCCTTCTACCGCAACAGCACCATCACTTTTGGATGCTGTGCGCTTCCATACAGGTTCCATGGATTCAAGAGACGTGCCGTCCGGGGCGGATCTGACAACTTTAGCGGGTCTCGCTGACGATTCCTCGAATGACAAACATGACATTCGCAGGCCGTTCACCCAGCCGGCGCATGAAATAAGGAAACCACTCACGCCCGAAGGGGATGTAGATGCGAATCCGATATCCCTCGCGTGCGAGCATGGCCTGCAGATCGCGGCGGATGCCGTAGAGCATCTGAAACTCGTAACGATCCGCGGCAATCTGATGCTCGTCGGTCCAGTGCCGTGCCGCAGCGATGATCGCCGGATCGTGTGTCGCGATCGCCGGATTGTGTCCGTGAGTGAGCAGGGTCTTCATCAAGCGCTCGTAGGCCCCATCGACGTCGGCCATCTTCTGATGCGCGACGCTTCTCGGCTCCTTGTACGCCCCTTTCACGAGCCGCACGCTCGCGCCGAGCGCATTCATGCGCGCCACGTCCCCCTCGGTGCGGTACAGCGCCGACTGGAGCACGACGCCAATCGAGCGGTGGCCCTGCTGCCAGAGCGTCTCGAAGATCTCCAACGTGACGTCGGTGTAAGGCGAATTCTCCATATCGATGCGGACAAAAAATCCGGCAGGCTCCGCGTGCTCCAGAATTCGCCGCAGGTTGTCCACGGCTGTCGCCTTGTCGACGTCAAGCCCGAGCTGCGTCAGTTTCAAAGAGACGCCGCGGCCGATGCCGGAGTCCGTGATCGCCTGGATGACCTCCAGGTATTCGCGCGTGGCGGCATAAGCTTCGTCGAGCGTGTGCACGCCCTCTCCAAGGAAATCGAGCGTGTGCGTCATCCCCCGGCCTTCGACGGCGCGCGCGGCTTCGATGGCTTCACTTACATGTTCGCCCGCGATGAAACGGCGCGCGAAGCTGTCTGGCCGCCGCATGCCGTAGCGGGAGCCGAGGTGCTTGAGGAGGGTGCTTTGGGCGAGGAGATTGAAGAAAGCCTTGGACGCGCTGTCCAACATCAGTGAGTCCGACCCGGGGGCACCAGCAAGTGCTGGATCGTCCGCGCGTAATAGCGGAGCACGGTCCGCTCGCGCACCCGGAACCGCCCGCGCTCTGCGACCACGACACCACGAGTCTCGAAGAGCTCCGCGGCTTCGTCGACCGCCTGCCCGCCGCTCGTGACGCCGAGGTTCGCGTGCCGCGTGGCAAGATCCCCGATGACGCGATCGATGCGATCCTCCAGATCGCGACGCGTGATCGATGGGCGCATCGCCGCCGCAAAAACTGCCGTCGGCAGTACCTTGTACAATGCGCCAATGCGCGCGCGGACGTGCCGCGCGAGCTCCAGGACCTCGGTCCGCGAGTGCGGGTCGATGTTCGCGACGGTCACCGGCGGTCCGAACGTCGTGAACGCTCGCGATCGGTACCCAACCGCGTAGCGGACCATCTCTGCGAGCTCGCGCGCGAACGGACGCTGTCGCTTCTTCACGTTTTGATGCGCGAGGATGTGATCCTCGAGGACGAGATCGTACGCGACGGCAACAGGGATGATCACGAGGTCGTCGCGACCCGACTGCAGCGCCGCGTGGAGCAGCCCGGTCTTTGCCGGCTTCAGCTCTCCGCTGTAGCTGCGCCCACCCTCCGGGTAGAAGAAGAGATCGTGCTTCCGCAGCACTTCGCTGACGTACGCCTTCAGCGTCACGAGATACGCCGGATCCTTGGTGTTGCGCCGGATCGGGATCGCGCCCGTCACATAACGATGGATCAAGCCGAGCGGCCCGCCGAAGAGGTTGATCCCGGCCGCAATCAGCGGCGGTCGAACGCCGTTGTCGTCGAGCGCCAGCGGCTCGACGAGATAGTCGATGTGGCTCTTGTGATTCGACGCGTACACGATCCGGTGCAATCCGACCGCCGCCGTGACGTGATGCAGGTTCTCCGTCTTGCGCTCGATCTTTCGAAGAATGGGGTACAGCGGGTGCTGAAGCGCGCGGTAAAGGCCGTGCCGCTGCGTCGTGCGCAACTCGTCCAGATACTCGCTCACCCGGTCGCGCGGGTACTTCAGGACGTCCTCACGCGCGAGGACTGCTCGGGAGATCTCGTCTAGCATCTGAACCGTTGGAGTGTAACACGGTCACCCCGGCGCGGCCGCCATAGCAGCGCCCCCCAGCGCGGCCACCAGGATGCCTCACGCGGACGTTCGCACCTTTGGGGGTTGGCGCTCCACGGCGCGGCACACTGCGTCTGCGAATGCCGTCGTGGATGCGCTTCCGCCGAGATCGCGCGTGCGGACGCTGCCCTCGGTGAGCACCGTGCTCAGCCCGCGCATGACGCGCGACGCGGCCTCGCCTTCGTCGAGATGCTGCAACATCAAAACCGCCGAGAGGAGCAGCGCCGTCGGGTTTGCGACGTTCTTGCCCGCAAGGTCCGGTGCGCTCCCGTGGACCGCCTCGAACACCGCCGTCTGCTGCCCAAGATTCGCCGCGCCGACCACGCCCAGGCCGCCGACGAGGCCTGCGCACAGATCCGAGACGATATCGCCGTAGAGGTTCGGCAGCAGCAGCACATCAAACTGCGAGGGGTTCATGACGAGGTGCATGCACGCCGCGTCGACGATCCGCTCTTCGTACGCGATGTCCGGGTACTCTCGCGCCACACGGCGGGCGCTCTCGAGAAAGAGGCCGTCGCTCTGTTTCATGATGTTCGCTTTGTGAATGGCGGTGACGCGCCGGCGTCCGTGCCGTCTTGCGTGCGCGAACGCAAACTGCGCGATGCGGGTCGATGCGCGTTCGGTGATGATCTTCAAGCTCTCGACGACGCCCGGCACGACGGTGTGCTCGAGCCCCGCGTAGAGGTCTTCCGTGTTCTCCCGCACAATCACGAGATCGACGCCCTGGAATCTCGCGTGGACGCCCGGGAGGTTCCATACCGGCCGCAGGTTGGCGTACAGATCCAGTGCCTTCCGCAGGCCGACGTTCACGCTGGTGAATCCCGTGCCGATCGGCGTCGCGACAGGTCCTTTGAGCGCGACCCGGTTTCGCCGGATGGAGTCGACCAGCTCGATCGGCAGCGTCTGCCCCGTGCGCTCGAAGGCCCGGACACCCGCTTCGTGGGACTCCCATTCAATCGAAATGCCTGTGGCAATGAGGATGCGGACGACCGCTTCAGTGACTTCGGGTCCAATTCCGTCGCCGGGGATCAACGTAATGGTGTGCGTCAACGTCGTCGAATTACTCCCGCGCGTACCACCCGAGCAGAACTGCCCCCAGGCCTGCGGTCACGCCGAGCGTTACGCGCGATTGGCCACGGATCGTCGCCGCCCCCGAGACGGCGAGCATCAGCGCCACGAGGGCGAGCCGCGGCGCGAACGCGTCCGGCGGCGGACCGACGAACTTCATCACGACCAGTCCCAGGACCATCACGGCCCCACACGCGTACGCGATCATCACGTGATACCGCACAGCTTCGCCCGCGAGCGCCTGCCCGATCGCGCCGAGCCAGACGACAAGCGCCGCCAGCACGACGTACCGGACGACGGGCATCCAGTAATTATAATGACGAGTAACGAGTACCGGGGCCGCGAGTACCGAGCTTCGAGTCCCGAGCCACGAGCGTGCATCCCGACGTCGCCATCGTCGAGCAGTCCGTCGTCGCCGCCCTCGCGCGCGGCGAACCCCTCCATCCTCACGCACACCTCTTCCTGCTCCGCCTGTACCAGGCCACTGGCCGCGACGACGTCGCCGAGCTGGTGGGCCGTTCGCTCGCGCTCGCGTTCGTCGCGCTGGACGATGAGTCGCCGGCAGATTGCATCCACCTGTCCGAGATGTCGTCCACCGTCATGTGCGCTGTATGGCTCGAGCTCTTCGTTGACACCAGCACGCTGACTGACGACGAGCGGGTGAATGGAGCCATCGTCAAGCGCATTCACCGGCTGCGCAATGCCTGGACATCGGTCAGCGTCGAAGACGCGACGGCTGCGATCGGCGCCTGCCTCCACGCCGCGCATCTCGAGTCGCATCGCTCGCTCATCCCCGAAGCCATCGATCGCCTCGAACAGGTCGTCAGCCGCGCTTATCGCCCGGGCGACGG
>DATKHR010000323.1:0-12466 GCA_035510155.1 Vicinamibacterales bacterium
GGAAGAGCAGCACGTCGAACGCTTTGGGGGTCAGGACGATCGCCGAATCGGCGCGAGACAGCGTGCGTCTGCGCGAGTCCAACGCGAATTGCCCAAAGCGGTACAAGTTGCTCATGGAGCCGCAGTTAGCTTATATCGACGTTCAGAGTTTTTCACGGTTTTTCAGAGTCTGGTGAAGGACTTCCCAAGGTCTGTCCCGCAAGATTTGTGGTCGGAAGGATCGCGCCACTGTTGGCGCGATCTGATGAGTAAGCCAACCATGCCTGAAACAGTCATCGATTACGAGCAAGATTGCACGGAGTCTGAACCCGGCACAGGTGCAGAACCATGTGCCGACATCGCGGAGCGCAAGGCTGCCGACGAGAGCGTCCCACAAGGACACGTCCTCCTTCGCGCGGAAATCGACAAGACCTCGATGTTCGAAGAGATTGTGGGCTCGTCGCCTGCGCTCACCTTCGTCCTGTCGAGGGTATCCAAGGTCGCTGGCAGCGATTCGACGGTCTTGATCACGGGTGAAACCGGCACTGGCAAGGAGCTGGTCGCCCGGGCCATTCACCGACGGTCACGGCGCGCGTCACGCGCGTTTGTCGCCGTGAACTGCGCGGCGATGCCTCGCGACTTGATCGTCTCTGAGCTCTTCGGTCATGAAAAAGGCGCGTTCACCGGCGCGCTCGAGCGACGACTTGGTCGATTCGAGTTGGCCGACGGCGGCACGATCTTCCTGGACGAGGTGGGTGAACTCTCGCCCGACATTCAGGTCGCGCTATTGCGGGTGCTGCAGGAACGGGAATTCGAGCGTGTCGGAGGACGCGATCGGATTCGCGTCGACGTTCGCGTCATTGCCGCGACGAACCGTGAATTGACTGAGGCGGTAGCCAACGGGACGTACCGCGAGGACCTTTTCTATCGACTGAACGTGTTTCCCGTGGAGATGCCCCCGTTGCGGGAACGCAATGAAGACATCGCGATCCTGGTCGAGTACTTTATCGGTCGCTACGCGCGGAGAACCGGCAAGACGTTCCGACGGATCAGCAAACGAGCGCTTGACCGCCTGAAGTCCTATCCGTGGCCTGGGAACGTCCGCGAATTACAGAACGTGATCGAGCGGTCCGTGATCGTGGCCGACACCGACGAATTCACCGTCGACGAGAGTTGGGTGGCGTCGCCCCCACAGATCGAGAGCCGCTTTGCCCTATCCAGTACCCTTACCGCGCACGAGAAGGCGATTGTTGAGGAGGCCCTTCACGCGAGCGGCGGACGCGTGTTCGGTCCCTTCGGAGCTGCCGCGCGACTCGGGATACCGCGATCGACGCTGGAATCAAAGATTCGCGCACTAAGAATCAACAAAACGCGCTTTCGCACGCGGGCCCTGAAGCGTGCCTGAGGTGCGAGCGGCGCTTTCAGATCTGGCTCGACAGGCACACCCGGGTGTAGGCGCTCGGGATCCCAATGGAGCACGAACAAGTTGTTGTTCCGGACCTCGTCATTGTTGAGATCTCGTCACGAAGAATCCATGAAGGCCGGTGAAAACCGGACGCGGTCGGGCGGATCGGTCCTTGCGCTGTGGTCAACAACGAAAGGACATCGATTATGCCCACGTTCACGAAAGTCGGTCTCGACGCGCTCCTGACGCCAGAGAACTGCGCCCTTCTCCTGATCGATCACCAGCCATCGCAGCTGGCAAACGTCAACAGCCACGACCCGACGATGGTGATCAACAACGTCACGGGCCTCGCCAGGACTGCGAAGACGTTCGACGTTCCCACGGTGCTTACCACCGTCGCCGCTAAGCGCGGCGGTGGCATTTTCAGACAGATCCAGTCGGTCTTTGCCAATCAGAAGCCTATAGATCGCACCTTCATCAACTCCTGGCAAGACCGCCGTGTCGTCGACGCGGTGAAAAACACCGGGCGCAAGAAACTCGTGATCGCGGCCCTGTGGTCGGAGATGTGTCTGGCACAGCCCGCCATCCACGCCATGGGCGAGGGGTACGACGTGTACGTCGTCACCGACGCATCTGGTGGCGTGTCCGCGGAGGCACACGACATGGCGATCCGCCGTCTCGTCGCGGCGGGGGCGCAGCCGATGACGTGGCTGGGATTGGCTGGCGAGCTGCAGCGTGATTGGGCCCGCACGGAAAAGCTCGGAGAAGTCGCGCAGATCCTATTCGACCATGCCGGCGCGTCCGGCGCCGTACTCGGGTGGAAATTGGCCAACGAGGCACAGCGCGCGTAGCGCGGCGAGACGAGGACCGTATGACAATGCGATTCCGCTCATCGTTCAACGTGATAGCTCGTTGGTTGATCGCGATGTTCTTCATCGCCTCAGGTACGGCGAAGGTCTTCGCCTTTCAACCGTCCTTCGCCATCATGACGGCCGTTGGCTTCCCTCTGCCGCAGCTCTCGCTTGTCGGGATCATCCTCCTCGAAATCGGCGGTGGTTTGGCGCTGTTATTCGGCATCGGCACCCGGCGGGTTTCTGTCGCGCTCATCCTGTTCCTGATCCCGGCGACAATCATGTTTCATGCGCGATTCGTCACCGATCCCGCGGCCGGTCCGGATCAGTTCGTCCACATGATTAAGAACATCGCCATCATCGGAGGATTGCTCGTGTTCGTCGCCGATGGACCAGGCAGTCGCGTCGCAAACGTCCTGACCGTGAGTTGAGAAGGCCCATGGAGAGATCTGCGCTGAGAATCGGATATTGCCTGTCGCTCTCGGGCCCGCTTCAATTGGATCGAGGACATCACGGACGAAGAGTGGGATCGCACTCGTCGGGGAGAGGTGGGTCTCGTGTTCTATCTCACCCGTGCGGCGTGGCCGCATCTGAAGAAGAGCCATGGCGTGCTCGTGAACACGGGATCGTTAAGCGGCCTCCTGAGCTTCAAGACACCTCCGTCGTTGGCCCACACGACGGCGAAGGCGGGCGTCATCGCAATGACGCGGCACCTCGCAATGGAGGGGCGCGAGTACGGGATTCGGGCCAACTCGATCTCGCCAGGCCTCATCGAAACCAATCAAACACGTGAACAGCGTGCGCCGATTCGCTTCACGCTGTTCTGGCCAACGGACGGTCGCTGGGAAGGCCGCGATTACGAGGTCGCCGTTCAGCCGCGGGACTGATGGGCGAACTCGACGTCGATCAGAGTGCTGTCACCCTAGAGAGATGACCGCAGCGGCATTCGGTGAGGTGCATTTGCTGTTCGGCAGTTCGCCATTGGCGAGATCTCGCCGGCACGCAAACGAGCGAAGATCTGCAGATTCAACGTCTTCCGGCGGACCGGAAATTGCGTCGGCAGCCAGGTAGCGAGGAACTCGCGGAGGGCGCGATGAAGGCTATTAGTTTGCTTGAGTACGGTGGGAAGTTGGTGCTCGACGATGCACCGCGGCCGCCGATCACACAGGACGAGATCCTGGTGAAGATCAAGAGTGCCGGCGTCAATCATCTGGATTTGGTTGAAGCCTCGGGAGCGTCACGACAGATCTTCCCACTTAACCTGCCGTGGATACCTGGCCACGAGTTTTCAGGTGTCGTCGACCAGGTCGGCAGTGATGTTACGGCATTTGCGCCGGGTGATGCCGTGTTTGGCAACAGCGCGTCTGGTGCGTACGCGGAGTACGTGTCGGTCAAGTCGCGGGCCATCGTCAAGAAGCCGTCGAACGTGTCGTTTGAGGAAGCGGCATCGGTCCCAGTGGCCTCGCAAACTGCATGGCAGGGACTCTTCACTCACGGTCACTTGGGAAAAGGACAGACGGTCCTGATCCATGGCGGTGCGGGCGCGGTGGGCGCGTATGCGGTGCAGCTGGCAGCGCATGCTGGTGCCACCGTCATTGCTACCGCAAGCGGCGACAATCAAGCGTACTTGACTGCAATTGGAGCCAGCCGTGTCATCGACTATCGAACGGCGCTGTTCGAGAAGGCACTGCAAGAAAAAGTCGACGTCGTCTTCGACTTGATCGGTGGCGATGTACAGCGACGGTCTTTCCCCGTGTTGAAGGAAGGCGGCCATCTCGTCGCGGCCACGCAGCCTGTGTCTAACGAAGAAGCCGCGAAGCATCGTGTGTTTGGCGCGATGATGAATGTCGTGCCGTCGGCGGACGGGCTCGGCAGGATCGCGCGCCTGCTCGAAGATGGGACCATCCATCCGGACGTCGCGGCGGTGTACTCGCTCCAGGACGTTGTGCACGCTTGGAGGGATATGGCTGGAAATCTCTCGGCCATACGTCCGGACGTCGCCGCGATGTACGCGCCCCAGGCAGGACGTAAGCCACACGGCAAGATCGTGCTTCGAGTGGCCTAGGTTGCTCGCGTTTAACTAGGCAAGAGCGTCTGGTTCAGCGAGAGAACACGCTACGGAGCTCGTTGCGGATCCCCCTGCTAATCGAATTCATCTGGGCGTCAATGTGCGTGTCGGTGCACCCAGTCGGGGAGCTTCGTGAGTGCGCGGCCAAACTCGCGCTCAAGGCTACCGATGTCAGCGCTGTAGCCGACGCGCTCGAACCACTCCAGCATCAGCGCCGTATCTTTGCTGTACTGCCGGACCGGTTCGATCGGCGTCCGCGCGAACACAATCGGCCGACCCAATGCCTTCGCTAAGGTATCCGCCACCTCGGGCATCGCTCGTACGTCACCGGCGAGATCGATCTCGCGGCGGTTCAGGGCGTCGGCGTTGGTGAATGCGCGTGCGCCGAACCAACCGATGTCGTCGACAGCAATCATCTGCAGCTTCGTGTCCGGACCGAGCGCCCAGGCCAGTGTGTCGCCCTGAAGGCTGTACGGCGCCAGGAGGTTCTCCATGAAGAACACCGGGCGAAGGATCACGTGCGACGGAAAGCGGAGGCCCCGCACCGTTTCCTCGATGCGCCATTTGCTATCGAAGTGCGGGACGCCAGTGTGCTTGTCGGCAGACCCCACGGACGCGTAGACGAAGTGTTCGACACCGAGTTCGCGCGCGAGTGTCGCAAGACGCTTTCCCTGCACCTCTTCTCGCTCGACTCCACCGTCCAATGGGTTCTGCACGCCAAAGACTCCCCAGGCCCCAGCCAACACATCGCGGAGTGATGCGTCGTCGTTGAGATCACCCTTCACGATTTCAATGCCGTCGCGCGCCAGCGCCGCCGCCCGCTCGCTTTCCGGTCTGCGCGTGAGGCCGCGCAGACGACACCCAGAACCGCGCAGCGCCCGCGCGACAGCTCCGCCCTGTTGGCCTGTGACTCCGGTGATGAGAATTGTTCGGTCGTTCGTCATGGCTGACACCTAGGCGATCGCCCGAAGCTCTTTGCGCCGGGCCCACGTGACTGTCGAGGCAACGACCAATAGCACGAGCGGCGGGGCCACTGACTGACCAAGGAACACATTGGTTGCGATGGCGCCGATCATGGTCGGAATGAGCAGCGTCGCACCAAACACCGCGGCTGAAGGAATCAAGAGCGCCACTGCGGCGCCGAACTCGATCGCACCGGTGACGTATCGGAACCATTGGCCGACGCCGATCGCACCGAACAGCGCGACCATCGCCGGCGCTCCCATCAGCTTGGAGCCACCCGCGAACAGGAACATCATGGCGAGAGCAATCTGCACGATCCACAGAGCGATGCGCGCCCCGCGGCCTCGCGGCGAAGTGAGTGTGTTGCCAGTTGGACGTGCGGGGCTGTCGTTGGTGATCACAAGTCGCTCCTTCTCGTTCACGACTGCACGGGTGTTGCCAGCCGTGCGGGACCGCAACATCGAGGGACGCGACTCGGCTGTCGGACATTCGTACGCGCGAGCAAAGACTTGTATTTCCGGGCGCGAGCGGTCAGGCGGGCGATCTGTCTAGCTGAGATTGAGCGGCATTCGGATCACCTGCATTTGTTGTCCAGAATCTCGCCATTGGCGAGATCTCGGCTGCGGACAAGGAGCGCAAGCGTCTACAAATTCAGGATCTTGACGAAGGACCGGAAATTGCGTCGTCGAGAGACGTGCAAACCAAACCAGTCATCGCGATACACGCTCTCGATCCTGAAGATGCGTCGGTGGTCGCGCCGATGAGAGCTGCGCTGCGTGCCGTAAAAGGCATGCGAGCCGAGACCAGCAACGCCCGCGCGCAGTTCGATACGTTGATGGAGCGAGTCCCGCCACCTGGCGACGTCACATTCGAAACAGGCTCGCTTGACGATATCGCGGGCCTCTGGGTTCATCCCGCCTCGAGGCGACCTGGCGAAGCGATCTTTCATTTGCACGGCGGGTGGTTCAACTTCGGAAGTGCCAAAGCATATCGCCACCTTGTCGGGCACATCGCAGCGAGGGCCGGCGCGAGCGCATTTGTACCGGACTATCGACTTGCTCCGGAGCATCCGTTTCCCGCAGCGGTTGACGATGCGCTGGCGTGTTACCGCGCGATCGAAGCAAGCGGAATTAGCCGGATTGCGATCACCGGAGACTCGGCCGGCGGAAATCTCGCGCTGGTACTTGCCTCGCGCGTCACGGCCGGAGCGGTTTCCGCCAAGACCACACTTGTTGGAGTGGCTGCAGTATCACCGGTCACTGATCTGACGCTCTCCGGGCGCACGTACGAGACACGTGCCGACGCCGATCCACTGTTCACCCGGCCGCAGGTAGCCGAACTGGTGCGTTCCTACATAGGGCGCGCCGACGCAAACGATCCCCTCGCTTCGCCACTCCTCGGACATTTCTCAGGGTTGCATCCTATCCGCATTCATGTCGGCAACGACGAAGTACTGCTTGATGACTCACGACGATATGTCGAGCGTGCCGCGGCTGCCGGTGTCGATGCCCAACTTGAGGTGTGGACGGGAATGTTTCATGGCTTTGTCGCCAGCATTGGAATGGTCAAGGCGGCCACACTGGCACTCGATGCCATCGCCACGTTCCTCGCTGCGAGATTGCAGGACGGCCATCCGTGACGGCATGGTGTTACTCGTTCGCCACGCTCCGAAGCCCAGACATGCGACGTCGAAACGTCCTGTTGACGATTCTGCTCGGGTCGCTGCTGCTCTCGTTTGTCGCGTGCACCAAACCGGACGCGGCGGCCGCTCCCCCGGCGCCGCCAGCGGTCGCCGTTGTCGACGTTGTGGAGCGCGATGTACCGCTGATCAGCGAATGGGTCGCAACGCTGGATGGCTACGTCAACGCGCAAATACGTCCAGAGGTCACAGGGTACCTGGTTCAGCGCGGATATCAGGAAGGCGCGCTGGTTCGAAAGGGGCAGGTGCTCTTCGAAATCGACCCACGACCGTTCCAAGCCGCGGTCAGTCAGGCGAAGGCACAGCTCGCGCAGGCTGAAGCTCAGCTCGCGCGAGCAAACCGCGACGTCGAGCGCGATTCGCCGTTGGCGGCGCAGAAAGCGATCGCGCAAAGCCAGCTCGATACCGACATTCAAACTCAGCTCGCGAATCGCGCAGCGGTCGACGCCGCCAACGCCGCGCTCCAAACCGCGGAATTGAACCTCGAGTTCACGCACGTGCGGTCCCTCGTGGACGGCGTCGCTGCAATCGCAACCGCGCAGATCGGCGACCTTGTCGGACCGACGACGCTGCTAACGACCGTCTCACAAGTCCAGCCCATCAAGGCTTACTTTCCCGTCACCGAGAAGGAGTACCTGGCGATGGCGGATCGCATCCGGCGCGGCGAGCAGCCGTGGGAGCGGGCCCCTGGACCGGTGTTGGTCCTGAGCGATGGGACAACGCGCGAACAGGGCGCGTATCTCGCCGCCGATCGTGACGTCGATCAGAAGACCGGCACGATTCGGCTCGCCGTGACGTTTCCCAATCCGATGGGTGTTCTCCGACCCGGACAATATGGCCGCGTGCGTGCGGTCACGGGTAGGTTGCATCACTCGCTCGTGTTACCCCAACGCGCGATCACCGAACTACAGGGTCAATATCAAGTGCGGGTCGTTGCTCGAGACAACCGAGTCGCCGTGCGGTCTGTTACCGTCGGCGAGCGCGTCAACGACGAGTGGGTGGTCACGAGTGGACTGACAGCGGGCGAACGCGTTGCAGCTGACGGCGCGCAGTTCCTGCGTGATGGGGCGGTCGTGGCACCGACACCGTTCTCGCCCGTGAAGCAGAAGTAGCCGTGGCGAAATTCTTCATCACTCGGCCGATCGTCGCAATCGTGATCTCAATTGTCACGGTGATCGTCGGTCTGGTGGCAATCACGGGACTGCCGCTGGCGCAATTCCCGAACATCGTCCCGCCGCAGATCCAGATCAGCACGAACTTCCCCGGGGCGGACGCACTCACGAACGAGCAGTCGGTCGCGACGCCACTCGAACAGCAGATCAACGGTGTCGACAACATGCTCTACGTGCAGTCGACCAACGCGAACGATGGCACGACTCAGGTCTCCGTCACATTCGACGTCGATACCGATCCAAATACCGACCAGGTGCTTGTGCAGAACCGCGTCGCACAAGCGCAGCCGAACCTGCCGACGGACGTCAATGCGTTTGGCGTGACGATTCGCCAGACGACAGGCCTGCCCATGATGGCCGTGGCGCTGTATTCGCCACATCACACATACGACGCGTTGTTCCTCGCCAACTACGCGAACATCAACGTCTCCGACCCGTTGCTCCGTATTCCCGGCGTCGCCCAGGTACAGATATTCGGCGCGCCCGACTATGCGATGCGCATCTGGATCAAGCCGGATCTCATGGCCAAGCTCGGTCTGACGGTCCCGGATCTCTCGAAGGCGATCCAGCAGCAGAACACCGTGAATCCCGCGGGTCAGGTGGGGGCCGAACCGGCGCCGGCGGGGAAGGATCTGACCTTCACGGTCCGCACGCAGGGACGTCTCGCCACGGCACAGGATTTCGAGTCGATCGTCGTACGCGCCAACCCGGACGGATCGATGGTACGCGTGCGCGACGTCGCGAGAGCCGAGCTCGGTGCAATCACGTATCAGACCAGCGCACGCGTGAACGGACAGCCATCGGCGGTCTTTGGCGTCTTCCAGACGCCCGGATCCAATGGTCTCGCGGTCGCCGCGCAGATCAGGAAGACACTGGCCGAGTTGAAGCAGCGTTTCCCGACCGATCTGGACTATGCCATCGCGGTCGACACGACGTTGCCCGTGGTGGAAGGCATCCGGGAAATTCTGATCACGCTGACGATCGCTCTGACGCTGGTCCTGCTCGTCGTCTATGTGTTCCTTCAGAACTGGCGCGCGACGTTGATCCCGCTCATCGCCGTCCCGGTCTCGTTGGTTGGCACCTTCGCGATCTTTCCAGTCCTCGGCTTCTCGATCAACACGCTTTCGCTGTTCGGCCTTGTCCTCGCAATCGGCCTCGTAGTTGACGATGCCATCGTCGTGGTCGAGGCAGTGGAGCGGAACATCGAACAGGGACTGACGCCTCGCGATGCGACGGTCCGCGCGATGAACGCCGTATCCGGTCCGGTCGTCAGCATCGCGCTGATTCTTGCGTCGGTCTTCATCCCCGTCGGCTTCATGAGCGGCGTCGAGGGACAGCTGAACAAACAGTTCGCGATCACCATTGCCATATCTGTGTTGATTTCGGCGTTTAACGCGCTGACGCTCTCGCCCGCGCTGTCAGCTCTGCTGCTGCGGCCGCGCACCGCACCGCCCGGCCGGTCGGCGCGTTTCTTCGGAATCTTCAATCGCTGGTTCGAGCGAGCGACGTACGGATATGTGAACGTGAGCCAGGCGCTGATCCGTAAAGCGGCACTCGCGGTCGCGCTGCTGCTCGTCTTCATTGCGCTCGATGCCGCGCTTGGTCGGCGCCTGCCGACCAGCTTCCTGCCGGATGAAGACTACGGCTACTTCCTGATGAGCGTGCAACTGCCGCCAGCCGCGTCATTGGAGCGCACCGATGCGGTGGCGCACAAAATCGAGACGATCCTGAGCGAGATGCCTGGCATTCAGGATACGGCCACGATTACCGGGTTCAACCTGATCACGCGGGTAGCCTCCAGCTACAACGCGTTCTATTTTGTGTCGCTGAAGCCGTGGCGCGAACGCGACCGGCCGGAGCTCGAGGCAAGAGCGCTCGTTGATCGCATCAATCGGCGCTTGTTTAGCGAGGTGACAGAAGCGATCGCGTTTGCGTTCATGCCGCCACCGGTGCCCGGTCTCGGCACCGCCGGTGGTTTCTCGTTCTGGCTGCAGGATCGAAGCGGCGGCGATATCACGATTCTCGATCAGAACCTGCAGAAGTTCCTCGCGGCGGCCCGCAAGCGCCCTGAGCTGAGGGGTGTCGTGTCGCTGTTCAGCGCGTCCGTTCCGCAAGTCTACGCCGCAGTCGATCGCGACAAGGTCCTGAAGCACCAAATCGCGGTCGGCGACGTCTATCAGACGCTGCAGGCGTTTCTCGGCGGCCTGTACGTGAATCAGTTCAACCGGTTTGGGAAACAGTGGCGCGTGTTTCTCCAGGCCGAAGGCGACGCGCGGCTTAACGCTGCGGACATCGAACGCTTCTACGTCCGGAACGCGGACGGCACGATGGTGCCGCTGTCGGCGTTCGTCACCACCCACGACATCCGCGGGCCAGAGTTCACGAACCGGTTCAACCTGTTCCGCGCCGCCCAGGTGATCGGCAGCGCCGCGCCTGGTTACAGCTCCGGTCAGGCGATGACAGCGCTCGAGCAGGTCGCGCAAGAGACCTTGCCGGGTGAAATCGGATACGACTGGTCGGACCTGTCGTACCAGGAGCGGAAGCAGTCGGGAACGATTGTTCGGACGTTCGCCCTATCGCTCATGTTCGTCTTCCTGATTCTCGCGGCGTTGTACGAAAGCTGGTCGCTGCCGTTCTCGGTGCTCCTCTCCGTACCTATCGCGGTATCTGGCGCGTTTGTCGGACTCTCTTTGCGCCGCTACGACCTCGACGTCTACGCCCAGATCGGGCTGATCATGCTCATCGGCCTCTCGGCGAAGAACGCGATCCTGATCGTCGAGTTCGCGAAAGAACAATTTGAGAACGGGCGGCCTCTCGTGGATGCCGCACTCGAGGGCGCGCGACTCCGGCTCAGACCGATTCTGATGACGTCGTTCGCATTCATCCTCGGCTGTGTGCCACTGTGGGTCGCGACTGGGTCGGGAGCCGCGTCACGGCGGATCCTCGGCACCGCCGCAATCAGCGGCATGCTGGCAGCGACTGCCGTCGCGATCTTCGTCATCCCTGCGCTATTCGTCATCGTCGAACGTATCGCCTCGCGTCCGGCCGATCAGGCGGCGGTTGCAGCGGAGCCGAAGCCGACGGAGGGAGGGGCGTGATGCACCGTGCAGCAATCGCATTGGCGCTCGCAGCATCGGCGTGCACGGTCGGCCCGAACTACACGCGGCCGGTCGTGAACCTACCCGATGCGTATCGTGGCTCCGCACCGCCCGCCGCGACGGCAGCCGATCAGCCGTCGATCGGCGATCAGGAATGGTGGCAGCTGTTTCAGGATGAACAGCTTCAAAAGTTGATTCGGACCGCACTGCGCCAGAACTTCGACGTGCGCATCGCCGCCGCGCGGGTGGCGGAGGCACGGGCACAGTTGGGCATCACGCGCGCAGATCAATTTCCACAACTGGACGCATCGGCCCTCGCCGAGCGCGAGCGCGTTTCCGCCTCGCCAGTCCCGTTTCCCTTGCAAGAGTACGAGCGTAACGTGTTCCAGGTTGCAGGGTCCGCGAGCTGGGAGGTCGATTTCTGGGGAAGGTTCCGCCGCGCGACCGAAGCCGCACGCGCCACCCTCGCCGCGACGGAGTGGGGGCGACGGGCCGTCGTGACCAGCCTGGTCGCACAGGTCGCTGAGGCGTATTTCAGGTTGCGCGCGATTGACTTCAACCTGGACATTGCCAGGCAGACGCTCGCGTCGCGACAGGAGTCACTGCGCCTGACGCGGGTCCGGGCTTCAGGCGGGGCCTCGTCCGAGCTCGACGTGCGCCAGGCCGAACAGCTCGTGTTCGGCGCATCGGCGACGATCGTCGATCTGGAGCGGCAGGCGGAGCAGCAGGAAAATCTGATTAGCCTTCTGCTGGGCAACGACCCGGCTGCGGTTCCGCGTGGACGAACATTGACGGATCAACCGCTAATTCCCGAGGTGCCGACGGGGCTCCCCTCGGCGCTGCTGGAGCACAGGCCAGATATTGTCGAAGCGGAACAGACGGTTGTGGCGGCTAACGCCAACATCGGTGTCGCGCGGGCCAATTACCTTCCGGAACTTTCGCTGACCGGGTCTGGAGGCCTTCAAAGCGCAGCGCTGTCTTCGCTATTGACAGGACCGGCGGCGTTCTTCACAGCCGGCGCGTCGTTGATCCAACCGGTGTTCACTGCCGGTCGCACGCGATCGCAGGTGGAGCTGGCCAAGGCTCGGCACGAGGAAGCACTTCTCGCGTATCAGCAGACCATTCTGCAGTCGTTACGTGACGTGTCCGACGCGCTGATCGCGTATCGCCGGGACCGCGAGTTCCGGGAACAGCAACAGTTGTTGACGCGCTCGGCCGGCGACGCGCTGCG
>DATKHR010000324.1:0-1726 GCA_035510155.1 Vicinamibacterales bacterium
GCCGATCGAGAACACCGATGCGCCGGCACGGCCGTTGAGCGTGCCAGCGCCGTCAAGGTCGCCGGCCACCACAGCCTGTGGGCGGGGAGCGCCATCGTCGTTCGAACTCGTCATCGTGCTTTCCTTTCAGATCAGGCCTCAGGGCTGGCCCGTCAGAGCGGGCCACGGTAGTCGATGAGCGCGTAAGCGTTGCTCGTGTGTCGTCGCTGCCGCCTCGCGAGATTGACCTTGGCTCCTCCACGGCTCGCGCCTGGGCGAACGCAGGGTCGAACTCGCAGCGGGCCGGCCTTCTCGACGGAGCGGTGTCAGGCGTGGAGGGTCTCGCCGCCCTTGGCGTCTGCGTAGTACTGAGGCGCCTCGCGACGGTCGTATTTGCCGTAGTCGCGTACGATCCGTACTCTCCGCACCCTTGTCTTGTCGTTCGGCGCGGAAGCGTCCTCGTAAGCCCGCGCTGCAGCGGCGTCCTTCCAGGATATGAGCAGAATCAGGTCGCCGGGCGTAAGTACGGCGTCGAAGATGTCCCAGGACGTGGTGTCGGCGGCCCACGGGTTCAGGCCGAGCCACTCGGCGCAATCGTATGGGTTGTTGGTCTGCTTCCACTCCGCGGGGCGAGTCGCGTTGATCAGCGTGACCGTTGTTCCCTCGCCGACTTCGGTCTCGTCGAGCCTCTGCTCCGTGAGGGCGTACCCCGTCGGCACCTGATTATCGGCAGTGATCTGGCCGACGCGCAGGTGGTAGTCTGCGAGGATTTCGTCGCGGCCCTTCTGCTGGACCTCTTGATGGCGTCTGCGGGTGCGCCAGCGGACGAGCGACTTCTCGTCCCGCCAGTTCGAAAGCGAAAGGATCCAGCCCTCGCGGGTCAGGCTCCTGTAGCGGATGTTGTCGACGAAGCCCTCGACCTGTTCCAGCTCGGGGCGCAGCATCTTGGCGTTGTCGAAGTAGTCATCCCAGTTCTCTTTATTGGGGAGGACCTCGAAAATCACTGAAAACATGTTCGTATCCCGCTCCTAGAGGGCTGCGACGCAGTCGACCTCGATGTCGAAGTGCCCCGGACAGGCGTGCCGCCTTCACGGCAGAAGACCTTCAAGCCGTCGACGTCGATCGTCCTGGACAGCATGTGCATAGCTCCCGTTTAGCTGTGTGCGGCGGATGAGCACGGTACCGTCGAAGCATGGAATTCCGCGCGGCGAATGGGAAATGACGTCACGCCATGAAGTCGATAGCCGCGCGTTATGACGGCCGTCCGCCTTCCGCATCGGACTCGCGTGCATCCGACGCCGACTGCTCCAGCAGCTCGGTGAGCGTCCTGAAGCCGTCCGTTAGCTTCAGGGCTTCGCGCTCGCGCGCACGGAGCTCCCTGAGAAGGAAGTCGGCAAATGCCCGTGCGGCAGGTTTTATGGTCTTTCCGCTGACGAAGAGCGCATTCACTTCCATCGAGCCGAAATCCCAGTCGGGCAGCACGCGCACGAGCTTCCCGGCCTCGAACTCTGCCCGCGCGCTGTTTTCGCTCGACGCGGCGATCCCCAGCCCGGCGACGGCGCTTGCCGTGGCTCCTTCGTTGATGGTGATAGCGAGCTGGCTGTCAACGCGCACGGAGGCGACGCGGCCGTCCTTGCGGAAGGAGAAAGTCGGCGAGGGGTGCGCCGGACCGATGATCATCGAGTGGTGCGGGAGCTCCGACGGCAGCGTGGGCGTGCCGCGCTCCCGCAGGTAGTCTGGGGAGGCC
>DATKHR010000325.1:0-4158 GCA_035510155.1 Vicinamibacterales bacterium
GACGACGTGGCAGGACTCGTGCGACAGCCAGCCCTTCTCACCCGGGCAGCAGTCGCTTGGTTTCACGCCGGCCTACGTCAACGCACTTCCCTCGGTTGGCCAGACGACGTTCCCGTCGCTGGCCTTCCAGACCGTGGAAAGCGTCGGGGGCTGGGGCCCCGGTCCCGTTCGCTGGAAGGGCCCCTACGCAATTAACGGCGCTGTGACCAAGTTGAAGGGCACCCACAGCTACAAGATGGGCGCCGACTTCAGGCGCCTCGGTGTGGAGCTTGCGACCGTAACCACCCTCGACAACTCGATCGCTGGAAACTTCAATTTCAACCCGCTCTTCACGAGTAAGAAAGGCGTCACAAACAGCGGCAACGAAATTGCCAGCCTTCTGCTCGGATTGCCGTCGTCTGGAAAGGCGCCGTACAACGACGGTTCAGGCGAGTGGTACACGAAGTACTGGGGGGTGTACTTCCAGGATGACTGGCGCGTGAACCCGAAGTTCACGTTGAACTACGGCCTGCGCCTGGAGCACGAGGCCGGCTTGCGGGAAGTCAACAACCAACAGACCGTTGGATTCGATCAGAACGTGACGAATCCGATCGATTCGCTGGTGCCCAAGCAGGGCACGCCGCTCCAAGGGAGAACGCTCAAGGGCGGACTGCTCTTTGCCGGTGTGAACGGGGCGAACGACTATCAGGGAAATCCGAAGGCGATCAAGCCCGCGCCGCGTGTGGGCGCCACGTATGCGATAGACACCAACACCGTCTTGAGGGCCGGCTACGGCCTGTACTGGGCGCCATGGAACTATCCCTCGGCGGGTACCGGGTACACCGCGACCGGCTTCTCCCGCAGCACGTCGATGTCGCAGTCCTCGGCCGAGAGCGATGTGCCACTGACGGTCATGGATAACCCGTACCCGGGCGGACTCCTGGCGCCGGTTGGCAGTTCGCTCGGTCCGCTGACGGGCGTCGGCGGGCGTATTGACTACGTCGATCAGAACAAAGGCAACCCGCACGTGCACCAGTACTCAGTCGACGTCCAGCGGCAGCTGCCAGGCGCGATGGCGATCACTATCGGCTACGTCGGCGCGACCGGGCGCGATATCGGGTACGGTGGAGTGACCGACGCCATCGTTAACATCAACCAGATCGACCCGGCGCTCGCCCGGCAGCTGTACCCGTTGGGCAGCGGCTGGGATGCGGCGAAGCTGCGCGAACAGGTGCCGAACCCGTTCTTCGGCATTCCCCAAGCCGGCGAGCTCTCGTCGGCGCCGACGGTCTCGCGCGGCCAGCTGCTGCGCCCGTTCCCGGAGTTCGGGGATGTCTACGTGCACCAGAAGACCGACGGGTCGAAGCGTCAGTACAACGCGATCGACCTGCAGCTCGACAAGCGCGTCGGCGGCTCCAACTGGTGGGGTGGCCGTTTCAGTTATACGTTCAGCCGGATGATGGACAACCAGTTCGGCGAGAGCAGCAACTACGGAAGCCGCACGTCGACGCCGCAGAACAACTACGACCTCAACGCCGAGTACGGCGTCAGCAATTTCGATTCGCCGCATCGCTTCATCCTGGCGCCGATCGTCCAGTTACCGAACCCGAAAGACAAAAACGGCCCGATGTACTGGGTTGCAAGTGGATGGACCATATCGTCGGTCGTCGAATTGGTGAGCGGACCGCCGTTGAACGCGGTGATGAGCAGCGACGCGTCCGATGCGAACCTCGGGCTTCTGGGCGGCCAACAGCGTCCAAACCTCATCGGCGATCCGAACACGCCCGGCAGCGATGCGGATCGCGCCGCGTCGGCTGCGCACCCGGACGCCCGGTGGTTCAGCTCGTCGGCGTATGCCAACCCAGGGGGCGGTCAATACGGCGGGCCGCGGACGAATGGTGACGCGCGCTGGCAGTTCCGCAAGAACATGGACCTGGTGTTCGCCAAGGACACGCGATTCAGCGGCAGTCAGGCGGGGCAGATCCGTTTCGAGATCCTGAACCTGACGAACACGCCCAAATTCGGCAACTATCCGACGATCGACGCCGTGAATCTGTCGAGTTTCGGCCGCGTCGATATTCAGGCCGGCTTCATGCGGATCTGGCAGCTCAGCTTCCGGTACCTCTTCTAAGCGTCGGATGAGACGAGGGCATCAGGCGCGGACTAACTTCCGCGCCTGCCCGCCTTCGTCTTCTTCTTCAGCTGCGAGCCTCTCGTACGCCTTGAGCCTCTCGAACCCCACCACAACACAAACACGCCGAGAACCACGCCTGCCGAAATCCACGGAACGATGTTCGTTGCAGGCGTCGGCGTTGCGGTAGCCGCCAGCGCGGCGCGCGCCTCCTGCACCTCTGCGATGTCGGCATCCGCGCGATCGTAGTTGGCGAGCAGGTCTTGATACCGCTGTCGCGCCGTCGCTGTATCGCCGGTTGCGGCTGCTGCGCGCGCGCGCCCAAGCACCGAGAGCGATCGGTTCGCGTGCCGCTTCAACACTGACTCGAACTGGGGCGCGGCCCCACCCGGCCGTCCGACCTCGAGCAGTACCTCGCCGAGCAGCTCGGGCGCCGGCTTGATTGGCGCTGGCAGACCTAACGGTGGCGGCAGGTTCAGCTCGGCTTGCGCCGCCGTTTCGAGCAGCCCGACCGCTTCGTCCGTCCGGCCGCTGGCGAGCTCGATGAGCGCCGACAGCTCTCGTTCCATGATCGCGATCGCCGGGCGCATGTCGCCTTCCTCCGGCGCGGTCGTACGGGCGGCCAGCCTTTCCCGGACCGTGCGCGCCGCGGGCACGTTGCCGGTCCGCGCCGCGCTGATGCCGATGGCGAACAGCTCGTTGACGTTACCGAAGGTGTTCGCCGTAGCCATGAGATCCCAGCGCCGCGCTTCGATCACGAACCGCGCGCGCATGGACGACAGATCGCTCAACAATGGCTGATGCGGGCCATGGTCCGCTTGCGCCGCTCCGATCCCGGTTGGTCCCATGTCCTTGACGACCGGCTCGATCTGGTCGATGGTCGCGTGAGCCGCGGCATACCGCCCCAGCTGCAGGAGCTCGTACTGCAGCCACGAGAGCGCATGGTAGTTGCGGAGCGCGAGCGGAAGCTTTTGATGCTGCACCCACTCGTCCGACTCGTCGTACGCCGCCTGGTCCGACGAGGCCGCGTCGTGCCACAGCCCCAGCTGAAGAAAGATGTGCGCCGGCATGTGCAGCGCGTGGCTCGCGCCCTGCGCCACCGACGCGTAGGTTCTCGCGGTCTCCAACGCGAGCGGAGCATGCTCCGGGTCGTCGTAGGTGTGCAGGAGGTAGTGCAGCGCGCCGGGATGGCGCGGGTGGGACAACAGCACGTGGTTCAGCAACGTCGCCACCTGCTTCTGCAGCTCGCTGCCGGCCAGACCCGGATCACGAGCGTCGCCAAAGCCAATCAAGCTTCTCGACGTCGTGCCGAGGAGCGCCAGGCCGTAGAGGGATACCACGTCCGGATCATCAGGGTTCTCGGCGGCGACTTTCGCCATCGCGTCGACGTAGCGCCGATGCCGCGTCGCGGCATCGCCTTCGCCAAACAGCAGCTCCACCGCTCCTAGAAGCCCCTTCTCGCGCGGATTTCTGGCTTTCGCCGCGCGCGCTCCCGGCGAGCCGCCCAGTGCGGCCAGAGCTCGACGAGCGGCCTCGACGTTCTCGTTGCGCCACAACGTCTGGTAATATGTCAGCGCTTCTCCCCAGTACGCCAGCACGAGCGTGGGGTCGGCTCTGCGCGCCTCGCGGAAGGCTTCGTTCGCCTGCTCGTATTCAAAGTTGTGGAGCGCGGTCAAGCCCGACCGGAATGCCGTGTCGCCCGACGCCGCACGGCGCTCGTCTTGTCCGCCCGATAGGGCCAGACCAAGAGCAGCGGCGAGCCCCCACCCAACCGCCCGTCTGCCGCGGCCTTGACGAGCCTGAGGTTGTGTGACCGCCATCACGTCGTTGTCATCCTGACCGGCTATCCAGAAACTTGGAGCCGACTGGTTTCCTGGAAAAAAAACTTTCACAGAAATGTTGCACTGAGCGACAACTCTTCCTAGAATCCCCGCGATCAGCTCCAAATCGATCCTAACTGACGCGCGTGTGCGTCCATACCCTGGGAGGATGACATGAAAGTCCGGGCTGCGCTCATTATTGGAGCGTTCCTGGCGGTACTCAGTCCT
>DATKHR010000326.1:0-9181 GCA_035510155.1 Vicinamibacterales bacterium
CGGCGGCTGATAGTGCGCGCATTGTCAAACTGGTCGGATCCTACATCGGCCACTCGATCGGGGAACAGTGCGGTCACTTGACCCAAATCTGCCTCTGGCCGAGGTGCGCACACTCGAGCAGCAGGCGGCCTCACGCGGGTCGACGCGAGCCTGTATCCATCACGCCCTACGATCCGGTAACGTTCATGGCGCTACCCGTACTCCTGAGTCCCGTGGTTGCGTTGCGCGAGGAGTAAGGTGAGACTCGTGACCGCCCAACCGCCTGAATTCGATTCGGAAATTGCCGGGTACTATGACCGGGCGCCTGAGGAAGATCGTCTCGAACAAGGGGCGTTTCTTCTCGAATCACTCCGCACGCGAGAGCTGATCCAGCGGTACGCGCCCTCAGCCCCAGCCACAGTTGTCGACATCGGCGGCGCGGCTGGAGCGTATGCGCTCTGGCTGGCGGAAGCCGGCTATACGGTCCATCTGGTTGACCCGGTCGCGCGCCTCGTCGCGGAAGCGCGCCGGCGCAGTGCCGCCCGTTCGCACCCTCTTGCTTCTTGTGAGGTTGGCGACGCCCGATCGACGAATTTCGCTGACCGAACGGCCGATTTGCTCCTCCTCCTGGGGCCGCTCTACCATCTGACCACGAGTGAGGATCGCGCGCGCGCGCTCAGTGAGGCGGCGCGGGTCCTCAAGCCCGGCGGGCGGCTGCTCGCGGCTGCGATCTCACGCTGGGCCTCAGCATTGGACGGTCTGGCGCGAGATCTCTTTCAAGACCCGGCGTTCCGAGCGATCGTCGAGGAAGATGTGCGCCACGGACAGCACAGGAATCCAACCCGCCGGCTCGACTTCTTCACCACGGCGTATTTCCACCATCCTGAAGAGCTGCGCGCAGAGGCGCTCGACGCCGGCCTGCTGATTGATGGAGTATTCGGGATAGAGGGCCCTGGGTGGCTGTTCCCCGACGTGAGTGAGCGACTCGAGGACGCGCGTCGTCGTGCCGACTTGCTGCGGGTTGCCCGCATGTTCGAGTCGGAGCCGTCGCTGCTCGGCGTCAGTGCGCACCTGCTCCTGGTGGGTCGAAAACCGTAGCGAGCAATGGGCAGAAACCCCGGTGCGGTTCGTCGCCTGATGGGAGCAGCAGCCCTCGCGCTGGCGGCGGTCCCTTCTTCGCAGACAGCGCGCCTGTACGACGACAATCCCGCGCACCTGTGGAACCGCCTGCACGCAGCGCTCTTTGTGCGCGTGGCGAGCGACGGCCGGGAATACGGTGGCGACCGTGTCGATCCATTACTATCGGTTGGTTCGACCTACCTGCTGGAGGGAGCCGCACACGACCAGGCCGTCAGGCTGCTCAATGAGTTCGTCGACGCGCACGCTGAACAATTCATCCACGATCCGTTGAAGCGCGCCATCCTGCAGCGCGACCTTTGGACGCTGTTCGACTGGCTGAACGGCGACCACACGCCGTATCAGCGCCCGGATCTTACACCGGAGGTCATACGGCAAAGCACTGATGAATTGCGCGCGCCTCTGGCGACGGTCATTTCGCGGCTGGCGCTGACACCAGAAGAAATACGAGCCCTGCCCGACAACTACGCTTCGGCGACAAGAGCGACAATGCTGCCGCCAGATCTGTTGGCATCAGATGGACGGTGGGTGTCGGTGGGTCGGCCGGATGGTCCGGTTGCGGTCGCTCACGTGAGAGACAGCGGACCCGGCAAGAACTCGGTTTTCCTCGTGCTGATCCGATTGCCCGGTGCTCGAAGCGACACGCTGAGATACCTCGAGGCGCTCCGATCGTTCAGCGGACCGCTATGGCGCCATGACGAAACGCTCCCGGCGGGGATGCAGGACTATCCCAATCCACAGCTACCCCAGCTCCCGGTCGGCACTCGGGTCGCGCTCGTCCGTCGGGCGTTGCTCATCGATTCGGCGGGACGAATCACGGCGACGCGCCTCACCGAGCAGGTGCAGCTTCGCGCGTACCAGATGATCAGCCCGATGACGGCCCGGGAGTTCGCTGACGCGCAGCGCGTCGACGAGAGCATGTTCGAGCGCGCGGGGCAGCTCTTCGAGGAATTCAGTCTCAGTCGCGCTGCGCTGTTTGGTGGGCGCATGGGCGGTTTGCTCCAGCTTGCCGCGCTCAACCGCTTCTTCATCACGTTTTCGTCTCAGGGTGTCGACGTGTTTGATGTGCGTCGAACCGATCAGCCCAACGCGCCCATGGAATTGGGCTGGGATCCCGCGCGTGCCAAGTTCATCTGCAAAGACTGCCATGCTCCGCCGGGCGTCTATTCGTTCAACAGCTTCATGCCGTTTCGACTGGTGCGCGCCGGGGGCGGCCAGGCCGCGCGTCTCTCGGAGATCTCGCTGGCTGAGGCGGAACGCACGGCTATCGCTTGGAAAGAGCAACGAGCCGACTGGGTGACTTTGCAGTCGTTATTGCGACACTAGACCGGCGAACTCGCCACGACTGATCAACGACAATCAAACCTGAACGGAGCCCTCGCCGACAACGACGGCGGCACCGCCGACCTTGACGAGGGTGATTTCACCTGCTGTCGAGCCGATGTTGATGTGAAGGCGGCTTGGCCGCCGCACAAGGACACCTTGGAGAAACTCGAGGTGTCCGGCCTTCTCGGCCGGCGCGAATCCGTGCCGGACGATGAAACAGCCAGCCGGGCCCGCCGCTGAGCCGGTCGCCGGATCCTCGATGCCACCTGTGCCAAGCAGCCGCGTGTACGCGTCCGCGCGATCCCCGGCGGTCTCGCTGGTGAAAATGTAAACGCCGCGTTGTTGCATCCCGGCCGAGGCAAAGACCTGATTCATCTTGGCGCGGTCGAGTGCCGCAGCGTCTACAGCCGCTCGCGTCGCGATTGGCACGATGAGGAACGTCGATCCGCAGCCGACCTCCTGCGCCGGCGCCCGCTGAGCGGCAATGGCCGACGGATCGAGGCCGAGCGCCGCGGCGAGCGCTGCCGAATCTGTGACGGTCTTGCCAAACGTCGGCTTCAACTGCGTCATCCAGGTGAACCGGAGCCGCGCGCCCTCCCATTCGAGATCGATTGGTGTCGGGCCGATGCCAAGCCCGAACACGGACCGCGGCGTGCCCGGCTTGATGACGCCAGCGTGTGCCAACGCAAACGCGGTCCCGATCGTGGGGTGCCCCGCGAATGGCGCTTCGTTGTTGCGCATGAAGATGCGCACGCGATAGTCGGTTCCGGCGCGGTCGGGCGGGAACACGAACGTGCACTCCGAGAGGTTCGACTCGCGCGTCAGCGTCTGCATCGCGTCCGCGCTCAGGCCGTCCGGCTGCAGGAAGACCAATAACTGGTTACCCTCGAACGGACGGTCGGTAAAAACGTCGAGGTGCAGATACGTGTAGCGGCGCGTCGGCATCGATGGGCTCTGGAACAGGAGAGGGGCGAAGCCAGCGCTCAGGGCTTTGCCAAAGTCCCGCCGCGTCAGGATTCCTTCTGACATTGGACGGAATCTTATACCCGCGCGAGCTCCTTTTCCGCGGTGAGCTCCTTGTACATGATCGTGGCCGGTTCGAGCTCGGGTGTCAGAGATCCGCGGGCGTAGCGCGGTATGACCCCTACCGTAACGTAGCCGAGGGATCGATAGAGCTGCTCGGCGGCGCTACCGGTCCACGTGTCGAGCGTCAGCAACGTCCTCCCCTCTGATTGCGCGACGGCCTCGAGCTCGACCATCAGAGCGCGCGCAATGCCGCAGCGCCTGGCCGTGGGATGAACCAGCAGCTTAATAACCTCTGCGCGGTGCCGTTGGTTGGGAGGGACGGCGAGGTCGACCTGCACCGTCCCCACTATCCGCGGATCCCGTCGGGCCACGAGCACGCGGCGCGTTCGAGCGAGCACTCCTGGCAAGACTTTGTCGCGCCAGAACGCCCGGCCGTCGTCGAGCGAGAACGGGACGATGAAGCTGACACCCGCGCCGTCGTGCACGATGGCATGCAGGACTTCGCCCAGCATGTCGATGTCGCGGTCGAGGGACGACGCGGGCAGGCGATCGGGCCGCCACTCTTCAATTTGAATCCGGGCCACCGTGTTCGCGACATCGCTCACGGGCGCACCATCGCGACAAGGTATCGCGCCTCGCGTTTGCCCACGCTCTCGAAACGCGTTGGACCGGCGAGCACGTACCGAAAGCAGTCGCCCGGCCGCAGCACGACGGTCGAGCGCTCGATTTCGAGCATGAGCGTCCCGTCGAGCATCCACAGGTGATGCTCGAGTCCAGGAACAGGCGACGTGTCGAATGACACCGACGCTCCCGGGGGAATGTGGATTTCGACGAGCTCCCCGCGGAGTCCCCGTGCCGGCGGAGAAACCGCGCGGCGTCGATATCCCGTCCCGGGATCCCGCCACTCCGACTGCTCGGCCGCGCCAACGAAGCTCGGCGCCCGGCTTTCGGCTTCTGCCATCAGGCGCGAAAGAGTCCAGCCATACGCGGCACAGAGCTTCACCAGCATCGCGGCGGTAGGACTCAGCTCTGAACGTTCGAGTCTGGACAGGGTCGCCCGGCTTATGCCTGTGCGCTCAGCGAGCGCTTCCAGCGACCATCCCCGCTCACCGCGCAGCCAGGCGAGTCGTCGCGCAATTCGGCGCTCGGTATCGGGCTCCTGAAAATCCGGGGGTTCTATGGTCGCTGGCGCCTTTGCGGTGGCTTGGGATGAGGGCATGCCTGAGGAGCTGATTCTCTAGCGAGAGATTGTCTCTCTAAATAGAGAAACCTGTCAAACTGACGTAAGGCACTTCCAAGCCCCGATCGGGTATCGTAGCTCCATGCGGCGAGGAGCCATCGGCTGGCGAGCGATCGGCTGGCGAGCGCTTCTTCCTCTGCTCCTGCTGCCTTCTTTCCCATCGCTGCGCGTCCCCGCAGTTCACGCCGGCGCCTCGCGGGCAGCGGTCTCGCAGACGGATGCGCAAATGTCCGTGGACATTGACGCGCTGGGCCCGAAAGTTGGAGATCGCTTGCCTGGTTTCAGCCTCCCCGATCAGCACGGTCAGGAGCACTCGCTGGAGTCCCTGCTCGGACCGAAGGGCGCCGTGATCGTCTTCTTTCGCTCGGCTGACTGGTGACCGTACTGCAAGACGCAGCTCGTTGAGCTGCAGGGCCGGCTTGCTCAGATCCGCAAGGCCGGAATGAACCTGGCGGCGGTGAGCTACGACCCGGTACCCGTGTTGGCCGATTTCTCGGCCAGGCGGGGTATCACATTTTCACTGCTCTCAGATGCCGGCTCGGCAACCATCAAGCGGTACGGCATCCTGAACACGACGATCGATCCCAAGAACGAGCGGTACGGCTATCCTTTTCCGGGGACTTTCATCGTCGACCGCCACGGCATCGTGACGTCGCGCGTCTTCGAATCGCTCTATCAGGAGCGGAGCACGATGTCGAGCATCCTGGTCCGCCTCGGCCGCCAGGTCGACGCGCCTGCCACCAAGATTCACGGTGCCCACCTGGACGTGACATCCTACGCAAGCGATCAGGTCGCGGCGCCTGGCACGCATTTCTCGCTGGTTCTGGACGTTACGCCGGCGGCGCGCGTTCACGTGTACGCGCCGGGAGCGACCGGCTACATCCCGGTGGCCATCACGCTCCAACCGCAGGCCGGCCTCGTCGTCAGGGGCGCGCGGTTCCCCAAAGCCGAGGATTACTTCTTCGAGCCGCTGAACGAGCACGTCCCGGTGTATCAGCACCCGTTCCGGATCGTCCAGGACGTCATGCTCGATCCGTCGAGAGAGGCCGCCGCTCGTCTGAAGGACATGACCAGCCTCACCATCACGGGGACGTTCGAGTACCAGGCATGCGATGACAAGGTGTGCTTCACGCCGCAATCGATCCCGCTGTCCTGGACGATTGGCGTGAAACCCCTCGACAACGAGCGCGCGAAGCGGCCCTAGACGCGGTCTGTGTAAAGACCGGGGTTGTAGAAGGGCGCAAGCGCCGCGATGATGGCTGATCGAAAGGAGTCCTGGCGGCTGATCAGATCCCGCGTGAGCACGCCCCACGCCCCGCGAGTTCCGCGAACGGCGGCGCCCGCCAATTCATCGATGACCTCACCGAGCTCTCGCCCCTCCAGCACTGCTCGGGTGATCTGAACCGGCAATCCAATCGCACCGCCCGCTCCGAAGCCCCAATGTACGCCATCGGTGACGGCCGCCCAGGTCTTGAGTACGTACCGATTGTCGTCTCCCGGGAGAGGATCGAGCCCGCCCTCGACACCTATTGCCAGCAAGAGCTCCCCGCCCGCCGGCGCGGATGTCCGTTCGATCAGCGCCTGGGCGCGCAGACGCGCGCCGTCGAGTGTCGCTCGCTCGGTCATGGGCATCGTAGGCGCCACGCTGGTGACATCGACCGCATGGAGCGGAGTCTGACGAAAGCGCTCGTCGATCCGCGCTGCTGCCTCGATCGCTGCGCGCGCGGCGTCGACCTTAGCCGGCCTGAGAGATCCAATGTAGATGGGCATGGCAGCTATCGTAGACAAGTAATGACAAGAGAACGGAAGACCTCGCTCTCGGGATCACTTCCGGTGCTGTAACTGCCATTACAAAAGCGGCGTTTCCTCAGAAGCGCTTCCTCGCAGACATAGGCAGAATCCTTCCGCTTTTTGCGGACAGTCGCATTGGCGACGTTCCTGCTCTGTCCTCCGCGCTCTCTCTCAGGGCGCGGCCGATGGACCTTCCTCACACCCATGAAAAAGATGATGTCGCGGTGGACACACCGCCTCGCTATCGCAGTCCTCATAACGCCGGCGATCTTTTTTGGTCAGGCCGCGTCAGCCGCCGGTTCGACTATCACCGTCAACGCAGGCGCCGACCTGCAGCGTGCCATCAATAACGCCCAGGCAGGCGACACGTTGCTCCTGCAGGCGGGGGCGACGTTCTCCGGCAACTTCGTCCTCCCGGCAAAGAGCGGAAACGCGGTCATCACCATCCGGTCATCGGCCCCGGACGGCGCGCTTCCTAATGGCAGCACCCGGATCGGCCCGAGTTTCGCCTCCAACCTGCCGAAGCTGAGTTCGCCCAATACGGTCTCAGCGCTCGCGACGGCCCCAGGCGCTCATCATTACCGCCTTCAGTGCCTCGAGTTCCTTGCGAACGCGCTCGGGCAAGGCGACGTGCTCATGCTCGGCGACGGATCTTCCGCCCAGAATACCCTTGCCATGGTGCCGCACGACCTGGTCGTCGATCGCGTCTACATACACGGTGATCCGACGGTTGGACAAAAGCGCGGCATCGGCCTCAACAGTGCGTCGACCACCATCATCAACTCGTATATCGCCGGAATCAAATCGGACGGGCAGGACTCGCAGGCCATCGCGGGGTGGAACGGGCCCGGCCCCTATACGATCACGAACAATTACCTCGAAGCGGCCGGCGAGAACTTTCTGATCGGAGGCTCAGATCCCTCGATCCCTGGCCTGGTGCCGTCCGACATCACGTTCACGTACAACTACCTGACCAAGCAGCTCGCGTGGCAGTCGCAGTCGAACTGGAACGTCAAGAACCTGCTCGAACTCAAGAATGCCCAGCGTGTCACGATCGACCACAACGTGCTCGAATACAACTGGGCTGCCGCTCAGACAGGTTATGCCGTCCTCTTCACGCCACGCAATCAAGACGGCACTGCGCCATGGACCGTCGTCCAGCAGATCCAGTTCACGAATAACCTCGTCAGACACGTATCGTCCGCCATCAACATTCTCGGGACCGACGATATCAACCCGAGCAAGCTGACCAACAACATCGTCGTTCGCAACAACCTGTTCGACGATGTGAATTGGAACTATGGCGGCGATGGGCGGTTTTTGTTGATTGAGGGAGGCGACTCGATCGCGATCGATCACAACACAATCATCCAGACGGGCAACAGTGTCGTCTATGCGGATGGACCGCCGGTCAGCAATTTCACGTTCACCAACAATATCTGCCCAGACAATCAGTGGGCGATCATGGGCGCCGGGCTGGCTCCCGGCCTGGCGACGATTCAGAAGTTTTTCCCAGGTTCCACCATTCGGGGCAACGTGATTGCCGGCGCAAATCCGGCGAACTATCCGGCCTCCAACTACTATCCGGCGTCACTGAGCGCGGTTGGCTTCGTCGACATGGCCGGACACAACTACGCTCTCACAACCGGCAGTCCATATGCGCGGGGCGCAACGGACGGCACGGCCGTCGGCTGCGATGTCTCGCGGCTGCCCCAGACGGCGGCGTTCAGCAACCAGCCCACGACGCCAGCCGGAGTGCGTATAGTGCCAGGTGCATAAAACCGCGGCCGCCCGTATCATAGCGGCACCGCGTATTGTGAACATTTTTCTGGCGCTGGTTTTCGTCGTTCTGGGGACCCTTGCCCCGCGGACGGCCCGGGCGGCGCAGGCAGCCGATTTTCTCCCCGGAATGCCGCCACCACTCGACGCGGGGGACATCTATTCCGCAAACCGCCCCGGTAATCTCAGCCCGGTCGTGCGCCCGTTCCCCGATCGGGTGTACGTCCCGAACAGCGGCCGGAACAGCGTCGACGTGATCGACCCCCACACTTTCAAAATCGTCGATCATTTTTCTGTTGGCAGGCAGCCCCAGCACGTCACGCCGTCCTACGACCTGAAAACGCTGTGGGTGCTCAACGACCTCGGCGACAGCGTGACCCGCATCGACCCGATGACCGGGCACAAGCTCGAGACCCTGAAGGTGAAAGACCCCTACAACATGTACTACACGCCCGACGGCCGCTACGCCATCGTCGTCGCCGAGCGGACGCGCCGATTGGACTTCCGAGACGCGCAGACGATGAAGCTGGTCGAGTCGGTCAAGGTGCCGTGCCGGGGCGTCGATCACATGGACTTCTCAGCCAATGGCCGGTACCTCATTGCCTCGTGCGAATTCTCGAGCGAGCTGGTCAAGTTGGACGTCGCGACGCGCAAGGTGGTGGCAACGCTGCCGCTTCCCGGGCGCGCGATGCCACAGGACGTACGACTGGCCCCGGACGGCAGCATCTTCTACGTGGCCGACATGGCCGGCAATGGAGTGTTCGAAATCGACGGCCAGGCGCCCAAAATCGTCGGCTTCATTCCAACCGGAAAGGGAGCGCACGGCCTCTACTTCAGTCGCGATTCGAAGTCACTCTACGTCTCCAACCGCGGAGAAGGCACGGTGGCGCTGATCGACACCCA
>DATKHR010000327.1:0-17226 GCA_035510155.1 Vicinamibacterales bacterium
CTGGTTCGTCGACGTCGGCATGCTCTACTGGCGCACTGACCTCCTGGCGGCACCGCCGGCAACGTTCGACGCGCTCGTCGCGGCAAGCCGTGACGCGATCGCCAACCACCGCGTGGCAGAGGGGTTCGTGTGGGAGGGAGCCCGTTACGAAGGGCTCGTCGCGGTCTTCCTCGAGCACCTCGCGGGCTTTGGAGGTCGCATCCTGGATGATGACGGACGCGTGGCTGTCGATACGCCGGAGGCGATTCGCGCCCTCACGTTCATGCGGCGGTCGATTGACGATGTTCGTGTCGTGCCTGCGTCGGTCTTGACATGGCAGGAGGAGCAGGCGCGATTCGCGTTTCAGAACGGGCAAGCGCTGTTCATGAGAAACTGGCCGTACGCGGCATCTTTAATGCGGCAGCCGGCCGAATCGGCGGTGGCGGGCCGCTTCGCAGTCGCGGCGCTGCCTCGCGACGCGGGCTCGTCAATGCCGGCGCCTGGTTCGTCGGATAGGCTGCTCGGCGGGTCCGCGCTCGGCGGGTCGGTGCTCGCCATCAACGCGCGCAGTCGTCATCCTGACGCCGCATGGGCCGTCGTGAGATACCTCACCGATCCGGAGCAGATGCTCGAGCGTGCGCGCGTTGTCGGACAGCTCCCGACCAGGCGGAGCCTCTACGATGGCGACCGCCTGGGCGGTCTGCTCCCCATCGCTCCAGCGGAAGCTCGGCGTCTGATCGACCGCGCGATTCCTCGTCCGGTCACGCCTATCTACACGCAGCTCTCGGGCATCCTTCAGATCCATCTGCATCGAGCCCTCACGCATCAGGAAGAGCCCGGCTCGGCACTGTCACACGCGGCAAACGACATGCGGCGCGCTCTGGCTGCGGCGGGACTGCCCGGAGGCGAATTGTGACCTCGGGATCCTCGACGGCCCTGGAACGACGGGAGACGCGCCTTGCCTGGCGGCTTATGGTGCCGGCGCTCGGGCTCCTGGCGTTGGTCGCCGCGGCACCGCTCGTCGCCACTGGCTGGGAATCGTTGCACCGCCATGACGTGCGCCTGCCCTGGCTGGGACGTCCCTTCGTTGGCTTCGCGAACTACCGGCAGGCGTTCCACGACGACCGATTCGTCACGGCGCTCGAGCACACCGTCGTTTTCACCGCCGTCAGCGTCACCCTGGAGCTCTCGTTCGGCCTCGCTTTTGCGCTGGCGCTCGACGCCCTCGCACGCGGGCGCGCCGTGGCACGCGTCGTCCTGCTCCTGCCGTGGGCATTACCGACCGTGGTTGCCGCGCTCGTCTGGCGCTTCCTGTTCGAGGGGCAATCGGGGATCGTCAACGCGACGCTCGTCTGGTCGGGACTGGCGCCGCGTGAATGGCTCGCGGGCTCTTTCAGCGCGTGGGTGCCGATCGTCTTCGGCGACGTGTGGAAGTCGACGCCGTTCGTGGCGCTGCTGCTCCTGGCCGGATTACAAGGCATCGACGCGAGCCTGTACGAGGCGGCACGGCTCGACGGCGCCGGTTCGTGGCTGCGGTTCGTTGAAATCACCTTGCCGCTCCTCCGTCCGGCTCTTGTCGTCGCGCTTGCGTTTCGCGCGCTGGACGCATTCCGTGTCTTCGATCTCGTGTACGTCCTGACCGGTGGAGGTCCTGGCGCAGCGACGGAAGTGGTCTCGCTCTATGCGTTCACGACGCTGCTGCAGGACCTACAGTTCGGCTACGCATCCGCGCTCGCTATGCTCGTGTTCCTCCTGAGCTTCATGCTCGCGCTCTTCTGCATCCCGAGACTTCGCGTGTCGGTGGCGCCAGACCGATGATCCCGAGCCGCCTCGTGCGCCCCACGGCCACGGCGCTCCTCCTCCTGGCGTGGGCCTTCCCGCTCTACTGGATGGTGACGGCGTCCCTCACGCCGGAGTCGCAGTTGTTCGAGACGCCCCACATCGTGCCTCGCGCGTTGGTGTTCAACCATTACCAGGCACTGTTCGCCGAGCGGCGCTTCTGGATGCCCATTCGCAACTCGCTTGTGGTGGCCGCTGCGACCACGACGCTCGCGGTCCTTGTCGGGACGCCCTGCGCGTACGCCATGGCGCGCCTGCATTTTCGAGGCAAGACGTGGCTGCTCGCCGCCGTACTGGCGGTCTCCATGCTCCCGCAGATCTCCATCGTCTCGCCCCTCTTCCTCGTGCTCCGCGTCGTCGGCCTCATCGACACCTACCCGGGCCTGGTGGTGCCCTACGTGACGTTCGCCCTGCCGCTGGTCGTCTGGCTCATGACCGGATTCTTCCGCGGGCTTCCGTCGGAGATCGAAGACGCCGCCCGGATCGACGGCGCCGGTCGAGTCCGGGCCGCGATCGAAATCACGCTGCCGCTCGCGGCGCCGGCCGTCGCCACGACGGCGATTCTGACCTTCCTGTACGCGTGGAACGAGTTCCTGTTCGCGCTCTCGTTCACCGTGTCGCCCGAGCGGCAGACCGTCCCCGTCGCCATCGCGCTCTTTCGCGGCCAGTATCAGATCCCTTGGGGCGAGATCCTCGCGGGAGCGGTGGTAGCCTCGGTTCCGGTCATCGTGGTCGTCGTCGCCCTGCAGCGGAGAATCGTCAGCGGGCTCACGTCGGGCGCCGTCAAAGGATGAAGCCGGGGCGGGCACGCAACGAACATGGCTGCCATCGTTCTCGATCGTGTGAGAAAGGTCTTTTCCGGCGGTCAAACGGCCGTGGCTGATCTCGACGTGCGGATCGCGAACGGCGAGCGCCTGGTGCTCGTCGGCCCGTCAGGCAGCGGCAAGAGCACGGTGCTGCGGCTCATCGCCGGCCTGGAAGCGCCGACGTCCGGACGCATCTTCGTCGACGCGCGGGAGGTGACCGACATCCCACCCGAACAACGCGACCTCGCGATGGTCTTTCAAAGTTACGCGCTCTATCCGCATAAGACCGTTCGGGAGAATCTGGCTTTTGGCCTGCGCATGCATCGGGTCGCGCGCGCGGAGATAGACGGGCGTGTCAGCGCGACCGCGGATGCGCTGGGAATTGCCGACCTGCTCGATCGGATCCCCGCGCAGCTCTCCGGAGGACAGCGCCAACGCGTTGCGCTCGGGCGCGCCATCGTGCGTCAGCCGCAGGCGTTTCTGTTCGACGAGCCGCTGTCGAATCTCGACCCGCGCCTGCGGGGCGAGACTCGCGCCGAGGTGGTAGCGCTGCATCGGCGACTGGGCACCACGATGGTCTACGTGACGCACGATCAAGAGGAAGCGATGACGGTTGGTCAGCGCATCGCCGTCCTGCGCGATGGTCGACTGGAGCAGCTCGCAACCCCCCTTGAGCTCTACGAGCGCCCCGCGAACACGTTCGTCGCACGGTTCATCGGATCACCACCGATGAATCTGCTGAAGGGACGCGTGACGCGAGAGAGCGGAACAGTCCGCATCGAGACGTGCGGCCAGATCATTACCATTGACGCTGTCGAATCGCAGATTCTGTTCGAAGCCGTGCGCGCGGTGGGCATCCGGCCGCACGACGTGTCGCTGACCGATCCTCAACACGCGGATCTTCGCGGCCGTCTCGACGTCATCGAGCCGCTCGGCCACGCGCAGATTGCGCACGTCACGCTTGACACAGACGTTCGCGTCGTGGTCGTTGTCCGAACGGAGACTCCATTGAGCGTCGACAGCCGTGTCGGGCTGGCGTTCGCCCGCAACCGGCTGCTCTTCTTCGACGACGCGGGTCGACGCTTAGATTGATTAGACTAGCGCGACCGGGTGACGACGACCTGACGCTCGATGACCCCCTGGCGAATGGTGACGCGCGCTCCCTCGCAGAGCGCATAGTTGCGCAGGGCGGGTTCGACGGCGCGGAACATCGCCTCGGCATCGGCGCCATAGAGAAAGATCGTCGTCTTCTCCGGGCCGAACTCGTGGCCGTCGAGCTCGCCGACCGCTTCCTCGTCGACAATCGCTGAGAGCTGGTCCTCGATCGTCTTGAGGTCGTGGTCGCGGTAAACGGCGTCGGGGAGTGTCCTGCCGTCGAGCTCGATGAGGACCGTCCCTTCAGTGCCGGCCGCCTTCGTCTTGAGAGGACCGAGATCGTGTTTTCGTACAGGAGGTGCGGTGCCGCGCAGTTGCGCCAATTGCTGTTCTACCGCCGACGCCTCCGTCAGTCGACCGATGCGCGCAAGGGCGGCTCGTTCATTCTCGAGCGTCTCGGCCAGCTGGCTGACATTGGGGCTTGGACGCTTCTCGTGTTCGGCGCGGGCTTTGCGGAACCACGCGAGCGCGTCTTCGTCGGCGTTCTGGTCTCGGAAAATCAGTCCGCGGGTCCCGTAGGCGTCCGCTAGAAGCGGATCACCTTGCGGCACCAGCAGCCTGATAGCGCTCTCCACGTCGTGGACGGCCTGCTCGAACGCGCCCATCCGGCGGTACACGTTCGCGATGTTGTTGTGAAGACTGCCCAGCCTGGCAGCGGGCGTGGCCGGGTCGCCTTCGCGGACGGTGCGTGCCTTTCCGTACCATTCGAGTGCTTCCGGCAGGCGGTCCAGCTCAGCGCACAGGACGCCAAGATTCACCCACGCCGTCGTGGCTTGCCCGACGCGATTGGCCGCCTCCCAGATTCGGGCGGCTTCCCTGTAGTGCGACTCTGCCTGCAACGGATTTGTGCCGCGGACCGCATTGCCGAGGTCGATCAGGACCACCGGCGTGCGTGGATCGTTCGTCTGCGTGCGGAAGATCTCGAGCGCGTTGCGCAGCGGTTCCTCGGCCTGCCGCTTGAAGCCGGCACGCACGTAGGTTCGCCCAACGCGCCAAAAGCGATCGGCGACTTTAATCGCGTTTCTGCCCGACAGCGCGATCGCCTGCTCGCAGAACGGAATCGCGCGCCGGAATTCGCCGATCTCAATCAGGGTATCGGCGAGCCGGTCCTGAATGGCGAGCATCGCGCCCGGAGCTTTGGCTTCGTCCAATTGCGCGTCTGCCTCATCGCGGCACCGCCGGGCATCATCAGGTTGACTGAGGCGCTCGAGGGCGCGACTCTGGTTGTAGAGAGCGAGCGCGCGCAGCTCATGGTATTCGACACCCTTGCGGGGCTCGATCGATTCGACGACCTTGGACAGTATCTGGGACGCAATGGCGGGGGAGGTGTTGAGCTCCCGCTCGGCGATTTCCATGGCGTCGAGGCAGTCTTGATGAAGGTTCATATGACTCGACTTGTGTTATCGGCCGATCGCGAGGGTGGCGCCACTCTCAAGAGTCAAAGCGCTAGCGGCTGTTAACCATCGGGGGCGCTCGATCGTTGTATGGTCAGCACGGATGGAAAGGCATCCGGCGAGGAGGCATTATGGCCGACCGCTTGGCCGGCATCGTTGGCGAGATGACGGCCATTGTGATACCGATCGCGTTTCTCGTCGCGGTCGCCTGGGTGGTCTACGTCATTGCTCAGCAACGCACGCAGCGGGATGCGCAGCGCGCCGAGCTCCAGGCAAAGCTTCTCGAGCGCGCTGGATCGGCGCGCGAGTTCGGGGAATTCCTCGGCAGCCCGGCTGGTGAGCGCTTCCTGCAGGCACTGGCGCCGATCCAACCCCGGAATCGACTGTTCACCTCGATTCGCGTCGGCACCTTCCTGGTCGCGTTCGCCCTGATCGTGCTCGGCGCCGCGTTCTGGCGGTTGCTGGGCAGCGAGGCGGAGGACCTGCAGGTTCTTGCGATTGTCGTGCTGGCAATCGGACTGGCCACCCTCGCGTCAGCGGGCCTGTCGCACGCGGCGGCCCGGCGGCTCGGACTCGATACACCGCCCGAGAACAACTCGCCGCCGCCGCGTTGATGTGCCCCCACTCACCGAACGCGCGTTCGAAGAGCTGTATGGGCACGCGCTTCGTCCGCTGTGGGCGTACGTCCGCCGCGTCATCGGGAATGCCGCGGATGCCGACGAGGTCGTGCAAGAGGCGTTTTGTCGTGTGCTATGTGCGGATATCTCGTCCCTGTCGCTCGACGAGCAGCGGCGCTACGTGTTCCGCGTTGCCAGTCACGTCGTTGTCGATCGGTGGCGACGGTCGAAACGCGAACGCTCGTGGCTCAGGCATGTCGAGCCAGAAAGAGCTGTCGCGCCGGAACCGCCCGCCGATGACCTCGTCAAAGTGTTCGAGATGTTGAAGCCGCGGGAACGCGCGCTGCTGTGGCTCGCGTATGTCGAGCAGGACTCTCACGAAGAAATTGCCACGGCTCTTGGCGTGAGACGAAGTAGCGTGAAGGTGCTGCTGGCGCGGGCTCGGGCTCGGCTTCGCGATCTCTTGACGGCGCGCCAGACGAGGACGTGATGTGGCACCGATTTCGTCATGACGCGGCGCCTGATGAAGAAGAGGCGATCCGAGCATTCATGCAGCGACTCTCGGAGATTCCACCCGAACGAGGCGCGATGCTCCAATCGAGCGTGATCTGGCTGAGAGCACACTTGCTGCGACGCTGGCACGCCGAGCGACGCGCAACCCTGCCGCTCGACGTGATCGAGCCGGTTCAGGTCGTGGCCGGGTTGGCGGCCGCGGTCCTGTTCCTGATCTGGTCGCTGCCTCTCATTGTCAGAACTCTCGCGCCGTAGGGTGCCGGGCAGCAGGCCGCCTTAAGTCGCATCTCCTGTCTTGCATAGGCTCGCGCTCACGGATTCACTGCCAGGTCAGGGCGCTTCGCCGTGCCCAGTAGTCCGTCGTTGGTTCCGCGATGTCGGGCCAATCATCGTTTCCCCGCGCGAAGCCGACAGCCTTCACATTGCTTTCGAGCTGAACGGTAGTGACCGCACCCGAGAGCACCACATCGGCCCAGGGTTGAGACAGCACTGCGGCAAGAGCCACGACGTCTACGGTCGTCCTGCGCGCAGCGGCTTCTTTCCTGAGCTCTCGTACATGCGCGCCTTCGGCTCGGTCGGTCAGGCGGCCGTTGGCAAGCGCCTCCTTGACAATCACGCCCCACCCGAGAGCCTTCGCATCTGCCAAGGCGGCGCCCGCCGAAGACTCGAGCAAGTTCCACGTTGCCTGTACGACCTGAAATGGATTGACGCCGTCAACACTCACGCGGAGCGCACGGCGAATCACGTCCGACTGGTTCGGTCCGGTGACCGTCAGTCCGATGATGAGTCCGCCTGAGCGCAGCTGCAATAGCTCACGGAGGACGGCAACGTTGTCGAGAACCCTGCTCTCGAGTGTAGCCGAGTGAATTTGGTACAGGCGAAGCCGATCGCCAAGCAACGAACGGCTTTCCGCGATCTGCCGGCGTAGCGTGTCGATGGACAGATCCTTCACCTCGTGAACGGTGGCATCAAGTTGCCAGGATCCCACGTAGGCGTAACCCCACTTGGATCCGACCGTGATCGAATCCTCCGGCGGGTTACGAGCATTCAGCCATGTTCTCAGAAAGTTCTCCGCCATGCCGTACGACCTCGCGGCATCGACGTATCGAATGCCGGCTGCGCGGGCGGCGTCGAGCATCTCATGGCAACGCCGCTCCAAGGCGGCGACGCTGCGGTCGAATCCCAAGTCGTGCTCCCTTCCGAGATTGATATACGCCGGTCGCCCAAGCGCGGCGAGACCAAGACCAAGCCGGCTCACGATGAGCCCGGTTGAACCGAGGCGAACGGTCGGTATTCGGGTATCCGACATGGTCAGGGCGCCGGATCAGTGAGTTTCAGGGTCGACCACCTCTGCCAAACCTTCCAACCTGCGGCAGGATCCGAAAAATGTCGCGATGTGGCTGTCTAACAATCGTAAGGGTACCAGCTCTGCCGTTCACCGCGTTGCCGCACAAGTCGGATGATCCGACAGACCACGATGTAGCATGCGCGAGACGGAGTTGGATCGCACCGTCGCGATCTCATAGTAAGAGTGGAGGGACCGCGCCATGACCCAGGATGCCTCGACGGTTATACGAGACAGCCGACCGACTGGGCGTCAGATGACTCGCGAGGAGACCGTCGCGTTCTTTGCACGACGGCAAGCCGCGTACGACAACCTTGACGCCGCCGCGCTCGCAGCCGACTACGCGCCCGACTGCGTCGTCGAGAGTCCGATGGGCGGCACCCATCACGGTCCGGCTGCAGCCAAGCAGGTGATAGAGGCGGGCTTTCATGCGTTTCTGGACTTGAAAGTTCGGATCGAAGGCCAGGTGATTGAGGGGGCACAGGTTGTGGAGATCATGAACCTCGAGGGCACGCACATCGGTGAGTTTCTCGGGTTGCCTCCGACGGGCAAATCGTTTCGGCTCACCGCAGCGTTTGTGTACGAGTTGCGCGGCCGCCAGATCGTTCGAGAGCGGCGCATCTACGACTTTACCAGCGGGTTGTTGCAGATCGGCGTGCTCAAGGCGAAGCCCGCGTGAATTCAACTGAGTGGCGACGAGCGTTGGGGCCATCACGCCTGTTGAATGAGCAGAGCGGAGGCTTGCGCCGATGACGGTCCGTGAACGGCACTTCGCGGATGTGACTGTCCTCGACGTCGAGGGTCGCATCAGCAACGAAGAAGACGCGGCCGCGCTCCGCGAAGCTTTCGACGGTCTCACTCGGGAAGGCCGATTGAAGGTCACAGTCAACCTCCGACTCGTTCCGACCCTCGACACGCTGGGACTGTGCGAGATCCTTCGGGCCTATACCTCCGTCACCCGCCGCGGTGGGGCACTGAAGCTGCTCAACCTGACGCCCCACGTGCGCCACCTACTTGTCGTCACGAAACTGATGGGGGTCCTCGAGGCGTTCGACGATGAGGCAGCGGCGTTGGAGAGCCTCGGAAAGTTGGGCGCCTGGCGCGGCACGTCAGCCTCATAGTCTTGTGTCTCATCCACCCCACCTTGCGTGGGCGAATGCCTTAGACTGACACCGTGAAAAACGCCATCATCGTGATGCTGGCGGGCGCGTTGGTGGGCAATGCCGCGGCTTCTTTTGTCGTGCCGCCGCTGCTCGCCTGGTATACCTCGCCCGGCGGGCTGCCTCAGGGCGCCGAGGTACAAGCCGTGGTGCAGATTCCTGAGGTAATTCGCTACGCGACGTCAAAGTTGATCCTCTGGCAGTTTTTCGGTGAGGTCATCGGCGCTGCGCTGGGCGCCTGTATCTATTTCGTGTACCGACGTCCGCGTGTGGCGGCGGCCCCCCGATCGGTCTGAATCGTCCCGCGAAACATGGGCGATGCGCTGAAGACGCTTTATTGCCCGATCGGATCGAGTCCGCTGTTCTTCATCGCGCGAATGCCTGCGGGCGACGTGAGAAACGCAAGAAACGCACGCGCGGCCTCCGGATGCGTCGAGGCGGCGGCGATTCCCGCCGAGAATACGGTGACGCGCTGCGCGTCGCCCGGCAGCGGACCGACGAACGTGATTCCCTTCACCGGCAGCAGCTCGCTGATCTGCTGAAAACCGATCTCGGCTTCTCCACGGGCGACGACGTTGCCGACCGGCTCGCGCTCGACGCGGGTGCTCTTCGCGGCGATCTCGCTCGCAATGCCCAGGCGCGGGAAGAGCTCTGTGGACAGATACGTACCGCTCACCTGTGCAGAGTAGGCGATCGATTTCGCCTGCAGCAGAAGCTGCTTGAGGGCGTCGACCGTGCTGATGTCCGGTGTGGGCGCGCCGGCGCGCACAGCGATCCCGATTGACGACCGCGCCAGATCGACGCGGCTGTCGGCCACGATTCTGCCGTCCTTGATCAGATCGTCGAGCGCGGCGCGCGCCAGCATCACGACGTCGACCGGATCGCCGCGCCGGACTCGTGCCGGAATCGCATCCGGGCCGACGCCTGTCGAGATCGCTTCGGTTTTGAGCGTGTGGTGAGTCGCGCGCTCGAACTCCGGCACCAGCGCCTGGTAAGCTGCCGCGCTGGCGCCCGATGTCATCACGCGGATTTCGTCGGCATGCGCCGCCACGCTGACAAGAAGAACTACGGCGACGAGAGATGCGCTCCGTTTCAACAACACATGCATGAGCGGCCTCGTTGAGCGATCATCGTGCTTCAGTCGGGCGATTGTAGATCGTACCGCCCATCGGGGCGCCAGGCAGCTGTGTCCCTTGCTCGAGCCGACTCCGTCAGGTACGCGCATGTGGACACCGCTTGTGGGCCGAACATCCCTGTCTGCTTCACGCGAGCACCTTCTTGCGGCACGATAGCCATTACAATGGGCAGGCGCATCGGGAATTCTGATGTCTCTCGCGGTAGGTGCTCGGATCGGCCCTTACCAAGTCCTGGCGTCGCTTGGCGCCGGCGGCATGGGCGAGGTCTATCGCGCGCGTGACCCGAGACTGAAGCGCGACATTGCCCTCAAGGTCCTCTCCGGCTCGACGGCCCCTGACCCTGAACGTCGCGCCCGTTTCGAGATCGAGGCGCAGAGCATCGCCGCTCTGAACCATCCCAACATCATCACGATCTACTCCGTGGAGGAGGCGGATGGCGTGCTCTTTCTGACGATGGAATACGTCGAAGGAAAGGCGCTCAGCGATCTCATCGTCGAAGGCGGTTTCCCGCTGCCTCAGATCCTCAACCTCACGATTCCATTGGCCGACGCGGTCAGTGCCGCCCATCAGAGAGGGATCACGCACCGCGACCTCAAGCCGGCCAACGTGATGGTTATGGCAGACGGTCGGCTGAAGGTGCTCGATTTTGGCCTCGCAAAACTCGCAAACGCATCACCCGTCGATGACGGGCTCACCGGACTGGCAACCGCTGCGCTCACGGGTGAGGGACGGATTGTCGGCACGGTTGCTTACATGTCGCCGGAACAGGCCGAAGGTAAGCCGATCGACCATCGAACGGACATCTTCTCGTTGGGAGTCATGCTCTACGAACTCGCCACCGGAGAGCGTCCGTTTCAGGGCGACACCAGCATTTCCGTGCTGTCGTCGATCATCAAGGATTCGCCGCCGGCAGTCACGGCGCTGAGGCCGAGCCTTCCGCAGGACCTGTCGCGCATCATCCACCGCTGCCTGGTTAAGGACGCGGACCATCGGTATCAGACGGCGAAGGATCTCCGGAACGAGCTGGAAGATCTGAAGCGAGAGACTGATGGTCGCCTTCAGACGACCGGCGATCTGAGCGGCGCTCTCAAACTATCGACCGGGTCGCCGCAGACGCCCGACGTCACTCACCCCGCCCCGAAGTACCGAAGTATCGCGAGAACCGTTGCGAGTGCGGCAACGGTGATCGGCGTCGGCGTCATTGTGGCGTTCGTCTACTTGGGCCGCCCGCGCGCCTTCCACGAGCGCGATTCGGTGGTCATCGCCGACTTCGCCAACACGACCGGCGTGCCAGTCTTCGATGACACGCTGAAGGAAGCGCTCGAGGTGGAGCTGCGGCAGTCGCCGTTCCTGAGCGTGCTCTCCGAGCAGCGGGTCCAGGGCACACTGCGCCTCATGGGCCGCACGCCCGGTGACAAGCTCACGCCGGATGTGGCGCGCGACCTCTGTCAACGGACGGCGAGCAAAGCGATGGTCGCCGGATCCATTGCTCAGCTCGGCAAGAGCTACGTGATTTCGCTCGGCGCCACGAACTGCCGCACGGGCGACACGATCGACAAACGTCAGGTGGAGGCCGCGAGCCAGGAGGATGTGTTAAAGGCGCTCGGCAGTGCGGCAGGCCAGCTACGTCGCGGCCTCGGCGAATCGCTCACGTCGATCGCCAAGTACGACGCGCCGATTCAGGACGCGACCACGAAGTCGCTCGATGCGCTGAAATCGTACAGCCTGGGCTTGGTGACACGTCGGCGGCAGGGCGATGCGGCGTCGCTCCCCTTTTTCCGAAAGGCGATCGAACAGGATCCCGACTTCGCGCTGGCGCACGCGCGGCTCAGCACGGTGCTCAGCAACCTCGGGGAGTTTCAGCCATCGATTGACGAGATCCGCAAGGCCTATCAGATGAAAGACCGCGTCAGCGAGCCGGAACGGCTCTACATCATCGCGCGGTACTACACGGTCGTGGAGTACTCCCTCGGGAAGACGATCGACACCTACCAGGTCTGGATTCAAACCTATCCCAACGACTACGTGCCGCACTCGAATCTGGGGAACGCGTATCAGGCACGGAACGAGCATGCCAAGGCAGCGGAGGAGTTCCAGACGGCGATCCGGCTCGCGCCCGACGAACCGCTGCCGTACGGCAACCTTGCGCAGTCGTACATGGCACTCGGGAAGCTCGACGACGCGCACCAGACGCTGGAGAGGGCGATCGCATACGGCCTCGATTCGAGCAGCGTCCGCTCGGACCTCTACCTGATCGCGTGCTTGAGGAAGGACGACGCGGACATGGCGCGAGAGCTCGAGGCGGCGCGCCGGTTCTCGGACAGCTTCTTGACGCTGCCCGCGCAGATGACTGTTTCCGCGTATCGGGGCCAGGTGGCGCGGGCGCGCCAGTTGACGGCTCTCTACGAGTCGGAGTCGATCGCGAAGAATGGCCTCAAAGGGTCGGCTGCGAACCTGTGGGCCGCCATGGCGGAGGTGAGCGCCGAAGTCGGCGACAAGACGGCCGCTCGCGCGGAGGTGCAGAAGTCACTCGCGCTCGAGCGGAGCATCAACACGCTGCTTCGCAGCGCAAGTGCGCTCGTGATCGCCGACGACGCGGGCGCCGCACGAGCGCTATTGGACGACGCGCGGCGATTGGTCCCAGTGAGACCGAGCCCGGAGGCCGAGCGTATCTTCCAGACAATCGACGCCACGGTTCGCGTCCGCAGCGGTGACAAGAGCGCGATCGACGCCGTGCCGCCACCGAAAGATGACGACGATATCTCCGCCCGCTTCACGATCGGCCTGGTGAACCTCTCGGCAGGCAGCGCGGAGATTGCGGCGACACGATTCAAGGAAGTCATGGAGAATCGCACTCCGAGGATTTCGATGAACGCCGCTTTGGTGCCGCTGTTCTATGGCCGCGCGCTCGTCAAGCTCGGACGGACCGATGAAGCGCGAAATGCGTACAAGCAGTTCTTCGACAGCTGGAAGACTCCCGATCCCGAGCTGCCGATCCTGATGTCGGCAAGGCTCGAATACAAAAAGCTGCTAAGACCTTAATCAGCCGGCCCTCACTGGCGGCGCAAGTAACGGCACAGGACGGTGGTGAGTTCCTCCGTAATGAGTCCGCGCCGGAGATCGTCGGGGCGTTCTATCGTGGCTTGATGGATCACCGAGCCCGCGATAGTTGCGACCATCCACAGCGTGAGTTCGATGTCCGGCACGTCAGCGGCCGCGGCTCGCAGAAATCGTCGGAACTCGTCGAAAACGGCCGGGTCGATCGCTGAAACGTCCGCGACCCGAAGAGCCGGCTGTTCCTCCGTGAATACCCGGTGGAGCTCAGGCGCGCCCGCGTGTGCCGCGACTCCCATGGAGACGAGGACACGCACTGTCGATTCGAGGTCCTCGCCGCGCTGCTCCAGAAGCGCCTTCCGCACCGCCGCGCGTTGTTCCGTCCCATGCCGGCGGCGCAGCTCAGCGACGATGGCCTCCTTGCCGGGAAAGTACTGGTAGAGCGAAGCGATATTGACGCCGGCGCGTTCGGCGATGCGATTCGTGGTCAGCTTTGCATAGCCGTGGCGCACCAGAATGTCAGCAGTCGCTTCAAGGAGCGCTTCGAAAGTCGCGCGCGACCGGTCCTGACGTGGCGTTTTTCTTAGTGAAAACCTTCGCCGACGCTGTGCGATTGGCTTCCGGCGCATATACAAGCTGACAATATAAGCAATTGCTTACATTATGTAAGACAACGCAGGAGGAAGCAATGAACGCAGCCGTTCTACACCAGTTCGGGTCGCCGCCTCGGTTCGAGCAATTTACCGATCCCGTTCCGATCGACGACGAGGCGATCGTGCACGTGCGTGCCGCGTCGCTGAAGCCTGTCGATAAACAGCTTGCCAGCGGTGCCCATTTCGCCAGGCCACACCTTCTTCCACACATTTGTGGCGTCGACGGGGTGGGTGTGCTCGACGATGGGACTCGCGTGTTCTTCGGCGGGCCGCGCGCCCCGTACGGGGCAATGGCTGAACGCACCGTCGTGCCTCGGCGTTTCTGCTTTTCGCTACCCTACGAAGTCGATGACGCCACAGTGGCTGCACTGCCGAACCCTGGCGTGTCCGCGTGGTTGTCGCTTGCCTGGCGCGCCCGACTGAAACAGGCCGAAAGCGTGCTCATTCTCGGCGCCACCGGAACGACCGGCCGCCTCGCCGTCCAGATCGCGAAGATCCTTGGAGCCGGTCGGATCGTGGCGGCGGGCCGCAATCAAGCGGTGCTGCACTCCTTACCCGTCGACGCCACGATCCGCCTCGACCAGTCCCGCGAGGAGTTGATCGCAGCATTCAGGCAGCAGGGAAGCTTCGACGTGATCATCGACTATGTCTGGAACGGGCCGACTGAAGCCCTGCTCGCGGCCCTCACGCGCGACGAGTTCGTGGTGGCCGGTCCCGAGATCCGACTGATTCAGGTTGGCGAAAGCGCCGGGTCGCAGATAGGACTGTCAGCTGCGGCGCTTCGCAGCACGCCTTTGACAATCCGCGGGACGGCCGGAATGCCGCCGCCCGACGTACTCAGCGAGGCCTTCGCGACCGTGATGCGTTACGCGGCTCGTGGCGACCTCCGGATCGAGACGGAGCGCGTGCCGCTTGCCCTCGTCGAGGAGGCGTGGCAGCGCCACTCTCACGGTCATCGGATCGTGCTGGTGCCATAGACCCCATCGTCATCCTCGTGGCAGGCGCCGAGGAGATGACTTGAATTCTTGCTCGACTATGGCGTGCGATCGAAGACGGCGATGTTCAGTTGCGACGGGTCATGGCTGGTCACCGCGAGGCCGGCGAGCGGTGATGCCCAGGCTCCGACCGGCACCGCCACGGAGCCGATGGAGACCCACTGGTTGACGTCCGGGCCGATCCATGCCGTGACGGTCGTCGCGTTGTCCATGGTCAGCTTGAGCCACACGGGCGTGGACACCTTGGCCGAGCTGATGAACTGCGTGGGGGCGCCCGTGCTCGTTCTCACCATGAACTCGATGTCGCCCGAGGGCTTCACGTCCAGGAGGATATTGGCGGCGTCGGCGGCGAGCGACTCGCGGATCATGATGCCCGCTTTGGCGAATGGGTTCGTATCCTGGAGGCTGACCACGCGCGCCACGAAAACGCATTGGTAACAAAAAGCCTCGTACGCATACTGGAAGCTGTCGGAGGTCCCCCATATGTCTGCACCGGCGCCGGCCACCGTGTAGGTGCCGGATTGCCCGTTGTATGCCACGCCGCCTGCGATCCCGACATCGCCGATATCCTGCGAGCGAAAGGCCCCCGAACCCGCAGCGACGGTCGTCGTGCCGAACACCGCGGTCGTCAGGGTCCCGGCCTGATGGCTGGTGACAGCGAGGCCGGTCAGGACCGCAGGCGGAAGCGACGAACTGACCGACCCCACCGCTGTCCATTGGCCGCCGCTCAGGACGCTCAGGACGTACCCGGTGATGACGGCTCCCGTGCGGACCAGGCGCAGGGACACGGGGAAGGACACCATAGTCCCCGCGATGAAAGCCGTCTCGCCGCCGGCCGCCCCGCGCATCATCAGCTCGATCTGCCCGCCAGGGCGCACATCCAGGATGACGTGCGCCGACGACGGATCGAGGGACGCCCGCATCATGACGCCTGCCTTCGCGTACGTGTCGGTGTTGTCGAGGCTTTTGACCTGGGTGGTGATTTGCGAGTCAGTGCTTACCGACTGGAACATGAAGGTGAAGGCATCGGCAGTGCTCCAAATGTCCGCGCCGGCGCCCTGGACCGTGAAGTTGCCAACGGCAAAGACGGCGCCACCGGCCGCTCCAACATCGCCAATATCGGTGAGCGACCAGGGAGAAGGCAGCGTGCTCGCGCTCATCGACACCTGGGCGACCAGCGATTCCGCAGTCACGCTGTCGTCGTGACTCGTCACGACCATTCCTGCCAGGAGCGGTGTGGTCGGCAGATCCGCCCTTCCGACGACCGTCCAGGAGCGGCCGTCCGCCGAAATCGAGCCGATGATCGTCGTCGCCGTGCGGGTCAGTTTCAGCCACACCGGGAACGGCTGCATGGCACCCGCGATGAAGCTCGTCGAGTCGCCACTGGCGCTGCGCGTCATGAATTCGACGCCCGTTTCGGGTTTGACGTCAATCAACACGTGCGCGGACGCGGTGTCGGCGGACTGCCGCATCATCAGGCCCGCCTTGGCGTACTGATTTGTGTTCGTGAGGGTATCGATGCGGGCGATGATCTCGCCGTCGGACATAAGCGGCTGATACAGGAATCGAAAGGCATCTGTCGGGCCCCAGATGTCCGCGCCGGACCCCCTGATTGAAAACGAGCCGTTCGAGAACACTGCGCTACCAGGCTGGCCGACGAGGCCAACATCCGCGGAGAGCCAGTCGGCAGGGAGATCGTGGTTCAGCGAATAGAAGAGGCGCGTGACGTACCAGCTGCCCGGATAAGCCGAATGGGCTTTCAGGGAGACGGTGACGGTGCCGCTGCCGTTGAGCGATTCGCGCGTGACCTCTGGCCCCCCGCTGACGGTGTGCGCGAAGGTGCCGGTCAGGGTAAACGGCGCGGTCGCGACGGCCGTCGGCGCCAGGGCCGGAAGCACCAGCGATCCGGTGATCTCAATGGCGATGCTCTCCGGCGACATGGGTCCGCTGAGGCCCGTGTGCGTCACGCCGTCCAGCGTGGCGCTCCCACCCAACTCGCTGGTGTCGGCACGGATGCCGACATTGAGGGTCGTGCCGGGCAGGCAACGGAGCGGGTCGTCGTTACAGTTCAGCGCGAAGATAAAGCCGCTCGTACGGCCCATTCGACTGTGGAACGTGAACCCGCGCTCGCCGGCGAGCAGCAACGGGCCGGAGAAGGGACCAAGATCCACGTACCCGCTCGTCACCGAAATGGGGCCGGCAGACACTCGCCCGGCAACGAGCAGGTATATGAGAGCGAGCAATAGTCGCGAGAATCCAGCGGAACGAATGGTAGGCATTTCCTGTCTTTCTCGACGCACTTCCAGCAGGCCGTCTGAAGCCACCGCCGTTCTGTTCGAGTAATAGGTCCGGCAGAGTAGGTGAACAGGCGTGACGATATTTCGTGGCTCGGGGAGTCCTAGTGCAATCTATTGGCCGCTCAGATCGTGAGTCCCTGGTACGCGGAGGCGATGCCGACCTGCGTGGATTCACTCTCGCGGTGAAACGCAGCTGATAGGCTTTCGAAAATTCGGCAGCCCCGACCCGCTGAACGCTGGTTTTCCGGAACCGAGTTCATCGCAGCGTGAGAAAGAGCATCCG
>DATKHR010000328.1:0-3554 GCA_035510155.1 Vicinamibacterales bacterium
ACGGAGGAAGAGCGACCCGACTCCGCAGAGCAGCCGGTCGCTCACCGTCAAATTCGGTGCCCCCTGCCGAGCACGGCGCAGGACGATCAGTTGCTGCTTGAGCACGAGATTCTCTGCGATCACCGCTCGCACGCCATCGGGGCCACACAGCTTCGCGGTCACGACAGCAAGATGGAGCAGGGTGAGCAGGAGGTCCTTCATGCGCGCGTCAGCGTAGGTCAGACGCCGGGCGCCACGGTTCAATTGAGAGCAACGCTCGCTTCCTCTACTCTCATGCAAGCCTACATCGTTGCGAGGTCATCGATCGGAGATCGTCAAGACCTCTCGTTCCTTCTCGACCACCCGCGAAACGCCGGTCACGTCGACAACGCCCGTCGGCGGTGCAGAGGGGCCGGCCGCGAGTTCCAGGAATGATCCGTTCTGAAGGTCCAGCGCTGGCTTCCCGTTCCGATCGACAAACGTTCCGCGTGCGTCGACGCGCGCATCCTTCGTCGGATAACCGCCCTCGCGGATGATCCGTCGCAGTTGCGGCAATGTGATGGTGTTGCCAGGCTTGAGGCGAATGTCTGCGGTTGCCTTCTCGAGCGACACGTCAACGGATTCGACGCCGTCGAGCTTTATGATGACCACGCTCACGGCGTGGGCGCAGAACGTTCAATCCATGCCCAGCACGCGCAACTGCACGCGCCGCAGCTCGGCTGACGCGACCGACGGTAGCAACAGGGCGAGCGATAGCGCCGCCGCTGTCCTTACGATCAGATTCATGGTCAGTGCCCCTTTCCCTTCGACGGCCAGAAAAAGTACGTGAAATTGAGTGCAAAACGGAAGCGCTCGTCCGGCTGCATTGATTGATTTCGCTGATACACCGGAACCAGCACGCCGCCCTCTATGCCGTACGCCTTGTACAGCAGCAACATCGTTGGCCCGACCAGCGCGACTCGACCGCCGGTCCCGGCCATTGGTTGCGCGCCGTGGATGGATGTCCCGGTGATGTCACCGGCCGCCTCGACGAAGAATCGAAGATCCGGCTTCGGATACTCCTTTCGCCACGCCGGCGGACGGTACCCGTACACAAGGCTGAACGATGTCACAGAACCGAGTCGATCCCCGTCACTCTGCACGTGACGGAGATAGCTCGCTCCTGCCCAGAAATAGTGCGAGCGCGAGGCGTAGCCACTGGTCAGCGAGAGGAGTCCCGCCGGCGAGGTCGCGATCCCCGCACGCTTTGAGTCGAGCGGTAGAAGTCCTCCGACGTACGCAGTTGATTCCAGTCGGGCCCCTTCACCCACCGGCCGAGTCTGAAACCGCCATCCAAGGAGCGACTCGACGTCCGGATTCCCAGACATCATCGCCATCATACGTCCCGACGGCATCGCGTTCGTTTCAGTGAGCGGCACCGGAACCGAGCCGGAGATCTGGATCTTTTCAGTAATGCCGAAGCTGATCATGCTTCGCAGGAGCGCGCTCGTGTCAGCGGGCCCATCCATGACCTGCCCCATCCACGCCTGGTCGAAGGACCAGCCGCCTTTGCCCAGCGTCGGCGTGGCGGCGCCGAACACCGGCCCGTGACCGGACGCGTACAGCGATCCGCTCGCTGACATCAGTAGGAGCACGCCGATCGCTGAGGCTCGTATCGCGTGTCGAATCTCTACTTCCATCTGAGCACCAGGAGACTGCCGTACGTCAGGACCAGCGCAACAATGAACAGCGCTAGCGAGATCGAGTACAGCCGTCGATTGATCCGCATGAACGGGCTATCGATGTGACAGAGTTCACCGGGCGCGCACTGCCGCGGTCGCACGGAGACCATCCAGTAGTTCAGCGCGAGGAGGCCTCCGGACACGCCGAACAAGACCGGTCGATGCCGCTCCAGGACCACAATCCACGGAGCGGTTTCAATAAGCGCCGCCATGACGGACCCCAGACCTAGGGTCACGAACAGAATCGGAAATGCTCAACAGACGAGCGTCGTCACGGCGCTGGTCACCCCAACGATGGCGCTCACACGTTCTCGGCGCATATCTCTCCTCGAAACAGCTGGTGTCGGTCCACAGAGACGCGTCATCGCCCCAGAGTTGCTCCGGGCAAGACACGACTGTCTTTGTTAGATCAACAGAACAGAGAGGAGCAGATGTTTGGGAATGGGCGAGATGGGAAGCGGTGCGAGGGCGCGCCATTCAGGGACCGCCGGGATGGCCACGGGAACCACGAACGCTAATACGGCCGGGAGCGCGGTTGGGTTCGAGAGCACGAACGACGGGCTCGTCGCGGGCGATTGCGTGCGGTTGGTCGCAGCGGCGCAGCAGGTGTCTGCTTGAACCTGGCTGACGGTGCGCGTCGCGCCGGAACGGTGTAATTCCGATTTGTGCATCGGACAGCTTGTGCCGTTCACGCAGCAAGCCATCCGGGCCTCCGGAGTTGCCTGCCAGCCGGCGCAGACGGCGGCGTTCCCGGCGCACAGCGTCAGAACCGCAACGATTGCCGAAAACCGTCGGCCGAGCCTCACGACTTGCCTAGGATGCTGGACACCTCGACGGATGTCAAATCGTCAGCCTCGTCGGCCGTCATTCCTTCTCCGGCGACGCAGGTTTCCTCATCGGTGGAGGACCGGGCGAAACCGACGGACGCACGGCCGTCGTTCAAACATGCCTCGTCCTTCGAGCATGTCCAGCAGCCGCGCCCTCTGTCCAAAGGCGTTGCAGCCAAGCGGGCGTCCCAGTCTTGCAGTACGCGACGGATTTCACCGCGCAGCGTCGTGAGATCCTCGAGTCGCTGTTCGAGTGCTGCGAGACGTTCGCCCACTAACGCTCGAACCGCACGGCACGGTGGCTCTCCCACGTCGCGGCGCCGGAGGACTGACGCGAGGTCTTTCAACGAGAAGCCCACGACAAGCGCCCGCTGAATCAGCTGGACGCGCGAGATGACAGCCGGGTCGTAGCGTCGGTACCCGGCCGGCGTCCGCGCTGTCCGCGGCAGGAGACCCAGGCGCTCGTAATGCCGCAAGGTGTCTGTGCTGACCCCGGTCGCCGCCGATACCGCTCGCGGGCCGACCGCATCCGTCTTCATCGCCGACTGACCGTGATGGCGTCCTTCGTCTGATGCTCCGCGATCTGGTACCGCAGGAACTCGTGGAGCGCGGTGAGCGCCCCGGGATCCCCGGTCACGATGTCCACGCGTCCGCCTCCCGGCGTCTCAACATACGTGTAGCTGAGCGCGTCTTTGTGCGCCTTCAGGGCAGCCGTTCCGGGGACGCTTTTGGAATCATGCACCAACATGGGCGCATCGAAGTTTCCGGAGCCGAACATCGTCGCGATGTGCGGCAAGTGCGCTCGAATCGCAGCACGGTTCGTCACGTCCGTTGCGTCCTTGACGGCAATGTCGATCGCGCCACCGTCGTTATACAAATAGAAGTGATGGACCGTCTTGTCCTGGTCGAACCCCATCACCATCGCGCCTCGCTCGTTCATCGAACGATGCTGTTCTTGGCCCGAAAGCATCGTCGTAATTAGCAGCACCAGCCAAAACATGCTGACACCTCCTAGCGTAAGGCTACG
>DATKHR010000329.1:0-25484 GCA_035510155.1 Vicinamibacterales bacterium
GCCGAGTTGACCGAGCGGTATTTCAGAAGCCATGGCCCTGCGACCGTCCGGGACTTCGCGTGGTGGTCGGGGCTTCCCACCGCTGACGCGAAACGAGGTCTCGAAATGACCGGAGCCCGGCGCCGAATGATCGATGGCCACACGTACTGGACGCTTGATCGCCTGAAACCCGATGAAACGCGGCGCGCCTTGGTCCATCTCCTGCCGATCTACGACGAATACTTCGTAGCGTACAGAGATCTCGACGCCGTGCCGCGCAGGGCCGGTTCCCGTGGAGCCCTAGAGCAGGCGCTGGTCGTCGGCGGCCAGGTGGCCGGCACTTGGAAGACAGCGCGGAAGGCGGATGGGCTCGTTGTCGACGTCGTCACTGCCAAGCGGTTGAGCGCGGTCGAGCGGCGCGCGGTCGCCGAGGAAGCGGCGCGTTATGGCCGCTTTCTCGAAACTCGGGTGTCGTTCGCTCTCAGGCGGGGCTGATCCCCCGACCCGCTCGACCTCCCGGAAAACGCGTATGATGGCCCATCGTTTCGTCGTTTGAGGAGGGGAGCTATGACCGATCTCCGGGTCCGGCCCGTTCTCGTCGGCGTCGTCCTTACGCTGTTCCTCCTGCCTGCATCCGCCATCGCCCAAAGCGCCATCGCCGGCGTCGTCAAAGATGCGACGGGCGCCGTCCTGCCAGGCGTCACCGTCGAGGCAGCGAGCCCCGCACTCATCGAGCAGGTCCGCACCGCGATTACGGATGCGCAGGGACAGTACAAGATTCTCGATCTGCGGCCGGGCACCTATGCCATGACCTTCTCGCTGCCGGGCTTCGCAACGGTGAAACGCAACGGCATCGAGCTCCCGGCAAACTTCACCGCGCCGGTCAACGCCGAACTGCGAGTGGGCGCGCTGGAGGAAACGGTCGTCGTGACCAGTGCCTCTCCTGTGGTTGACGTGCAACAGGCCGTCACGCAGCAGGTGCTGCCGCAGCAGTTGCTCGACGCCGTGCCGACCGGCGGTCGCAACATCCAGTCAGTGGGTGCAACGCTTGTCGGCGTCACGCAGTCGCAACCGGATGTCGGCGGCGCGCAAGGCATGCAGCAGACCTACATCGCGGCGCACGGCGCCGATCCCAAAGACAACTACATCATGGTCGACGGGATCCGCTTGAACGGGATCGAGGGCGACGGCGCGATTCAGCAGTACTTCAATGAAGGCATGTTTTCGGAGATGAGCTATCAGACCGCCGGTATTTCCGCGGAGTCGTCCGGCGGCGGCGTGCGCTTGAACATGGTACCCAAAGACGGCGGCAACACGTTTCGTGGCGACGTCTTCTTTTCCGCCACGGGGAAATCGCTCCAGGCAGAGCCGTTGACGCCGGATCTCATCGCACAGGGCCTGCAGGCCGGCAACGCCCTGTCGTCGATTCACGATCTCAACGTCTCGGCCGGTGGACCGATCAAACAGAACAAAGTCTGGTTCTTCGGATCCGTGCGCCATTGGGGCGTAAACCAGACGATCTCGAACTCGTTCTATTCGACGACGCCGTTCTCGCCAAGCGACACGGCCTTTGTGCCCGACTCGTCGCGGCAAGTGCTCGACGACAATCTGATCAAGAGCTTCATGGCGCGCTTCACCTGGCAGGTGAGCCCCAAGAACAAGTTCACCGTCTACATGGACAAGATCATCAAGTTCCGTGGGCATGAACAAAACAGCGTTGCGCCCCTCGCCGCCCAATGGTCGGAGGACACGTTCAGCACGCGGGAACCCAAGCAGTACTACATGGCGGAAGCGAAGTGGACGGGCATCTGGACAACCAGGCTCCTCTTTGAAGCCGGCATCGGCATCAACAACGAGTCGTACACGACGGGCGAGCTGCAGCCGGGGCTCGAGGGCTGCCTCTCGTCGGCGACGTGCAATCCGATTCCAAAGATAAACGTCACGAACGGGCAGGAGTGGGGCGCGCCGCCGACGCCGTTCTACGTGCACACGCCGGTTCGGGAGACCGGCATGGCTTCGCTCTCGTATGTGACCGGTTCCCACGCCATCAAAGGCGGCGTGGAACTGTCGCACGGCAAGAGCGGTCTGCAGCGCCGGTTCCAGAACCCCGCGATCAATTTCTACGAGCGCTTCCACACGATCAATGGGGTGACCACGCCTTTTCAGGTCACGCTCTTCAACACGGCCACCGAGGAGTTCGACCATCTGAATGCCGACCTTGGACTCTACGTCCAGGACGCCTGGACGCTGAAGAGGCTGACGTTGACGCCCGGTCTCCGGTGGGAATACTTCAACGCGAGCTATCCCGACGAGGGCGTCACACTGGAACAGCAGGCGCTCATGATCGCGGAGGGGTACACACCCCGCCCGCTTTTCCCGGGGACGACGATGCCGACCTTCAAGAATTGGGCGCCGCGGTTCGGCGCGTCCTACGACCTGTTCGGCAACGGCAAGACGGCGCTGAAGGCCAGCATCGCGAAGTACAATTCCGCGTTTTCGACGGTGACGTTCCCGCAGGTCTACAACCCGATGGTGCTGTCGACCGACACGCGCAATTGGCTGAACCCGGCGGCGACGAACAACGTTTTCATCCCTGGCGTGAGTCAGCTCGGGCCGTCCACGAACGCGTCGTTCGGGCTGATCACGCGGACGCCCGATCCGAACATCACCCGGCCCTACAACGTGGAAGTCACGGTGAGCGCGCAGCGCGAGCTGATGCCTGGCACGTCCGTGAGCGCCGGCTACTTTCATCGCCACTACTACAATCTGATCTCCACCGACAACACCGCGCTCGACGTACCCGGGGCGTTCACGCCGGTGACGGTTCCCAACCCGTGTTCGACGGGACAGATCGTGTGCGGCGGGACGCAGCCACCAACGCTGACGATTTACAAGATCAACCCGGCGCTCATCGGCAAGGGTGCGCCCCTCATCGACCGGAACTCGCCGAACAACTACCGGGTTTACAACGGCATTGAGGTGTCCCTCCTGTCGCACATCAAGGGTGGGGCCCAGGTCTTCGGCGGAGTCCTGATTGCGCGCCAGATCTCGAAGTTGTGCGACTCGGCCGACGGGACCGCCACCATCACGTTTGCACAGGCGAGCGATCCCAACTACACCATCTACTGCGACCAGACGCAGTTCAACATTCCATACCGGACGCAGGTCAAGGTGGGCGGCACCTATCCGCTCCCGGACGGCCTGAACGTGAGCGGCACGTTCCAGAGCTATCCAGGAACGCGCAACTACGGGTCGGGCGCCACGAACTACGACTACCTGCAGCAGACCTTCATCGTGCCGGCGGCGCTCCTGACGCCAGGACAGGCGACGGAAACCGTGAATTTGAACATGCCGGGAAGTCTGTATCTCCCCCGCTGGAATCAGCTCGATCTGCGCTTCGCCCGGAAGTTCGAGCTCCCGTGGCGGCGTGGGACATGGCAGCTTCAAGCCGACATCTTTAACGCGCTGAACGCGCACCCGGTCCTTGCGGTCAACACGAACTATTCAACGGCGCTCGGGCAGGCGACGCAAGCGCTTCAGCCGCGCATCCTGACGCTCGGCGCTCAACTGCATTTTTAAGGAGGGTCTCGTGAAACGGTCTCTCGCGCTTCCCATGATTCTTGGCGTGCTCACCATCTCGCTCCTGGGCGTCTCCGCGTTCGCGCAACGTGGCGCCGGACCCAGCCCCGAGCTCCAGGCCGCCATGGCCAAACAGCAGGCGCTCGAGCAGGCGACGCCGAAGCTTCAAGTGACGGAGGACGTCCTGCCGCTCGTCGTCCCGGGCCATACGATCGGCGAGGCGGTCGGCGTGTCGAAGAACTCGAAGGGCCATCTCTTCGTCTTCACTCGGAGCGGCAACGCCGGTCCGGCGAAAGGCGCCACGGCCTCGCAGCTCTTCGAGTTCGATCAGAACTTGAAGTTCGTCAAGCAGTGGGGGCAGGACAACTACGCGGCCTCGTTCGCGCACACGGTTCGCGTCGACAAATACGACAACGTGTGGATGACCGATGAGGGCGCGAACATGATCGTCAAGTTCGACCCTCAGGGGATGGTCTCAATGGTGCTGGGACGGAAAACGGAAGCGATTGACTATCTCGAGCGCTTCTTCGAGCGCGGCGAGCACGAGACCGAGCGATATCCCGCCGGGAACATCGGCACCTTCAACCGCCCAACCGATGTGACGTGGGACACGCAGGACAATATCTTTGTCAGCGACGGCTACAACAACTCGCGCGTCGCCAAAATCGCGAAGAATGGCAAATGGGTGAAGACGCTCGGCACGAGAGGCGCCGGGCCGAACCAGTTCAACACGCCTCACGCCATCACGTCGGACGCGAAAGGCAACATCTATGTCGCCGATCGCGGCAACCGCCGAATTCAGGTTTTCGACGCCGATCTGAACCCGGTTCGCATTATCGCCACTGTGGGAGCGCCGTGGAGCGTCTGCACCTCGCCGGCTCCCAACCAGTATCTGTTCAGCGGTGACGGCAACGGCAAGATCTACAAAGTGGACCTGAACGGGAACCTGCTCGGCTGGGCCCAGACGAGCGAAGGGCATGGGCAAGCCGGCTGTCTCGTTCACGAGCTTCACTGCGAGTCGGAGAACGTCATCTACAAGGGCGATTGCTCGACGTGGACGGTGGAGAAGATCACCTTCAAGGGCGTCAGCCGGCCGTCCGCTCAATAAGCGGCTAAACCGGACACCCGCGCGCGTGGGTGTCCGCTAGACCCTCGCCCTGCCGAACCGCCAGAAGAGGAACACCTCCAGCACGCCGAGCGCGGTCAGGACCTGCCGCACGGTCGCTGGATTGAGGGGGTCCGTCGCGATCTTGAGCTCGAGCCGTTTTCGCGTCCATCCGCCCTTGACGTAGAGGGCATCGTAGCGCTGCACCTGCTCGTCGTGCGCCGCGACGGCCACGGGATCGTCGCCCAGGCCGAGCGCGAGCGGGTCCGGGAGCACAGGCAGCTCACCGCTGGGATCGACGACCCAATTCACGAACTTGACCGCGAGGCTTTTGTCCGCGTCGGGCGGCCACGCGACGACCAGCGCCAACGCGAAGATCAGGTAGGCCCACCACCATCTGTTGGCCGGGGACATGGTCAGCGTTGTCCCGCGCGCCTCACGGCGTGGCGCCAATGAGAAACAGCCGATCCTGGCGCTTGAGGGCCCACCGGGTTTTGCCGTCAGCGCCAATGATCATGTCCTCTTCCTGCGCCATCTGCACCGGTTGGCCGCCCCATTCAGGGACGGGCGTCGTCGCCTGCAACTCGATCGAGAACCACATGGACGGCACGACCTTGGCGTCGCCGCGACCGGGCACGCCGTCCTGATAGTCCCAGAGCCCGATGAGAGGTCCGGCTCCGTGCCCGTTCATGCCGATGGGATGCGAGTACATCGTGCCGGTGATGCCTTTGGCTTTCATCCGGGCGAGCACCGCGCCCAGAATGTCGTTGCCGGTCCGCCCCGGCCGTATTTCGTCGAGCGCGACGTCCTGCATGGCGTTGGCGTGGGCCAACGCGTTCTTGATGCCTGCCGGCGCGTCCGTTTCGCCGGGCCGCAGGACGTACGCGTCATGCTGCGTATCGGTATTCAGACGGGCCACGGTGATGCCTACATCGCAGTGCAGCAGGTCTCCGGGCTGGATGACCGGCTCATCACCCAAATCACTGCTTTTCGCGCCTTGGCGCTGCACCGAAACGCTCGGCTGAAACCAGGTTCCGAGTCCCTGATCGTTGGTGCGCTGGCGCCACCACCAGACAAGATCGCTCGTGCGCGTCGTGCCGGGCACGATCACCTTGGCGGAGAACATCGTCTGCGTCATCTGCCAGACGAGCGCGGTCATCTTTTCGAAGAACGCCTCTTCCTCCGGCAGGCGGGACGCGATCAGCTCGAGCGGCAACCCTTCGGCGTCGCGAAATTTCGATGTCCAGGCGCCCAGCGCGTCGGTCATCCCCTGCAGCTCGCCGCTCGAGAGTCCGTCGCTGAACGCGAACACCTTCGATCGGTCGACGCCGATCACTTTCGGCTTTCGAGCCTCGATGACCTCTTTGAGCGCCGTCCATTGCTCGTCGCCCCACAGCTCCGCCTGACGGGCGCCCGTGGCTCCGGCGACGGTCTTCATCGAGTTGTGAGGGGCGAAGACGCCACCCTGCGACGTGCCTCCGAGCGCGATGCGCTCGATGCATGCCGGTGTCGCCGGCGTGCCGGCTGCGGCGCATTTGTCGAAGAACACATAGATCGTGCGCCGGCGAGCGAAGAACGTCTCGGGGGCCGTGATGGAGGAGAAGACCGGATCTTCGTTGTACTCACGTATCGGGATGACCCAAAGGTCGATGCCGTGCCTGCGCATCAAGCCGGGCAGGAAGGTGTCGAGGCGCTTTTTGAGCCATTGCTGCTGCATGGCGGCCTGTTCGCGCAGTGTGCCGAACGGACGATCCGCCGCGGCGAGCGCGCCCGGCGCCAGACGATTCTCATCCCCACGGGAGACGCCTGCGGCGGCGTGCTCACGTTCCTGAGCCGGCGTCACGATCCGCAGGAACAGGCCCAATGTCCCGACAATCAGCATCCACAGGAGTACTCGACGGCCGGTAAGCGACGTCATAATGAGGTCCTTTCCCACCCTTGTCGAGATACTTTACTTCGGTCGGGAACGGGAGCGTCAGTCGCGGTGGGGTGCGGGGAACAATGGTCGCGGAACGTGCGGCCGCCCGGCCGCAATCCGTTCCTCGTCGAGAACGGCCTGCATCTCCGCTATGCGGACAAACTGCGTATGGACCGCCCGAGCCTGCTCCTGCACACGCGTGAGACGAACTCGTTCCCGGCGGGTGAAGTCAGGATAGGCATATGACTTTCGTGTGGTAGAGTGCGGCCCAGATTGCCGTGCCGTGACGACAGCGCCTGTAAGCAAGCGGACGCCCAACCCAAGCTGGTGGCCGCACCCCAAGGCCGCTTTTGATGTAGTGGCTATCGCTGCGTCGGCCGGCGGGCTTCGAGCGTTGACCAGCGTGTTGTCGGCGTTGACGTCGGATTTCCCGGCGGCAGTTGTCGTCGTTCAACACCTTGACCCTCGACATCGCAGCTTGATGGCCGAGCTGCTGAGCCGACAGAGCCGGCTTCCTGTCAAGCAGGCGGAGGAGGGTGATGCGTTGCGACCGGGATCGGTCTTCGTCGCGCCTCCGGATCGACATCTTCTGGTCAATGCTGACGGCACCCTTTCGTTGTCGAAGACCGAGCTCGTCCATTTCCTCCGGCCGTCGGCCGACCTCCTGTTCGAATCCGTGGCAGCGAGCTTCAAAGATCGGGCCATCGCGGTCGTCTTGACGGGAACCGGAAGCGACGGAGCGAGCGGCCTTCAGGCCATCAAGAAGATGGGCGGTACCGTCGTCACCCAGGATGAAGGAACGTCCGAGTTCTTCGGGATGCCGAGCGCCGCGATCCAGACCGGGCGTGTCGACTTCGTGTTGCCGCTGAACGAGATCGGTCAGGCGCTCACGACGCTCGTTGTGCGTGGGGACGGCACATGAGTTTGTCCGAAGAGACCCGCGAAAAGGAGTTCGAAGAGCTGCTCGAGCACCTGAGGCGCAGCCGCGGGTTCGACTTCTCGGCCTACAAGCGGTCGTCGTTGAGCCGCCGCGTCCAGAAACGTATGCAGGTTGCCGGCATCGAAGGTTACGCCGGCTACTCCGACTATCTGGAAGCCCATCCGCAGGAATTCACGCATCTCTTCAACACGATCCTGATCAACGTCACCGCGTTCTTCCGAGATCCGCCGATGTGGGAGTACATCGGATCGAGCTTGATCCCGCGCATTCTGGAAGCCCGGCGGCGCGACGGTTCGATTCGGATCTGGAGCGCCGGCTGCTCGTCGGGTGAGGAAGCCTACAGCCTCGCGATGCTCCTGGCCGATGCGCTCGGGCCTGATCAGTTCCGCGAGCGCGTGAAGATCTATGCGACCGACGTCGACGACGAAGCGCTCAACGAGGGACGGCTGGCGGCGTATTCAGACCAGGCCGTCGGGAGCGTGCCGGAGGCGCTGCTCAAGAAGTACTTCGAGCACATCAATGGCCGCTGGGTGTTCCATCGCGAGCTCCGCCGCTCGGTGATCTTCGGCCGGCACGATCTCATCCTGGATCCGCCTATCTCGCGCGTGACGCTGCTGACGTGCCGGAATACGCTCATGTACTTCAATGCAGAGGTGCAACAGCGTATCCTTGAACGGTTCCATTTCGGCATTCACGAAGAGGGATTTCTCTTTCTCGGAAAAGCCGAGATGCTGCTGACACGTTCCAACGCGTTCGCCCCGGTCGACCTCAAGAAACGTATATTTGCGAAGGTCTCCCGCCAGCCGTTGCGCAACGGCGCCCGAGCCTTCCTTCCGCTTCGTGGAAACGACGCCAAGGAAATCATACTCATGGACCGGCTCCGCGACTTGACGTTCCAGACCGATCCGTTGGCCCAGATCGTCATCGATCAGGCGAGGTCGATCGTCCTCCTGAACGAACGCGTGCGAGCACTCTTCGGCTTGACGGCCGACGACGTCGGAAGGCCGCTTCAGGATCTCGAGGTGTCCTTTCGTCCCGTCGACCTTCTATCGATGATCGAGCACGCATGGCGGGAGCGCGCCATAAGCGCGAAAGAAGTCGAGTGGAAGGCGATTTCAGGCGACCGTGCGTACCTGGACGTGCAGGTCATTCCTCTGATCGATACGTCGCTCGAGGTGCTTGGCGCGAAAATCCTCTTTCGTGACACGACGCGGACGCGCCGCCTCGAGGACGAGTTGAAGCATTCGCACCAGGAGCTCGAGACCACCAACGAAGAGCTTCAGTCGACAAACGAGGAGCTCGAAACGACGAACGAGGAGCTGCAATCGACCGTCGAGGAGCTCGAGACGACCAACGAGGAGCTGCAGTCGACGAACGAAGAGCTCGAAACGATGAACGAGGAGCTGCAATCGACCAACGAGGAGCTGCAGACGGCCAACGAGCAGCTTCGCCAAAGCGGGGACGAGCTCAACCGGGCCAACGCGTTTTTCGAGAACGTCCTGAACAGCTTCCACGAGGGCCTGATCGTCGTCGACTCGGAGATGCGGGTCGAGGCGTGGAACCACCGCGCCGAGGATCTGTGGGGCCTGCGAAGCAGCGAGGTCACCGGCAAGCACTTGATGAATCTCGACATCGGGTTGCCCGCCGAACGCATCCGTCAGCCTCTACGGCAGTGCCTCTCCGGAGGGTCGACCATCGAACGGCTCCAGGTGGCGGCAACGAATCGACGCGGGCGATCTGTCGTGCTCGACGTCGCGTGCGCTCCCTTCGCGCTCGGCAACAATCCGACCTGGGGGGCCATCATCACGATGCAGGAGCAACCAGTGCCCGCGGCGTCCACCGCCGACTGACATACGGGCCTAGTCCGTTCGAGTCGTTTCCTTCCCTTCCGTATTTGGAGGGAGGCTCTCACGTCAGCGTGGACGCTGCGTGTCTGCTCCAGGGCGTCTTCCACCATGACGCGCAGTTCCGCGTGGGTTTTCTCCAGCCGTTCGTATCGCTCACGAAGGCCGTCGACGTGCGCGCGGTCGTCGGCTGGAGACCCCGTCGCCATTCGCTCACCGCGACGGACAGGCACCCTCGATCGTCCGCCAGGCTTCGACGTCGATGAAGTTCTGGCTGGCGGCTGGCGTGGCGGGGATGCCGCCAGCGGTAGGCGCGGAACCGGGCGTAATCCTGATGCCGCCGCCGAGGTTGAAACCGTCGTTGTACTGCCCCTTCTTCATCAGGCCGGTGAGCTCGATCGCCGACCCTTCATGGGCTTTGATCTCGGCCAACATCTTCTTCGGCCCGCTCATGCGCAGATGCATGCCTTCCGGGATATCGAACCGTCCCGGCTCCTCTTGAGTGCGCGGGCCGACAGTGAAGATGTAATTCTTCGAACATCCCGGGATGGAGACGCGCACCGAGTCTTTCGGCACCGGCTTCTTTTCCTGCTCCTGCGCCTGCAGCGGGGTCCCCAACGCGGCAGCCGCGTTGGGGTGAAGCCCGGGGGGCCCCACCGCGGCGAAAGCGACGATTAGAATGGCGGTACTCGTCATGAAAAACTCCACGTCAGGCGCTGCCGCCAGGATAGCATGCGGACTGTCACCGGCCCCGGCCGGCGCGATCCGGAGTGGGCGATTGATCGCGCCGCTCCTGGAACTTGCGATCGAGCCTCTGAAGGAGAGCCGTATCGCCTGGATACCAGTATTGCAGGTGACAACTCTCGCACGCCTGGTCGAGATTCTCGCCGGCGTCCCAAAGCTCGTCGGTCTTCTTCTTGCTCACAATCTCGAGGACCTCGAGCCCGACGTTTCTGAGCGCCTCGATTTTGGCATTCCACAGCACCGGATCCGCTTCGAGCTTGGCTTTGATCTGGGCGGGGGATAATTCCGACGCGTTGGGTCCGATGCTGTTGTTCACGTCACCGGGCGGCGTGAAGGGACGCGGAATCTTCAACAGGTAGACGCCTTCGGCGAGCGTGACGGCGCCGATTCGGATTTTCTCCCAGTCCTCATCCGATTTGGGCACGGTTTCAACCGTTCCGTTCCTGGTAGACACGATCTTGACGGCCTCGAAGATGTTGTCGGCCGCCGGATCGAGCATGTCGCGCATCAGCTCCTTGACGGAAACGACGGGTTTGAGGTCTCCCCACAGTTCCGGCGCGCGCGGCGGAGTGGGGGCCGGTTGCGACGATGAACAGGCAGCGGCGTTGAGAACAATGGCGCTCAGACCGCAGGCAGCGCAAACGCCGCGGGCGCGAAGTCGTAATGGTGTCATGGATGTCTTTGTCCAGGAGTCTACTTCGCCGCTTGGGAGGACGGCAACCACACTTCACTGGGGGCGCGTGGAGAGTGGGTGGCGGACGAGGTCGGTCATTGGTTTGTGACGACGACAAACGCACGCCAGCTTCGATGGCGGCTTTGCCGGAGGCCACGCCCGGTGGTCACCAGCAGCCCCTCACGGCGATACACGATGCGTAACGACAGATCTTCCTCAGCCAGCCGCAGGTAATCCGCTTCGAACATCGCGCAGTACGCGCGCCCGGGCTCCCGAAGGAACTGCCGAAGGTCCGCGGGATCATCGAGAAAGAGTGACGGGCGCTCCACGTAGAAGCGCCAGCTGTTGGTCCATCGGTTCAGCCGATAACTGGCAATTCGATCTGACGGCTGCGCGGTCGCGGCCACGTACTGGGCGATGGCCTTGACCGGCTTTGCGCGCTCAAAGGCCGGAAAGCCGACCAGGATGATGACAGAGTAGGCAGCGAGAAAGCCCGCCACAATCCCCATTGGAATCGTCGGTATTTGCCAGCGCCGCCAAACGAAGACGCCAGTCGTCGCCAGACCGCCTGCAATGAGCGAGACAGGCAGCAAGAGCGCCACGCGCGGGAGCTCGAGTGGGAGCCGCGGGATGACCCGCACGAGGAGTACACCCACAAATATCATCATCGCACCCGCCGAGAAACAGCCTACGGCCGCGCCAAGATAGGGGCGCAGACTCGGGGCACGTCGCACCTGGTGCCAGCAGTGTGCCGTCAGCAAGCAGAGAGCCGGCGCGGCCGGGAACGCGTAGTGGTCGTACTTGAACAGAGAGAACGAGAAGAACCCGACGATCGCGACGACCCACGCCCACAACAGGCGCTCGGCCTCGGCCACGTTCGTGCCGCGCAAGTAATCGACGGCGCGGCCGACCAGAATCAGCGTCCACGGCAGCAGACCCGTCGCAAGGACCGGCAAGTAGTAGAAAAAACGTGGCCGTCGCTCGTAAAGCGGCCGGGCGTACAGCCAGAGGTTCTCACGCAGCACGTACCCTTCGACGAAAGCGTGACCGTACCGAAGCCACATCCAGACGAACCACGGTGCAGAGACGAGAACGATCACACACAGTCCCACCCCCCAACGCAGTGTGAAGAGCCGGCTGCGCACGCTCGGTGCGAAGATCAGGCCGAGACCAAAGGCCAGTCCGGTCAGCACGAGCGCGAGGGGGCCCTTCGTCAGTACGGCCAAGGCGAGCAGCAGATAGCCGGGATACTGCAGCCCGGGACGATTCTTCAGCGCGGCCACGGCAATCAGCGACCCGCCGCCAAACAGGAACGCGGAAAACACCATGTCCACGATGGCGTACGCCGAGAGCGCGAACATCGCGGGCATCACGGCCAGCATCAGCGCGCCAAGCTGCGCGACTTCGACGGACAGAAGCTCGGCGCCCAGCCACGCCGTTGTGGCTATCAGTGCGAGTGCTGCGACGGCGGGAACGAGCCGCGCGGCGAATTCATTCGCCCCGAAGATCGTGAAGGAGACCATCTGCAGCGTGTGGAACAGAAACGGTTTGTCGAAGAAGGGCTGCCCGTTGAACGTCGGCACGAACCAGTTGTGCGCCGCGAGCATCTCGCGGGTCGTTTCTGCGTAATGGGCTTCATCCGGGTCCCAGAAGCTCGGATATCCCAGACGCCAGAACAGCGTGATCCAGCAGACGAGCGTCCACCCGCCCCATCGGACGATGTGCGACATGACCGCGGAGGCTGATGAGGGGAAGGTGGCGCCGACGTGGGCCGCGACGGAGCTGTCGGATGTCACAGCGTCTAACGCTATGTATCGGCTCACGTTCGGGAAGAGTATACGCGGCTATTCGGCCATGCCGGAACTTGGTGGCCCGGGACAGATCACCGAGCTTCTTCACCGCGTTCACGCGGGCGATCAATGGGTTGTGGGCGCGGGAACGTGGCTTACGAGGGCGGTCTTAGTGGGCTCGCACCGGCCACGCTTGCTGAGGGCAACAACTCTTGTCGGAATAAGTGAGCACCAATCCGTTCGAGAGATCCACCACTCCCGCCTTGGTTGCGTCGGGAAGCAGACCCGACGACTGGGAATCTGTGGTGCTTGACCAGTAGAACCGGGCGAGGTTTGAAAACGACGAGCCGCTGCCATCCCCGAAGCATACGGAACCGCTGTCGTCGGTCAACGCCGGATTCGTGCACCGCAAGAGCAGATGATTCCTGGCGGCATCGACCATCGCCGTCCACTCCGCGTTGCTCGGCAGCCGCCAGTCTCCGGGCCTCGATCCGTCCGTCAACCCGCATTGCCCGTTCTCGAGCGCGGCCGCGGCCTGATTGGCGGCCGCCCAGTCCAGCGACCCGAGACAGCCTGCATCCTGCAGCCAGATCAGTCCGGTGTGCGTATCGGTGACGGTGCCGTTCCCACAATTGACATAACGGTTGGCGTTGTCGAAACAGGGCGGGTCCGGATTGAGCCGATAGGACCGAGCGTCGCGGGTCCCTCGCGATACGACTGACTGACCGATGGCAGGCGACAAGGTGAACGCTAGTACCGACGCAACCGTGACGGATGCCATCGCCCAGCGGAGTTGTCTTGATTGCATTCTCATTGCGTCTCCTCCCGGTTCTTGCTCCAAAGGCCCCCTCCTGATAAGCCTTCAGCGACAGACCTAACGCCCCACGACCTCGACGACGCGCACGGAGAAGCGGCCGCGCGACTGCTGCAGGTACGCGATCGCCGCTCCATCGTCCGACCAAGCTGGCAGCAAAACGTCCTTCGTGTCGTCGATGGATTCCGTTCGTCCCTCGTCGTCCATGATCGTGAGGCGGCCCGCTTGCGAACGGTACGCAATCAGGCGGAGCTCCTCGGGCGACCAGCTGAAGGTATAACCGGGAACGATCATCTGGTCGAGGAATTCGCCGATGACGTGCCCCTTCAGCAGCAGGCGGTTGACGATTTGCTCGCCTCCCGACTGCCTCGCGAGCGTGAGCGCCTGCCCCGTGATGCCGATGGGGGAGTCGGTCAAGTAGACGGCTTTGTTGGCGGCGGTGCCGTTCAGGTTGTCGAGGACTTTTTTCTGGGTATCGACCTCAATCGTGAGTTGCGGATCACCGGCCAGGCTCTTGGCCGATTTCCATTTCCAATAGGGCGCGACCCAGGCGGGTTGCTCGGCGATGGCCGCCAGTGTCCCACCCTTATGCATGAGATAGTGGTGGAACGCGAGCGACTCGGGGGTGTCGCCCTCGACGGTCTGCAGATAGAGCGTCGAGCGGTCGTCGGACCAGGCCAGGCGAGCCGGACGGCCCTTGATGGCCTTCGCGTCGATGTCGGCCCAGACCGCCGGAGACGTGAGTGTGACAATTGGTTTGGGCGGCTCTGCGCGGGCGGGGGATGGCGGCCCAAGGCTGCCCAATCCAACGAGGCCGGCGGCTCCTGCCAGGCGAGCCAATCGACCGAGCGCTCGGTGTGGGGCGGGACGCGAACCACTCATAACGCCTCCCTTTGTGGAGAGACTACTGTAGCCTGATGTGCCATCAGGCGGAAACCTCGCGAGATCCGCTATGCTTTCCGCTCTCCAAGGAGGCACGCCGCCATGACACCCGACGAATTCTTTGCCCTCGCGAAAAAGCATCAAGCGGAAATGGTCGACCTGAAGTTCGTCGACATGCTGGGAAGCTGGCAGCATTGCTCGTTTCCCATTGACCTGTGGGACCGCGACACCTTCACGGAAGGCCTCGGCTTCGACGGCTCGTCGATTCGCGGCTGGATGGGCATCCACGAGTCGGACATGCTCGCGATGCCCGATGCCGACACGGGCTGCATCGATCCTTTTTTTTCGAAGCCGACGATCAGCGTCATTGCGAACATCGTCGACCCCGTCACAGGCAAGGACTTCACGCGCGATCCGCGGCACGTGGCCCGCAAGGCGACCGCGCACTTGACGGAGACAGGCATCGCCGACACCTGCTACATCGGTCCGGAGCCGGAATTCTTCATTTTCGACGAGGTCCGGTACGAGCAGAACCAGCACAAGGGCTACTACGAGATCGACTCCGCCGAAGGCGCGTGGAACACCGCGCGGATCGAGGAGCCGAACCTTGGGTACAAGCCCAGCTTCAAGGGGGGCTACTTTCCCGTCAGCCCCACGGACACGTACCACGATCTCCGCGGCGAGATGGTCTACGAAATGCGGAAAATCGGGATCGTCGTCGAAGCCCACCATCACGAGGTCGCAACGGCCGGGCAGAGCGAGATCGACATGCAGTTCAAGCCGCTGCTCAAGATGGCGGATCAGTTCATGTGGTACAAGTACATCTGCAAGAACGTGGCGCGGCGGCACGGCAAGACGGTGACGTTCATGCCGAAGCCGATCTTCGAAGACAACGGCAGCGGCATGCATACGCACACGTCGCTGTGGAAAGGGAACAAGCCGCTCTTCGCCGGGAACGGCTACGCGGGATTGAGCGAGCTGGGTCTCCACGCCGCCGGCGGTCTCCTGAAACATGCGCCGGCGCTCCTCGCCTTCGCCGCTCCCACGACCAATTCGTACCGCCGCCTCGTGCCGGGTTTCGAGGCGCCGGTCAATCTGGCGCTGTCGGCGCGAAATCGCTCGGCTTCAATCCGGATCCCGATGTACTCCAAGAGCCCCAAGGCGAAGCGTTTGGAGTTCCGGTGTCCCGACCCGAGCTGCAACGGCTATCTCACCTGGGCCGCCATGCTGATGGCCATGCTGGACGGCATCCAGAACAAGATCAGCCCGGGCGAGCCGCTCGACCGTGACATCTACGAGATGACGCGCGACGAGATGAAACATATGGGCGTCCGCACGACCCCCGGGTCGCTCGAGGAGGCGCTCGCGGCGCTCGAGCGCGACCACGAGTTCCTGCTTCGCGGCGACGTGTTCACCGAGGATCTCGTCCAAACCTGGGTCTCGTACAAGCGCGACAAGGAGCTCGATCCGATCCGGCTGCGGCCGCATCCGCACGAGTTCTCCCTCTATTACGACAATTAGGCTTCGGTCCCGGGCATGACCGAAGGATAAGGAGGGACGCGATGCCGCGCGCTGCAATCGTTGGTTGCGTGCTTTGCCTCGCCGGAGTCCTCGCACTCGCGCAACAGGGGCCGCCCGCGGCGGGAGCCCGGGACCGCCAGCGCGAGCTCGCGATGAGCGTGGCCGACGGATTCACCGTCGCCGCCGTCGGCGACTGCATCATCGTGCGACCCGTCTCGCAGACGCCGGGCTTCGCGCCGGTCGGGAGGATCGTGCGCGACGCCGACGTGGCCTTCGGCAATTTCGAGGGAACGGCGCTCGACCTCGCGCGCACGCCCGCGATCCCGCAGGCCGAGTTCGGCGGCGTCTGGATCATCGGCTCGCCCGAAGTGGCGAAAGACCTGAAGGCGATCGGATTCGACGTCATGTCCAGGGCCAACAACCATGCGACGGACTGGGGCCTCGAGGGCATGCGTCAGACCAACCGCGCCCTCGACGAAGCGGGAATCGTGCACGCCGGCGCCGCGGAACATCGCGCCGCCGCCCGTGCGGCGCGCTACTTCGATACCGACAAAGGACGGGTGGCCCTCATCTCGATTGCGTCCACGTTCACGCCGCTCTCGCGATCGGCGCCGCCCGCCGGCCAGGCCCCCGGGCGCCCCGGCGTCAACGCGCTCCGCACGACGCGATACTCGCTCGTGACGCAGGACGAGCTGCGAGCGCTCAGGAAGATTCGCGACGAGCAGCCGGCCGGGTCAGTCCGCGTGCCCGAGAAGGAGCCGCCCGACGAGCTCGAGCTGTTCGGCGTGCGATACAGGGTCGGCGATCACCGAGGGTTCTCGTACACGATGGATCCGGTCGACGAGCGCGAGATCCTCAAGAGCATTCGCGCGGCCAAACAGGCCTCGGACTTCGTGATCGTCACCATCCACGCGCATGAACCCGGCAATTGGAGCCAGGAGCCCGCCGACTTCCTGCCGACGCTGGCGAAGGAGGCCATCGACGCCGGTGCAGACGAATTCATCGGCCACGGGCCGCATCAGGTAAGAGGCGTCGAGGTCTATCACGGCAAGCCGATCTTCTACAGCCTGGGGAACTTCATCTTTCAGCTGGATCTGCTCGAACCTGTCGCGAGCGATCTGTACGAGCAGTACAAAATGGATCAGGCGACGACGACTGATGCCGAATTCGACGCCATGTGGAATCAGCTCATCTTCGGCGGCGAGATTTGGTACCAGAGCGTCGTGACGACGAGCCGGTTCGAGAAAGGGAGACTCGCCGAGATTCGGCTGCAACCCGTCGACTTGAATTATGCGGTCCGCGGCGCCGATCGCGGCGTGCCGCGTCTCGCGGCGCCCGAGGTCGCGCGGACCATCCTGGAGCGTTTGCAGCGTCTCTCGCGGCCGTTCGGCACGACGATCTCGATCGAGGACGGCGTCGGCGTCATCCGGCCGTCAGCCCAGAGCACCGCCGGCGCCCGGAATTAATCTAGTCGGGAATCATTCGTCCATGCACCGACGGTCGATCGCGGCAGGCTTCGCCCTCGTCTTGGGCGCCGTCGCCTGCTCTCGCCAGCTGCGGCACCAATCGACCGCGTTGTCACCGGACGAGATCGCTCTCGAGAATCGCGGCGCCGGGCTGATGGGTCAGTTCGACTTCGCTCGCGCGCGCGAGGCATTTGCGGGACCGGCGGCAGCGCATCCCGGCCAGGCCGACCTTCAGATCAACCTTGCGATCGCCATACTCAATCGCCAACGCCCCGGCGACGACATCGAAGCGCGCCGAATTCTGGAATCGGTACTTGGGGTGCACCCGGACAACGTGCGGGCCCACTACAACCTCGGCCTGCTCTTCCTGAACGACGGCAACGCGCGCGAAGCGCTTCATCATTTCGCGTTTGCCGCAGAACACGCCGCCAGCGACGCGCACGCCGCGTACTTCGTTGCCCAGTGCCGCTCGCAGAGTGGCGAGCTGGACGAAGCGCTCCGTTGGTACCAGCGCTCCCTTGCGTTGAACCCGCGCCTGCGAAGCGCCGCGTACGGCGCGTTTCGCGCGCTCCAGCGGCTCGGGCGTGCGGGGGAGGCCGATCGGGCTCTGGCCGTGTTCCGCGATCTCGAAGCGAACCCTCAGAGCGAGGTTGCCGAATTCAAATACACCCGCATGGGTCGCCTCGCCGAACCCGTTCTGGAGGAGCCGGCCCGGCAGCGTTCGCCGCGGCCGGCGGGCCCGGTCTTCGAGCGGACCGTGCTTCCGCTCGCACCTCTCTCCGCGCCGATCGCGTGGCGCCGTTTCGACGCGGCGCATCCGGCGAGCATCACGGCGGCGGACATCGACGGCGACGGCCGGATCGACCTGTTCATCGCCGGCGCGATAGACGATCGAGGCGTGACGAAGAATGCCGTGCTGCTCAACAGAGGTTCGGCCGGCTTCGCGCTCGATCTTGCACACCCGCTCGCCTCAGTGACCGGCGTGAACGCGGCGCTCTGGGGGGATTACGACAACGACGGGCTCACGGACGTCTATCTCTGTCGTCACGGATCCAACGAGTTGTGGCGCCAGACCGCCAGAGGGATGTGGTCGAACGTGACGGCCTCGGCTCGCGCCGAGGGCGGCGGGGGCGACACGATTGACGGCGCGATCTTCGACGCGGACCACGATGGCGACCTCGACATCCTCTTGATCAAGTCCGACCGCGCCAGCGAGCTCCTGAACAACAACGGCGACGGCACGTTCCGGCCGTTGGGCGCGACGATCGGCTTGGCCGGCCCCGGATCCACCGGCGTCGTCATCGCGGATCTCGACGCCGATCGCGATGCCGACATCGTCGTGATCAAGCGCTCCGCGCGGCACCAGGTGCTCCTCAACGATCGAACGTGGCAGTACCATCAAGCCCAGGCCTTCGATCGATTTGCCGGCACGCCGCTCTCCGCGGCGGTCGCCGGCGATATGGACGCGGACGGCCGCGTGGAGTTGTATACGAGCGGGAGCGACGGCCTTCAGCAGTGGACCCGCCAAGCATCGGGCTCGTGGGAGCCGCATCTTCTCCCGCAAACAAGCAGCGCGGCCAAGGCCACGCAGCTGGCGCTGGCCGATGTGGACGGCGACGGCCAGTTGGAGCTCGTGGCGACGGACGCGAGCGGCCGCTGGCGGGCCTTCGCCGTGTCCTCTGCTGGCGTGGCGACCGAGGTGTACGTCTCGGATGGTCCCCCCATCGCGGGCTGGGCCCTGGCGACGCTCGACGCGATGCACGGGCCGGCGCTCGTCGCGATGCCGGCCGAATCGCCCGGCCCACCGGTCCTGTGGCAGCCGGGACCCGGTCGGTTCGCGTTTGTGACTGTTGCGCCGACCGGCCAGGATCGCACCGGCGCGCGACTGCGGTCGAATCGATCCGGCATCGGCACGCAAATCGCGGCGCGCGCCGACTCCCGCTGGACCGCGCTGACAAATTTCCGCTCGCAGTCCGGCTTCGGCCAGAGTCTCCAGCCGCTGGCAATCGGCACGGGCGGGGAGCCTCAACTGGACTTCATCGCGGTTACATGGTCCGACGGAGTCTTTCAAAGCGAGCTGGCACTGGCACCAGGCGATGTGCACCGGATCGAAGAGACTGACCGTCAGCTCTCGAGCTGTCCGGTTCTGTTCGCCTTCGATGGACAGCACTTTGCGTTCGTGACAGACCTGTTGGGGGTCGGCGGCATGGGCACGCCGTCGAGTCCCGGCGTTTACGATCCTCCTCGCCCTCGCGAGAGCCTCCTTCTGCCCGAAGGACTCCTCCAGGCCCGACCCAATGACTCAGGACGCTTCGAGCTGAAAATCACGGAGCCGATGGAGGAAGTCGTTTATCTGGACGCTGTGCAGCTCGTCGCCTACGACCTCCCGCCGGGGTGGCAGATGGTGCTCGACGAACGCAAGGCGGTCTCCTCCCCGGACGCTACAGGAGAGCCTCGTTTCTTCCTCGATGAGCGCCTACCCGTCCAGGCCCTCGACGACGAGGGGCACGACGTCACGCGCGCCGTCGTTGCCGCCGACGGCGTCGCTGCGGCGCCGGGAGTCCTGGACCGACGATTCATCGGCTTGTCGGCCGACCATTCGTTGCTGCTTCGATTCGACCGGCCGCTCGACGCGGAGACCGGTGATCCGATGCTCGTTGCAGACGGTTGGGTGGAGTATCCCTACGCGCAGACGCTGTTTGCGGCGTGGCAGGCGGGCGCGGTCTATCGCGCGCCAAGCGTGGAGGCTCGCGACGCGGGCGGGCAATGGCGCACGCTCGTTCGCGAGTTTGGTTATCCGGCAGGGATGGCCCGAAAAATGTCCGTGCCCCTTGGGAGAATCCCTCGCGGGACGCGTGAGCTCCGCCTGCGCACCACGCAAGAGATCTATTGGGACCGTCTCTCGGTTGCCTACGCGTCGTCGTGCCCCCTTGCGGCGCGACAGGTCCTTCCACTCTCGTCAGCGCGCTTGAGGCGGACCGGCTACGCAGTTCGTGATCTGCACGAGAACCGCCGGCCTTCCTATGACTACGATCGTCGCGTTCCACTGTGGGATGCACGCTACGCGAGCGGCAACTACACGACCGAAGGGCCGGTCACGGAGCTCGTCTCCACCGAGGACGGCGCGGTCGCCGTCTTCGGCCCAGGCGAAGAGGTGCATCTGGAGTTCGACAGCCCACAACGGGCGTCCAGGCCAGGGTGGACACGGCGCTTTGTTCTCGAAGCCCGCGGCTGGTGCAAGGACATGGACCTCTATACGAAGGCGGGTGATACGGTCGAGCCTTTGCCTGGCCATCGTGGCGCAGCCGCCGAGCAGTTACAGCGCCGGTACACAGTCCGGTACGAATCGGGGCGTTAGAGAACGCCGCTCGTGAATCCGAAAGCTTAGATCTGTCGCCTGGTGGCCAACACTGTCCTGACGAAACCGATTGCGCGCGCCGGCCTTCCGGTGTAGTGTCCATCACACATCGGACGAGTGGCGGGGGGAGGGGCGTCATTCCTACAAGTATGGAGGACGCGCATGAGGCGGTTTCACAGGCTGATTCCGACCCTGGTTCTCGGGCTGGCGTTGGGCTCCGCGAGTGCGGCATCCGCCCAGACGGTCAGCGCCACCACCGGCGCCATTAACGGCAAGGTTTCCGACACGACCGGCGCCGTGCTGCCGGGCGTGACGATCACGATCTCGAGCCCGTCGATGCAGGGCACGCGGTCGGACGTGACGGGAGACGATGGCACCTACCGGTTCTCGGCCATCCCCCCTGGCGACTACAAGATCGTCTACGAGCTGGGCGGCTTCGAAAAGGTCACGCGCGAGGGGCTTCGGGTCGGCCTCGGTTTCACGGCCACGGTCAACATCGAGCTGCGCGTCGCCAGTGTCGCGGAGTCGGTGACGGTGAGCGGCCAATCCCCAGTCGTGGACGTCGCAACCACAAAGACGTCGACGAACTTCGATGCGCAGCAGCTCGCGTCCCTGCCGAACGCCCGCGATTTCTGGGCGATTCTGGCGGCCGCGCCCGCTATTCAGATGCAGCGCATCGATGTTGGCGGAAGCGCGGCAGGCACCCAGACCGGCTACTCGACCTACGACACGAAGTCCGATCAGCATCGGCCGATGGTTGAAGGCATCGTCAACACCGAAGGCACCAACGCTGCCGGGTTCTACTATGACTACGGGTCGATGGAGGAGGTGTCGGTCACAACGGGCGCCAACACGGCGGAGATGCCCTGGGCCGGCGTGATGACGCAGTTCATCGCGAAATCTGGTGGGAACTCGTATCACGGACACGTTTACTCGGATTACGAGAACGAGAATATCCAGTCGCGCAACATCGACTCGGCCCAGATCGCGCTCGGCGTCAAAGGCGGCGGCAATCTGGGGCCGACCGACTTGAACCGACTGCACAGCTACCACGATGTCAACGGCGACGTCGGGGGGTTCGTGAAACGCGACAAGCTCTGGTGGTACAGCTCGCTACGCGATCAGGACGCCCAGAGCCTGCTGCCGAATTTCCCGGTCAAGCCCTTCGAGACGCACCTTCAGAACATCACCGGCAAAGGCACATACTCGATCAACCAGAACAACAAGCTCGTGGGGTTTGCGCAGTGGGGGCTCAAGCAGCAGCCGAACAGGCTCGACACGTTCCTCGTTCCTGCCACGACGGCGATCCACAACAGCGCGGATTCGACGTGGAACCAGTCGTATTGGGCGCATACCTACAAAGTGGGGTGGGACAACGTCGTCAGCGACAAGATGTTCTTCGAGCTCCACGGAGGGCAGTTCCATTACCTGTGGCCCAACAAGCGTTACACGCAAGCGCCTGCGTATCAGGACCTGAGCACCAACATCGTCAGCGGCGGCAATCAAGATGGGTGGTTCCGGGACATCACGCGGAACCAGGTCCTTGGATCGCTGAGCTATTTCAAAGACGGCTGGGCGGGTAGTCACAATTTCAAGGTCGGCGGCGAGTTCTTCAACGAGCGATACGATGATCTGCGCGGGCAGGACGGCCTCGGTCAGGTCCCCAACGACGTGCTGATGATCCTCAAAAGCGGGAAGCCTTCAGAAGTGATTCAGTTCCAGACGCCATCGGCGTCGCTGAATGGGCTGTGGACGACGGGTCTCTACGCCTCCGATCTCTGGCGATTAGGCGCGCGTCTGACAGTCAACCTGGGGGTCGTTTTCGATCGCTACCGCTCGTACTTGCCCGCCCAGACCGGACCACCGGTCGGGCCGTTCAATCCGACACAGGCGACCTTCGCGGCCGTCGATAATGTGCTCACGTGGAATCTGGCGGCCCCCCGGGTGGGCCTGACCTACGATCTTCGCGGCGACGGCAAGACCGTGCTCAAGGCGAATTACGCGTCCTACTGGTGGAACCCGGGGACGACAGCCATCGATTCGGTGGTCAATCCGAATGCTCCCGACTGGTACAAGCGGTACGTATGGAATGACACGAACGGCGACGGAATCTGGGAGCAGGGCGAACAGGGTCAGCTGAACACGCAGCGCGGCGGCGTGGGGAGCACGCAATACGACCCAAACCTTCAGGATCAACGAACGCGCGAGGTGGCGACCTGGTTCGAGCGCGAGCTGTTCCCGAACGTCGGCGTTCATGCCGGCTTCGTCTGGCGGCGGATCGATCAGCTGTATCAGAGTGACAACCAGAATCGGCCGATCAGCGCCTTCAACGTGCCGGTGACGATTCACGATCCGGGCCCGGACGGCACGCTCGGCGCCGCAGGCCCCCCGATTCAGGCGTGGAATCTGAATCCCGCGTACCTCTCGCTACCAGTCGTCAACTACCTGCACAACACGCCCGGCAAGGACGATTTCTACAACATCGAGTTTGCCGCGAACCGGCGCTTGAGCCACGGCTGGTCGCTGAACGCGTCCTACGCGTACAGGTGGAACCGCGACAACGCGACCGGCTACTTCGGGAACACGCTCCGAGCGCAGCCGGACCTTTCGAATCCGAACGACATGATCAACACCGACAACGGCCGCTACGATTTCAACCTCTGGGCGGCAAAGATCAATGGAACGTACGACGCGCCGTGGGGGCTGCGGCTTACGCCGGCCATCCGCATGCAATCAGGCCAGCCATACGCGCGGACGTTCCTGGCCACGCTGAACTACAGCAGCACGCAGCGGATACTGGCCGAGCCGTTCGGTTCACGCCAACAGGACAACATCTACCTCGTGGACGCGCGCGTCGAGAAGCCGTTCAGAATAGGAAGGGCACAGACGCTGACCGGGTTCGTCGACATTTACAACCTGACGAATACCAATCCGGCCCAGAACATCATCTGGAGCTCCGGCTCGACGTTCCAGCAGCCGACGACGATCGTCCCGCCGCGGTTGCTCCGGTTCGGTGCGAAATTCGACTGGTAGCAGACCCAATTCAGAGCGCGGGGTGAGGGGGCAATCCCTTCGCCCCGCGCTGACGTCATCCTTCTTCGTGCCCCGCAAGCGTCGCGCCCAGCACAACGCCAACCGTTCCCGTCTCATCGGCTTCATCGTGGTCATGCTTGTCGGCGTGGGCACAGCCTTCGCAGTCATTCAAGCAACACGCCGTCGCGTCCCTGCCCCGCCGGCGCTCGGAAGCCTCGGGCCGCTCGCTCCCGAGATCGAAGACATCGTCCGTCAGGTGCTGAAAAGCGTCGAAGAACGCCCCCAGGACGGCGCCCGGTGGGGACGGCTCGGGATGGTGTGCGAAGCCAACGGGTTGCCGGGGGCCGCGCGCAACGCCTACGCCACGGCGACCACGCTGCAGAGCACGGAGGCCAAGTGGTGGTTCCACCTCGCCTCGGTGGAGGCACGACTCGCCCACGTCGACGATGCCGTGCGCGATATGCGCCGCGCGATCGAAATCAACTCCACTTACGCGGCTGCCTACTGGCGCCTCGGCCTCTGGCTTCTGGATGAGAATCAGATCGAAAGCGCCGAACACGCCTTCAACACCGCGACCGAGATCCAGCCCGCCGATCGGGCCGGTTGGATCGGTCTTGCTCGCGTCTATCTTCAACGGGGCGAGAATGAGCGCGCTGCGGGCCTGCTCGAACGGCTGGTCGCAGCGGGCGGCGGGGAGAGCTACGTGCTCCAGCTCTTGGGCACTGCGTACCGCCGGCTCGAGCGTTCTGACGCCGCCGCGTCGGCGCTGGGCGTTGGCGCAAGGGGCGAGGCGCAATGGAGCGATCCGTGGACCGATGAGATGCTGGCTTTCCGCCGCGGGTACGCCGCGCTCCTGAAAGATGCCACCGCGTACATCGTCACCGGCCAATTCGATCCCGCGATTCGCATCCTTGAGCAGCTCCGCCGGATGAAGCCCGACGATCTCGTGCTGATGGCGCACCTCGGACAGGTGTACGTCGCTGCGGCGCGCGAAGACGAGGGCGTTCCGCTTCTCGAACAGGTCATCGCAAGAGAGCCCGACCGTTTCGAGGCATACGTCGATCTGGCGACCGGCTACATGCACCAGGACCGTCTCGCGAAGGCGCGCGCGGCCGTCGAGCGCGCGCTTTCGATCGAGCCGTCCTTTGGCCCGGCTTACGAGACGCTGGGGCTGATCTCGTGGCGGGGCGGCGACGCGCGCGGTGCGATCGCGGCGTTCGACAAGGCCGTCCGGTCTGACCCTCGCAACGCGCGCGCCCTCGTCTGGATGGGGATGGCGCAGACGAACCTGGGTCGCACGGCCGATGCGCTCGTGACGTTTCAGCGCGCATCGCGCGTGGACCCCACGAGCGTCGACGCCTGGATTGGGATCGCCAACGCCGAGCTGACCTTGCGCGATCTCGACGCCGCCACCGCCGCATTGCAAAGCGCCCAACGGCTCCAGCCGGATCGGCCGGCCGTCAGAGACACGGTGAGGCGCCTCGAAACGCTTCGCGCCAAATGACGCCGCACCGGGGCGCTGTGCTATTGATGTGCGCGCTGCTGGTCTGGGGCGCGGGCGCCGCGTGCCGTCAGACTCCGGAGGCATCCGCGGGCGCGGGATCCGGCCCACCGTGGTTCGAGGACATCGCTGCCCGCGCCGGCATCGAGTTCGTCTACCGCTCCGGTCACGAGACGAAGCACTACCTGCCGGAGATCATGGGCGGCGGCGCGGCGCTGTTCGACATCGACAACGACGGGTTGTTGGACATCTACCTGGTTCAGGCGGGCAGTCTTCTCCATGAGTCGGCCGGAACGGGGAACCGCCTGTATCGCAACCGCGGCGATGGGACCTTCGA
>DATKHR010000330.1:0-2629 GCA_035510155.1 Vicinamibacterales bacterium
GTGAAAACGAACGACTCCGACAGGAGAATGCGGAGCAGAAGAAGCGGATCGCCGATCTCGAACGGCAGCTCGCGCTGCGACAGCAGAATTCGACGACCACGTCCAAGCCGCCATCGTCTGACGGCCTCGCCGGCCGACAGCGTGAACGCGGTCGGCGCATCACAAGTCGACGAAAGCCCGGTGGACAACCGGGACATCCCGGGCATTCGCGGCCGGTGGTGCCGGCCGAACGTGTGAACGCCGTCGTGGATCTGGTTCCTGACGGCTGTCACTATTGCGGGCGCCGTCTCGCGGCGCGCGACGAGGCCGGCGCCCCGCGCCGTCACCAAGTGACGGAATTGCCGCCGATCGAGGCGCACATTACTGAATATCGCTGCCACGGCCGACGGTGTCGTCGATGCGGGAAGGTGACACAGGCCTCGCTGCCCGGCGAAATCAGCGGGCTGTTCGGTCCACAGCTACCGCGTTGATTGCATATCTGACCGTCGTGTGCCGATTGCCACGCGCGGTGGCCCAGCGGTTGCTCGAAGGCGCGCTGCAGCTTCCGATTAGCGTCGGCAGTACGCAGAAGGCGTGGGAAGAGGCCAGTGCGGCCGTCGCGTGGCCGTACGAGGAACTCCAGGCGGCGCTGCCGCACCAGCGCGTGCTCAACGGGGATGAGACCGGCCATCGGACCAACGGGGACAAACGCTGGATCTGGGTGCTGGTGGCGCGCACGTTCATCTTCTATCAGATTGCAACATCGCGCGGCTCGGACGTGCTGCCCCGTTTGCTCGGTCCCACGTTCGCGGGCATTCTCGGCAGCGACCGGTTGCCCAGTTATGTGACCTGCGCGGCCACCCCGCGCCAATTCTGCTGGTCGCACTTCACGAGAAACCTCCTCAGCGCACAGGAGCTGGCGAAGACGCCCTCAGCCCGGCGCTTTTGCCGCGAGGCGCTCACCTTGCAAAGACGCCTCTTCCGCCTGTTGCATCGCTTCCGAGGCGATCCGCGGAGCTGCCTTCACGGACATTCTGCACTTTCCGGCACGAGTTGTCGTCACTGCCGCGGGCCATCTCACATCGGCGAACGGGCAATACTCGCAAGGAGTTGAGCGGGGTGAGGTAACGGCCGATGATCATTCCCCATGGCCACCACCGGGCGTACTCAGCAGCGCTACGACCACCGGCTTCGGACTCTCGTTCAACGCACCGGGGACGTGACCGTCGTCACGGACCTCGGTGTCCCTCGCTCGACGGCGCGAGGGTGGCTTGGCGCAGCGCGGACGGTCGTGGTCTGTTTGGATGTTGCGGACCTCCGTGAGCCGGAGCTCCGACAGGAGGTCCTGAAGCTGCGGCGACGCGTCCGCAAGCTCACAGCGCTGCTTCGGCTGACGCTGGTTCTGCTACGAACCTCCGGGTTTCGCCTCACAGGCGAGCGTCTGCCGGAGGGACGCGCCAAGATGCGGATCCTGCGCGCCGTGGATCGGGCCCGTGAGTATCTCGCGTTGCGAGCGGTCCTGCGGTTCCTGCGTGTGTCGCCAAGTCGGTTCCATGCCTGGCGCCGGTGGCAAGGCACGTGTGCCCTCGACGATCAATCCTCCTGTCCGCGCACATCACGTCTCGACTGACGGCTACCGAGGTCCGCGCGATCAAGGATATGGTCACCTCGCCCGACTACCGTCACGTCCCGACTGGCACGCTCGCCGTCCTCGCTCAGCGACCCGGCAAGGTCTGGGCCTCGCCCTCCACCTGGTACCGCCTCGTACGGAAGTTCGGCTGGCGCCGCCCCCGGCTCCGCGTGCATCCGGCGAAACCCAAGATCGGTCTTCGCACGACGCGAGCTGACGAGATGTGGCACATCGACACCACAGTCATTCGCCTGCTCGAGGGACCCGGGCCTACCTCCACGCGGTGATCGACAACTTCTCGCGACGCATCTTGGCGTGGCGAGTCGCCGACACATTCGCACCCATCAACAGCGTGACCGTCCTGCTCGATGCCAGTCGGGGCGCGGCGGCCTCGGACACCGGCCTCGTCGTGCTGGCGGATGCGGGCGTGGAGAATGTGAACGCCCAAGTCGACGAATTGATCCACACAGGCGTCCTGCGCCGGGGCTTGGCCTTCACCGAACTGAAGTTCTCGAACTCCATGATCGAGGCGTGGTGGCGCTCGTTGAAACATCAATGGCTCTTCCTTCACTCGCTCGACAGCGTCAGCACCGTCCGTCGACTGGTTGCGTTCTACGTCGACGAACACAACCGGGTGCTTCCGCTTTCGGCGTTTCGTGGACAGACGCCTGACGAGATGTACTTTTATGAAGCGGCTTGTCAAATCACCCCGATGATTGATCCAAGTCCTGTTTCGTCCTGACACACTTCCAGCGAGCGCGCGCTCTCGTTCACTTTTATGAAGCGGCTTGTCAAATCACCCCGATGATTGATCCAAGTCCTGTTTCGTCCTGACACACTTCCAGCGAGCGCGCGCTCTCGTTCACTGGAACGAGCGCACGATCCGTTTAAACCCTTCTACACGTCGCCAAGCGCCTTCCCTCGCTGAGCGAGGTGGCTCCCACTTTTATACGCGCTCTATCCGTGGCACCTTGGGTGCCGGCGCACGAGATGATTCGAGGGAGGAGCAGCGCTCTCTTC
>DATKHR010000331.1:0-13998 GCA_035510155.1 Vicinamibacterales bacterium
AGCTGACCGCGCTACCAACCCATGTGGAAACGCACAGAAAAATGTGGGGCTCCCACCCCGCAAACGTGCGCTGCACTCTATTTCAGCGCACGCACCGGCGCCCTATATTGGCTGCCACCAAACGGACGCAGGCCACCCGAGGTCGCCATGAAGCTCCTAATCATTGATGACAATCCCGCGTTCCACCGAATGATGACGAGCATCGTCGCGGACCTGGCAGACGAGATCCACCAGTGCACAGACGGTGAAAACGCGCTGGCGGCCTATCTCACACACCGACCGGACTTCGTGCTGATGGACATCAACCTGGGATCGACAGACGGTATTACGGCGACCCGCCAGATTACGGAGACGGATCCGGCAGCACGGATCATCATCGTCACCAACCATGACGGAGCCGACCTGCGTGAAGCCACCGCGCGGGCTGGTGCGCGCGCTTATGTGCTCAAGGAGAACCTGTTCGATGTGCGACGACTGCTGCACGCATCGCTCTGACAACAAATCGCGAGACGCGAGGAGAACGGAATGAACCGCCAATGGCATCACCGCCGTCCAGTGCGGCCGGCCACATTCACTCGAACAGCAAGAGGAGACACACCATGTCCAAGGACAGCGCGCATATGAAGCACTCATTCACAGTTGTCGTGATGAGTCTGACGACCGTGGCCATGGCCGGTTGTTCGGACACCAGGCTTTCGGTCAGTGCGGCAGCAGCGGCCGCGAACCGCGTCCAACGCGGAAAGTACCTCGTGAGCGTCGTCGGCTGCAGCGACTGCCACACGCCGATGAAGATGGGGCCGAACGGACCTGAGCCTGACCTGACGCGGTTCCTGTCCGGCCACCCGGAGCAAATGGGATCGCTGTCAGGGGCCAAGCCGCAGGGTCCGTGGCTCTGGGCCGGCGCTGCGACGAGCACGGCGTTTGCCGGTCCGTGGGGCGTCAGCTACGCGGCCAACCTGACGCCGGATCAGAACACGGGCCTGGGCATTTGGACCGAAGACATGTTCGTGAAGGCGATCCGCACCGGCCGCCACATGGGCGCCTCCCGCAAGATATTGCCGCCGATGCCGTGGCCGGCGTTCCGGAATGCGAGCGACGAGGATCTCAAGGCCGTGTACGCGTACCTGCGATCCGTGCCCCCTGTGGCCAACCACGTTCCCGACGTTCAAGCGACCACGACCGTTGACATGACCGCCGAGAACCGATGATGCCGAACACACGGTTCGTCCTGGCGGCATGCGCCATTCATGACGTTTCGGCGACGGTTCGGATCGCTGGCGTCCACGAACTCAGACAAAAGACTGTGGTGCTCTTGAGCGCACAGACTTGAACCATGCGCGACGAATACGACCTCGGCGGCGCTGATGCGGGGCGTCGCCGCCTGGACCCAGCGCGTGCTCATCGAGGCGTTACGCAACAACCCCAACCCGCTGAAGCGACAGAAAGGACGATGAGGTGGAGCCAACGACATTCACGCCGCCCGGACCCGGTAGCTGGCAGCTCGACGTGGTGCATTTTCCGCGTCCGGTCACCCGGCTCTTCGCCGAAATCTTCCCGAGGCAATTCGCTGCCGGCTTTGACGAGGGCGCCCGCGCATACGGCGCCCTCCTCGACACGCTCGAGTTCGCGCCGGTGAATGGCTTCATGTACTTCGTGCCGCGTCCGGTCGGCGCGCCGAAGGGCGCCAAGGGAGTGCCGCCACGCTTCCTGTTCAAGCTCCTGCTGCGGCTGCACCCCGAGCTGCGGCACCGGGTGACGGCGGCGCGCGAGACCTTCCTGACCCGGCGGTGGCGTAACGATCTCCGCCTGTGGGATGAAGAGCGCAAGCCGGCCGCGATTCAGCAGCACCTTGCGCTGCAGGCGGTCGATCTGGCCGCGCTCCCGGCCGATGCGTTCTTCACCCATCTGCAGCGGTGCCACGATCACTGGGGCCGGATGATCGCGCTGCACCATCGTTTCGACGTGGCGGCGCTGCTTCCCGTGGGCGATTTCATCGCGCATGCGGCCGCGTGGAGCGGCCTCGGTCCCGCCAGGCTCTGCGTTCTGTTGAGCGGCGCCTCCGACGTCTCCTCGGGCGCGTCGGCGGAACTCGATCGGCTGCGGGCCGCGCTGCGAGCCGATGCAAAAGGCCGCGCCCTGATCGACGCTGCGCAGCCGCCGCGCGAGATCGTCGCCAGACTCCGGTCTGTCGACGGCGAGCTCGGCGCCGCAGCCCGAGGCTGGATGGATCTCGTGTCGTACCGCTTGCAGAACGGGCTGGACATCTCGGAGCTGACCAACGGCGAAACGCCCGAACTCCTGCTGACGACTATTCGCGGCGCGCTCAACGGCACAACGGGGCCGCACCGCAACGTGGACGCCGACGTGGCTACGGTCCGCGAACGTGTCCCGCCGACGCATCACAACCAATTCGACGAGCTCCTTGCCAACGCACGGTTGATGTACCGGCTGCGTGACGAACGAGGCCTCTACGGCGACATCTGGGCCGCCGGGATCATGAGGCTCGGTGTCCTCGAGGCCGGACGCCGGTTGGTCGCCGCCGGCCGGCTTGAACGCGCCGAGTTGCTCCTAGACGCCGGGTGGGACGAGATCCGTGCGCTGTTGATGGATGGCAACGGTCCGACGAACGCGGCGCTTGCCGATCGCGCCCAGCGGCGCGCGGCGCCCGCGGACCCGCCGCCGGCGCTGGGCCCGGCATCGAGCGGACCGCCGCCCGCCAGTTGGCTGCTGCGCGACTCAGCTCGGTTCGAGCAGGCGATCGCGATGGGCATCGCGGAAATCTGGACCGAGTCGTCGGCGCCGAGCGAAGCGCGCCGCGTGCGCGGAATCGGGGTGAGCGCTGGGACCGCCGAAGGCATTGCGCGCGTCGTCCACGATGTGAATGGGTTCGCGAAGCTGCGCCAGGGCGACATCCTCGTGACGCGCTCGACCACGGCGGCATTCAACGTCGTCCTCCCGCTCTTGAGTGGCATCGTCACGGATCGCGGCGGAACGTTGTCGCACTCGGCGATAGTCGCTCGGGAGTATGGGATCCCGGCGGTCGTCGGCTCGCGCGATGCCACACGCATCATTCCGGACGGCGTCCGGATTCGCGTCGACGGCAACGTTGGGGAGGCGTTGGTGCTGTGATTTCCCTGCGCGAGGCATTCGACGTGGGCGCCTTCGGCGGAAAGGCGGTACAGCTCGGCGAAGCGCTCCGCGCCGGGCTCCCCGTGCCGGATGGCGTTGCGCTGTCGGTGGCCGCGGTCGAGCGCGTCGCCAGCGGCGACCAGTCGGCGATCGAAGAACTGGCCGATCACCTGCCCTCGCTCGAACAACCGGTCGCTGTGCGATCCTCGGCTGTCGGCGAGGATTCCGCAGGCGCGAGCTTCGCCGGCCAGCACGCCACATGTCTCGACGTCGAACCGCGCCTCGACGCCATCGTCGCGGCCATGCGTCACGTCTGGGAGTCGGGACGAACTGACGCAGCCCTCGCCTATCGGCGGCGTATGGGAATCGCGGGCGCGCCGCAGGTCGGAATCGTCGTCCAGCGCATGGTGGAGCCGTCGGTCGCCGGCGTGCTGTTCAGCCGCGATCCCGTCACCGGCGAAGACGTCCGGGTGATCGAGGCAGCGTGGGGCCTCGGCGAGGCGGTGGTGGCTGGCCTGGTCACACCGGATCGTTTCCGCCTCGCGCACAGCGGAACGGTGCTCGAGCGGTGCGCGGGTTTCAAGGACGTCCTCATCCGCCGCCGCCGCGGCGGCGGCACCGAGGAAATCGCGGTCGCGGCCGAGCGCGTCGAGGCTTTGTGTCTCGACGATGGGCAGCTCGTCGGGCTCGGTCGGCTGGCGCACAGGTGCGAGACGGTGTTCGGCGGCGCTCAGGATTTGGAATGGGCGCTGACGGGAAACGATCTGGTTCTGCTGCAGCGACGTCCGATCACGGTCCGTGGGAACGAGCAATGAACATCGCGTTGTCTGATGTCCCCTCGCTGGCCGCAGTGCTGGCGGCCGCTTATTCGAGCGGGTTGATCGGTGCGATGGCCGAAAAGCCCGGTGCAGCCGCCGACCTTGCGTTGCGCTGCGGCCTTGACGCACGTGCGTGCGCGCACGTGCTCGACGTCCTCGAAGCCTTCGGCGTGACGAGCCACGACGGCGAGGCGTACTGTGCCAGCCTCGAGCTGTTGGAAGAAGCGGGGCGGCCCATCGCGCTGGTGGAGCTCGAGTCGGCCATGTGGCGGCATGCTCCGACGTTTCTTCGCACGGGAGCGCCGCTCGTTGCGATGGACGCCGATCCGCGCGATCGTGAGGCGGTGTATCGGGACATCGTGTCGCCGCTCGGGCAACTATTTGCCACCGCGGCCGACCGGCTCGCGGAACGGTCGGGTCTGACGCCGCAGACGGTCCTGGATGTGGGCTGCGGCTCCGGCGTGTGGAGCCTGGCGTTTGCGCGGCGGCTGCCGGCGGCGCGGGTGACCGGGGTCGACCTGCCCGCCGTCGTCGACCAGTTTCGCCGGCGGGCCGCGGCGTTGGGTCTCGGGAACCGCGTCGCAACCATTGAAGGCGACATGCACACGGTGTCGCTGCCGGAAAGTGGATCGGACCTCGCGATCCTCGCCAACGTCCTGCGGCTCGAACCGACGGAACGGGCGCGTTCGCTTGTCGCACGCAGCGTCGCCGCCGTTCGTCCAGGAGGCTCGATTCTCGTCGTCGACGCGCTGGCTGCAGGCACGCCCGCGGCCGAACGGGCGCGCGCTCTCTATGCGTTCCACCTGGCCATTCGCACGCGCGCGGGACGCGTGCATCGCGCCGCAGAGGTCAGCGAGTGGATGCGGGAGGCGGGATGCGAGGCGCCAGCCGCGATCGCGATCGACGAGTACGTCTCGCTCGGAGCGCTGGGCGCGCTCGTGGCGAGGAAGCCGATCGCGCCGGCATGACCGGAGCTATCGAGGAACGCCGGTTCATGCACCGCTGAGGCTGTCGTTCGCCATACTGCAATCGCTCGGTATTCCGCAATTCCGTAGGTCCGCCATTTGCCGACTGGCCGATCAGAGGCACGCGGGGGCTCGGGGTGATCGGCCATGGTGATTGTATTGCTGAGCTATTCCTGAGTGCCCTATGGCGGTGCGACATCTGGACGCGGGCGCGTCTTTCTCCGCAAGTTCCAAAACTCATCACTACGAAACGCAAGTCGACCCTGACTTCTGGCTCGACACTTGTCGGTTTTTCGAGAGTTCTGCTGCCGTAGCTCCCGAAAACGTCGACTGCCTCAGATTTCGTGAGATTTCTTGTCGGATCCAGTTTTGGCGAGGGACAACGGCAAGACCCGACGTAGAATTCGCCGCCGTCAGGATCCATCACAGCACGCCGATTTGCCGGAGGAACCCGACCTGGTCGTAAAACAGGTTCTCTTCGACGATCTCGCCGTTCTGCCATCTCGCCACGGTGCAGAACTCCAGTTCGAAAGTCTTCCCCGTCGCGTCGTGAACCTTGCCGTCCAGGCCCTTCCACGGCCCAATCATCTTTCCCTTCCATCGGGCGATAGTGCATGTCCAATCGCCCGAGCCGAACATCACCCGGTACGGGTTGTTGTCGAGGTGGTTTTCGATGGACTTGAAAAATGCTTCAGACTCGGCCTGGTGTGCGTCACGCCCGCGGGTCGGATCCGGCTGGCCGGGCCAGTAAACTTTCGTGTCCGTCGAGTGCCGTTTCCGAAACACCTCCCAGTTCTGAGCATTCCACGCGTCGTCGAGCGTCTTCATCCGCTGCAGGTTTTCTTCGGCACTCATGGTCACCTCCAACGCATTTGCCCTGGATACGCGTCATCTGCTGCGCCCATCGGGCATCTTACATCCCACTCACAGCGTCTTCGACCGTTTGTACGCTCACGATCAGGAATCGAGAAGAGTGACGATCTTGGCGACTGCATCGCGTCGAAATGCAATACTTGAGCGTGGGAGTCACGCGCGAGGATGTGGAGAGGCTGCCGGGCACGGCTCCGGCGGCGCTCATTGCACCGGAGTTGCACGGATTGCTCTACGACGCGACGCTGGGGCCGAGCGGTCACAGCGCCCAGCTGTGGACGGTGCGTATCGACGGTCGCGCTGAGGCTATCTCTTATGCAAACCGTACTCGGCGCCAACGGTGTCATCGGTCGTGAGCTGTCGCGCCACCTCCCCGAGTACTCCGACCGGATCCGACAAGTGAGCCGTTCGCCGAAGCGGGTGAACGCGACCGACGAATTATTCAGCGCCGATTTGCTGGATGCCCAGGCGACGGCGGACGCCGTGGCGGGCAGTACGGTCACTTACTTGGTGGCTGGTCTGAAATATGACCACACGGTGTGGGAGGAGCAGTGGCCCAAGGTGATGCGCAACGCCATGGATGCATGCAAGCGTCATCGCAGTGCGCTCGTCTTCTTCGACAACGTCTACGCATACGGCCGGGTCGACGGCGTGATGACCGAGGACACGCCCTACAATCCGCGCAGCAGAAAAGGTGATGTCCGCGCACGAATCGCGACCATGCTGATGGACGAAGCGAAGCGCGGTGAATTGAGTGCGATGATCGTGCGTGCGGCCGATTTCTACGGTCCTGACGCGTCGCTGAGCGTCACACACGCGACCGTGACGGAGCGCCTCAAGGCGAACAAGGCGCCGCAGTGGCTCGGCAACGCGAAAGCCGTGCACTCATTCACGTACACGCCCGACGCGGGACGCAGTCTCGCCATGCTGGGGAACATGGCATCGGCCTACGGTCAGGTGTGGCACGCGCTCACGAGCAAGGAGGCGATCACGGGTGAACAGTACGTGCGCGTCGCCTGCGAACTATCGGGAAGGCCCTACGCCTTGCAGGTCGTCCCACGGTGGATGCTGTTCTTCATGGGCATCTTCGTCCCGTTGGTGCGCGAGAACATGGAGATGCTCTACCAGTTCGAGTACGACTATCGCTTTGACAGCAGCAAGGCCGAACGGGCGCTGGGTCTCGCGGCTACCGGATACCGTGAAGGCATTGCCGCGACTTTGAGAGCCTGAGGCGGACCATCCAGCTTCCAAGCATGCTCCCCAAAATCGAACCGTCAGGTGTCCGGGGAAATCGAATCAGAACCTGGAGAAATAGTGGAGACGGTGACAAGGCAAGCGCGGAAGGCGAACTCCCTGAACGGAATATTTGACCGAGAGGCAGGGATTTGAAAAGGAAACTCGTTGACAGTAAGTTATTGTCCCTTAACGAGATATGGCTGGGAGGCAGGGATTCGAACCCCGATACCGTGGTCCAGAGCCACGTGTCCTACCGTTGGACGACCTCCCAGTGCCAGCCGCGACGCGACCGATGAGCCAGAACTTTTGATTATAGTCGCCGCGCCCGGCACTGGGCAAACCGCTACCCCGTGCTGTCGACGCCCATCAGGGCCTCTGAGCCGTCATCTGCAGATTCACGCCCCGTCGCGTCAGTCGGCTGCTGCTCCTGCTTCCGGCGATGACTGGCCATTCCCCCTTTGCGTCCCGCCTCGCGCGCTTCCTCGCTCGTCCACTCGTGCGCCGTCCCCTTCTGGTGCGCCGCCTTGCCTCCCTTGCTCGCGATGTCGCGCTGCTTGCTCCGATCCATCGACGCAAAACCTCGATCCTCTTTGGCCACGATTACCTCCCGCCCGGACTCGCCATCGCGTCCAGATCTTCCGAGCGCTGTGCACGTTCGCTCGCTCGGGCGGATGTGCAACCGATGTGCCACTCAGCTCAGGTAAATCAACGTCAAGAAAGGACTTAGGAAAGCGCTTTCCCAGCGGGTGCGCAGAGCAGGACCATCCGTGGAAAACACTCGCCCGACCAAGCTCAAACCACTGACGCATCGCCGCTTCGGGAATGGAATCTGAGGGGAGACTAGTGGTAGCGCGATGCCGACACGATGCGCGCAGCCGCCAGTAGCCGCTTATGGACGCGCTCGCGGCCAAGCAGAACGAGCACGTCGAACAGTCCCGGGCTTACCGACTTGCCTGTTACCGCGACACGCACTGCATGGATGAACGACGCCGCTTTCACACCGCGTGCCTCAGCCGTATTCCTCAGGGCGGCCTCCGTCGACACCGCATCGAAGTTCGGCAACGCATTCAACACCGCTGCGAGTGCCGTCAGATACTCGCCGATCCCCTCAGGCGACAAATACTTCTCGACTGCCTTCCCGTCGTAATCATCGTCTTCGAGAAGACTCACAAACAGGAAGCGCGATTGCGCGACGAAATCCCCGAGGCGCTTGGCGCGCGGCTTGAACAGCTCGAGGACCGCGAAGAACCAGGCATGACGGTTCGTAAGGAGGTCGTCGTGCCACAGCCCCGCGGCCTCGAACCACGGCTTCACACGTCGCGCAAGATCATCGGGCGCAAGCCGCATGATCTGTTGCTGGTTGAACCACTCGAGCTTCTCCGGATTAAAGACCGCGTTGCCGCCGCTGATGCCCTCCAGGGCGAACGCGCGCACGAGCTCGTCGCGCGAAAAGAGCTCACGGCCCTCGAGTCCGTGGCTCGCGGGCGACCAGCCGAGCAGTGCGAGAAAATTCACCATCGCTTCCGGCACATAACCCTGCCTCGCGTACTCCATCACCGAGGTCGCCCCGTGACGCTTGCTCAATCGCTTCCGGTCCGGGCCCAGTATGAGCGGCACGTGCGCAAACTTCGGCGCAGCGACGCCGGCCGCCTGATAGAGCAGAATCTGCTTTGGTGTGTTCGAGATGTGATCGTCGCCACGCACGACGTGCGTGATCGCCATGTCGATGTCGTCCGAGACGACAGACAGGTGATACGTCGGTTGCCCATCCGAGCGAAGGATAACGAAGTCCTCGATGTGAGCGCCGTCGATTTCGATCGGGCCATGGACGAGATCGTCGAACCTGATGCCGCCATCAGGCACTCTGAATCTGACGGCCCGCGGCGTTCCAAGCTTCTCAAACGCGGCAATCTCGCCGGCAGACAGTCGACTGCACGTCCGGTCGTACTTCCAGCCCTCACCTTTCCGCGCGGCCGCCTCTCGTTTCAGCGCAAGCTCATCTGGAGTGCAGTAGCAATAGTACGCCAGACCCTGTCGCACGAACTGCTCCGCGAGATCGCGATGCCGCTCGAGCCGCGCCGACTGGAAGTACGGAGCATACGGCCCGCCGATCTTCGGCCCTTCGTCCCAATCGAGGCCCAACCATCGCATCCCATCGAGAATCCCCTCGACCATCTCCACCGTTGAACGCTCAGCATCGGTGTCTTCGATCCGAAGCACGAACACGCCGCCGTACCGGCGAGCGAACAGCCAATTGAAGAGCGCAGTGCGGGCGCCGCCTATGTGGAGGAATCCGGTAGGGGACGGAGCGAATCGAACGCGGGGAGCCATGCGAATGGCGGTGAGGAAGGGATTCGAACCCTTGATACAGGTTTTAGCCCGTATAACGGTTTAGCAAACCGCCGCCTTCAGCCTCTCGGCCACCTCACCGCAGACGCTAAGTGTACGTGAAATCAGCACTTCCCGGATCCAGCTTTTTCGCTCGAACCTACAACGGTCTTTCAAACCGTCGCCTTCGTCAAATTCGACCGACAAACCGCCTGATTTCACGATGAGAACCGACGGACTTTGGGCACACTCGCAAAAAGGCATTGAGATTCCGGGGCGCGCTGATGGCGCGTTGTGCGTCGTTGCAGGTTCTCCAGTGCGTCGGAGAACGAATGCTGATGATCACCGCAGCGAGGGTTCCGAACCAGACGACGTCGGCAGTTGCGCCGCTGATGACGCTTCAGGCCTGCATCTGTCTATCGACATAGACACATCGCGCGGTCATCGGCTATCCTGATCTCGTGACCGCGAAGGACCTTCGGCGCATCCTGAGGTCCTTCGGTTGCGTCGAGAGCCGGCAACGAGGCTCGCATCTACGCATCGAATGCGGTCGCTGCGTTACGACCGTACCGGTTCATACGGGTGAAGACATCGGGCCCGGTCTGCTGCGCCGTATCGAGCGCGACCTGGAGCCGTGCCTCGGAAAGGGATGGTTGAAGAAGCCGTGAAGTCTTATCGCGTGGCTTACGAGCGAGACGAGTCGGGCTGGTGGGTCGCCACCGTGCGCGGTATCCGCGGGTGCCACACACAGGGTCGCACCGTCGACGAGGCTCGACGCCGCATCCGAGAGGCGCTGGAACTGTTCGTCGACAATGCGCGCGGGGCCCCGATCGTGGACGACGTGAAGCTACCGAGTGCCGCGACGAAGGCAATTCGCGCTTATGCGACTCTTCGCAAGAAGGCCGACGAAGAAGACCGGCGGGCCGCCCGCGCTGCTCGACGCGCCGTCCACGTCTTGCGAACCGGAAAACTGAGAATGAGCGCGCGCGATGCTGCTCGTCTCCTGGGGCTGTCACATCAGCGCGTACATCAGCTCATGCAAGAAGAAGGAAGCCGATAGGACTCACGCGACGCTACGCGGGGTCCAGGATGGCACGAGCACACCCAGGCTCTCACACGCTCGTGCCAGCTCTGCTCTGAACGCGTGGCGACGCCAGTACTGTTGGCGGAGAGCCGTCGCCCATCTCAGGGTCTCGGCTGCGCGGCTCTGGGGCGCAAACGCGACGCACGACGCGACGAGCAGCGCGGCGTGACCGTAATGCTGTCGCCTGGAGTTACCGAGGATCCCGTCTGTTCGCTTCTCCGCTGCGATACGCATCGCGTCGATGGCGGCGTCGCGGTCCGGGTCGGTCGGCGTGATGCCGGGGCGCGCGCGCTGGATCAGCGCGACCATCGAGGGCGTGGTCAGCTTCGGCTTGTGCCCTTCGTCCGTCATCGCGAAGGATTCCAGCGGATCTCGGACGGTCGCCTCGAGCTCCGTCACGAGCGTATCGCCGATGGCCCCGTTCGATAACAACGTGGCCAGTAACGGGAACAGCGAGTGTCCGGGATGGTCGGGATTGGACCAGCCCAGACCCGGAGACTTCGACAGCAACGTTGCGGCCCCGGTGACGTCGCCAAGGAGCACGCGTAGCAGCCCGACCTGCCGCCCGGCCATCTTGGGACAACGAGCCACGGCCCTCGCGGCCTTCGTTCGGAGGGGCTCCTGCTCGTGACCGTCGACGGCTAGCCAACGCAGCAACCGTGTCAGACTGGGAGCGGCGCGCCACGCGGCTTCCAGCCGCTTGGACAGATCGGGCAGGCCAAGCTCCTGAGCCGCGAGTGCGCCCCCGTCGAGGAGTTCGCCGCGCCAGTGCGACTGGCGCACCAGCCTCGCGGCCGCGTCGCATGCCTTGATCGCAGCCGTCCAGTCACCCTGATCAGCGAGCGCCTCATACCAGGCGAGGCACGCCTGAGGCCGCTTCGTCTTTCGCGCGATCCGCTCGAGACCGTCGACGCCGTCCGCACGAAAAACGGCGTCGCGCAGCCATCGCTCGTGCTCGGTCTCCCACTCGTCCTTGGACGGGCGGAACCGTTGGAGGCGCTTCACCCACTGCGGAAGGAACGCCCTGAGATCCGGCAACACTCCCGCCGAGACGTCCTCCATATCCTTGATCGGACTCAAAAGCGTCCCGACGCCCTCGACCTGTTCGAGTGCGCGAAGTATCGCGTCGGCGCGATTGCGAAGCGGCGTCGTGGTGTACACACTCGCGACGTACTGAGCGACGCACGCCCGCGCGTCGACTCCCAACACCTCCTCGACGAGCTCGTGCTGGCCGAGATCGATGTCGACGCTGGCAATCGGCGGCAAGATCGCTTTGAAGACGGCCCTGGCGCTCGCGTGATCGCCCGCGAGGAAGGCTTTCGTGGCCCGACGTAGATACTCGGTTACGTCGTCCGGATCCGCGTGGCCGATGCGGTGCGCCGCGTCCGCGAACGATTGGGCGTCCTCCACGGTCGGCTGAGACGGACGTGCGGGCCTCCAACCCGACGAGGCCTTGGTGGCTCGCCCGATCAGCGTGTCGACGACCGATGCCTTGACGTCCTCATCGAGCTCATCCAGGACGGCGCGCACGGCTGCACGCAGCTCTGGCGCGCTCATGGCTTCCAGCGCTCGGTCGATCTCGGGGTCTTTCGCCGGCACGCGACGTCGCCGGTGGCGAAGACCTGTCACAGTGCCCTCCGCGCCTACGCCTTGCGGACGCGTCGAAGAGTCGCGGTCGCAGAGCGCGCGTGGCGAGCCTTCGCCACCCGGAATCCGGCGACGGTCGTCCATTCGCCGCGCTCGACTGACTTCACGAGCCTGCGCTCACCCGCGTCCAACACGAGGTCGTGCCCTTCACGGCTGCGCTGCTTGAGGCGGGTGGCTGTCGTCGATCCAGGTCGATTTGCGCGAGGCATCTCGAGCGTCAGCATAGCGCATGCGCAACACGGCGTGGGTTCCTCCTGATCGCGCGCTTGCCCCGCTAGAATGGCGAGCGTCGCATGCCGAACGCTCGTGGCCACTCCTGGCGCTTCAAGACACGGTTCCGCAGGCACGCCTTCGGATGGAAATCGCAACCAGCCATCACGCGGCTCCAGGAAGCACTTTCCGAGATCAGGCAGGTCGCACGCCTCGAGCCAATTCTCGCGGCGGAGGGCGCGATCGCGTTGCTCGAACGCATTTCGCCAGCCCTGGAGCACGTCGACAGCTCGTCCGGCGCGATCGGTAGCGCCGTCAATCGCACGATCGCCGAGCTCGTCCCCGTCATTGCCGGCGCGCCGGCCGACGCCAGAACACGTGCCGCATGGCTCGATCGCCTGTTCGAGGCCCACGCCGCGGACCAAATCCCTTACATCGAGCGCTCGTCGAGTACTGGGGCGAGCTGTGTAGCTCCGGGGGACTTGCGTCCGAATGGGCCGACCGCCTGATCACCATCACGCGCCTCGCGCTCTCGTCGGACAAGTCGACACGTGGTTATTTCCACGGCACGTCGGCGTGTTGAGCGCCCTCTTCACGGCCGGGCGTTACGACGAACTAATCGAACTCGGGCAGAGCGATGTCTTGTGGTCGTACAAACGGTGGGCTGTGAAGGCCCTGGCTGCACAAGGGCGAAGCGCTGAGGCGATCGCGTACGCCGGGCGTTGCCGCAGCCCGTGGGCCAACGACCGTGACATCGACAGCCTGTGTGAGCGCATTCTCCTGGCGTCAGGCCGCCCGGCGTCGTTCTGGCGGACCTCGTTCGTCACACGCCCGGTGAGGAGGGCAAGTGGTTCGCCGCCGCGAAGGATGCGAAGCTGTTCGACGAGGCGGTCGCTCTCGCCAACACGACGCCGTGCGATCCGAAGACGCTGACTCGGGCGGCCCGCGACTTCGCCCAGACGAATCCTGTGTTTGCCGTTGAAGCGGGGCTCGCAGCCCTTCGTTGGCTCGTCCGAGGCTACGGCTACGAGGTCGCGCCCCTCGATGTCAGGGCCGCCTACTCCCACACCTTGACGGCCGCAGCCAACGCCGGCGTCGACGCGGCGGTACGGACCCGCATCCGTGCCCTCTTCGACGATCCGGCCGCTCGCAGCGGATTCGTCGCAAGCGTCATCGGGAAGCACGTGGACCTGGATTGACCCGCTCGCACCGTAGCGGACGGATCGCCCGAAGCTGCCGCCGGTGACACGGCCCGCGAGGGCGTACGCGTCACCACCGATTGCGTGACGTCCATGCTGTATGAGCCCCGTTCCTGTGTGCGAAGCAACGTGTACCCGAAAGGCACACATTGGCATCGGCTCCAGTGTGCCCACCAGTGTGCCCGCACGCGGTCCGACGCCCATCATCCGGCAGCCAACGCCAACTAAGCTCCCAATAAAAAAACGGCCTGAAATCGTCGATTTCAGGCCCGTTCCGTGACTTCCAGCAGCCTTAGCAAACCGCGGCTTTCGACCACTCAGCCACCTCACCGCGTACCTGCAAGTATACGGGATAGAGACACTTACACGAAAACCCACGACAGCAACGCGGTGAAGGCGACCCTCGATTAGACCGTCGCCTTCGACGCTAAGTGCAGCCGCAAGAGTGCTTTGTATCGTCGAGGCCACACTCGTTTCGGGCACACCGTTTGGGCACATTTCTGAGCAAACAC